>JBAXLO010000031.1:0-30082 GCA_037134755.1 Bacteroidota bacterium | reverse complement strand
TGAGAATAAACATTTGTGCACACGTCCCGAATTTTCATGTAGCATGAAAAAACCTTTAGACGAGCATCTTTTATTTTCGGGTAGAGCATCCAAAGGCTCGGACACTATACATTGATTTCAATGTAGCATGAAAAAGTCCTTTTTCACGCTACACGATTTTTCGGGATGCTTGTCCGAAGCTTCGGACACTCGTCCCACGTTTTCATATAACATGAAAAAACCTTTTTTCTATCTCCTCGAATTTTCGGGATGCATGAAAAAGCCTTTTTTCATGCATCCCGAAAAAAAAAGATGCTCCTAACACACTGATACTCTATAGAGCCATTTTAGGACACGTGTCCATAGGGCTGTTTAATAGAGGTTAACAGGTATAAATCAGATTTATTAAAAGTAGATTTATAGGTGAATATATATGAAAATAAGATGATCTGTTAAATGTTCCCTGTTTTGTTCCTCACTAAAATAAAAAAAGCACCCCTAAAGAGTGCTTTTAATTATCTGTGTTGACCTGTTAGGTCTCGAACCTAAACTCTTCTGATCCAGAATCAGACGTGTTGCCAATTACACCACAGGTCAATTTATTATGAACATTTAAGTTCTGTAGCGAGAACGAGAATTGAACTCGTGACCTCCGGGTTATGAATCCGACGCTCTAACCAACTGAGCTACCTCGCCTTTTTTTTCTAAGGGTTTGCAAAATTAATAAAGTAATTTTAATTAGCTATCATTTTATTCTAAAAAAATCAAAAAACATTTCATCTACTCTCTTCAGTAGTTAGTTATCAAAGTATTATTTTTTATTAAATTTAATAAATAATTTTTCAACTTGTGATAGTGTAACTCCCGATAATACTATTATAATTCCAAAGATCTTATTTATAGTTAACATCTCATTTAATATAAAGAAAGAAAATATAGCAGTTATAATTGGGATAAGATTAGTAAAGATACTGGCTTTACTTACACCTAAATTCCTGATAACATATACCCAACAAATAAAAGCTAATGAAGAAGCAAAGATTGAAAGTTGTAATAAAGAACCTACTAAACGAACTGTTGGCTGTACTGATAAGAAATGTTTGAAATCAAAAATGAAAAATAACGGTAAGAATAAAAGTAATCCTATTAAGTTTTGATAGGTTATTATTGAAAATGGTGAATAAATATGCGCAAGTTTTTTTAGAGATATGCCATAACCAACGGCAGCAAAAACAGCTAAGAATAATAAAGCAATACCTTTAGGTGAAAATAAAAAGTTTAGTTTATTATCAACAACCATAACTAATATTCCAATAAATGAAAGTATCAAACCTATTATATTTAACTTATTTAACTTCTCTTTTAAAATTATATAAGCAAAGAAAGAAGTAAATACAGGGATGGTTGCAATAATTACAGACGCTATAGTTGGTTCAACTAATTGAAGTCCGAAGTTTTCGCCTAAAAAGTATAAGAATGGTTCGAAGAAAGCAGTTAATATTAAGAGTTTTATATGTGATTTATGTATTACTTCTAATTTTCCTGATATCTTGAATACTGTATATAATATTGTAGAAGAAATAAGTAATCTTAAGAAAACAGTTGTGATGGGATGATAGTATTCAAAAACAATTTTAGACCAAACAAACGACATTCCCCAAAATAACATTGACAAAAGTGCTAGTAGATATATCCTGAATTTTAATGTTTTCAATAGTTTAATGTTTAGTTATGATACAATGTTATTAATAAAAAAGGAAGAAATATTTATAAAAGTTACTCTTTAAAATGTTATCTTTGCATGCTTAATAACTTTTGCAAAAGTATAAAAAAGCATCGTATTAAAAGAATCAAATTAAAGAACTAATGATTAAAATAGGATTATTATCGGATACTCATTGTTATGTACATCCCAAAATATATGATTTCTTTGCTGACTGTAATGAAATATGGCATGCAGGCGATATAGGCGATATTGCTACTGCTGATGAATTGAATGCATTTAAACCATTAAAGGCGGTTTATGGTAATATTGATGGTCATATCGTCAGATCAACCTATCCTGAATCTTTAATATTTAATTGCGAAAATGTAAAAGTATATATGACTCACATAGGTGGTTATCCAGATAGGTATGCAAAACAAGTAAAAGATATTATTAAACTTGAAACTCCTAATCTTTTTATATCAGGACATTCGCATATATTAAAAGTAATGTACGACCAAAAGCATGAACTTTTGCATATTAATCCGGGTGCGGCCGGGCGATCAGGCTTTCACCAGGTTATTACACTTATTAGGTTTTGTATTGATGGAATAAATATAAAAGATCTTGAAATTATTGAGCTAAATAAATAATATTAACGCAATCTGTCAGTATCTTTTACCAGTTTTTCATCTTTTTTGATAGCTTTGCTCGCAAGTATTAACATTACTAATACTACAAGTGGAATAAAACTTCCAAATTTATAAATAGCATCTACATTTAAATGTTTCTGTAAACTATCAGCACTGAAAAATAATACAATTATGAATATTATGTTAGCTAAAAAAGAAAACATTGTTATTCTTAATTGCAAAGTTCTTTTGTTATACAGTAATATTGCTGCAAAACTTAACCCAACTACTAATGCGTTTAAAATCAATAAAGGCAAAGTAGTAACATTTTGATATTTTGACATTAAATTAAATGGCAACTCAACACTTACAGGTGAAGTTATTTGAAAAACTGCAAAAGGTATGTTAAAAAACAATATTGCAGATGCTAAAAAAGCTATAAATAAGTAAATTGTTTGAATTCTTTGAATCATGTTGTCTATTTATTATTAATTTTGCAAAGATATTAATCATTTTTATATTTATCAAAGAACGTTTATTTTTATTTTTTATTTGTAATTTGATTTTTAATTGTATCTTTGCAAAAAAAATCCTGAATTAAATCTCAATATTTTTTAATATTACATTCTATAACATTGTTCTTCAAGTATAAGTTTTTTAGAATCTTTTTATAGTTTTAAATTTAATACAATTTATTTGCAAAAAATTTGTCAATACATAAAACCTCTCAATTCAATAATTAAATATTAATTAAGTAATTCTCCCATGATTTACGACATCGTAGCATTAAACGAAAAATTAGTTTCAGAACTAAAAGATATCGCAAAAGATCTTAAGATCCCAAAGTTTGATAAACTTTTAAGACAAGATCTTATTTATAAAATTCTCGACCATCAGGCTATAAATCCTAGCCCTGAGATACTGGAAAAAGAAAAGAAAGAAGAGAAAAAAGAATTTCGTCAAAGGAAAAAAATCATTAAACCGATTAAAGAACAACAAAGAGCAGCTACTTCAAATGCTACTCCTACTTCAAAACATCCTGCAAAAGAAATTCTTGAAAAAGCTAATACAGTAAAAGATTTACCTGTTAAGCCTGACCTCTTTAATAAGAAAAATAAAAAGCCAGAGATTATTGAAAAGGCAAAAGAACCAATTAAAGTTCCAGTAAAAGAGCCTGTTCATGAAAGACCTCGTATAGTTGAGCCTATTCAAAAACCGGTTATCATTCATAAGCCAATAATAGCTGATAAAGCTAAGGTTATTGAAAAACCCAAACCGGTAATTGAAGAAACTTTTTCAATAATACCTCCATATGTTGAGAATATTGAGACTTTAGTTATTGAAGAAAAAATAAAAGACGAAACACCAACTGAGGTTATTGATACAAGAGAATCTGAAAACAGATTCAGAAATCATGAATATAAAAAAGAAGAATTCAATGATTTAGATAGTATTGTTGAAAGTGAAGGTGTTTTGGAAATTATGCCTGATGGATATGGTTTCCTACGTTCATCTGACTACAATTATTTAAGTTCGCCTGATGATATTTATGTATCTCAATCACAAATTAAACTTTTTGGTTTAAAAACCGGAGATACTGTTAAAGGTAGCATTCGCCCTCCAAAAGAAGGTGAAAAGTTTTTCCCTTTAATAAAAGTTGATCTTGTTAATGGTAAAAGGAATGAAGACATTAGAGATAGGATTCCTTTTGATTTCCTCACTCCATTGTTCCCTGAGGAAAAGTTTAAATTAACAGGGCATAACGGTGCTACCATTTCAACGAGGGTTATCGATATGTTTACACCTATTGGTAAAGGTCAGCGTGGTTTAATTGTTGCGCAACCTAAAACTGGTAAAACTGTTTTGTTGAAAGAGATAGCTAATGCTATTGCAGCTAATCATCCTGAAGTTTATTTGATAGTTTTACTTATTGATGAACGTCCTGAAGAGGTTACTGATATGGCTAGAAACGTTAATGCTGAAGTTATTTCTTCAACTTTTGACGAACCTGCCGAAAGACATGTAAGAATTGCTAATATTGTATTGGAAAAAGCTAAACGTATGACCGAGTGTGGTCATGATGTGGTTATTCTGTTGGATTCAATTACACGTTTGGCAAGAGCTTACAACACTGTTTCGCCTGCTTCGGGCAAAGTGCTTTCGGGTGGTGTAGAAGCAAGTGCTTTACACAAACCAAAACGTTTCTTCGGCTCGGCTCGTAAGATCGAAAATGGTGGTTCATTAACTATTATTGCCACTGCTTTAACTGAAACAGGTTCAAAGATGGATGAAGTTATTTTTGAAGAGTTTAAAGGTACAGGTAATATGGAGCTTCAGTTAGATCGTAAGTTATCTAACAAGCGTATTTATCCTGCTATCGATATAGTTGCATCAAGTACCAGACGTGATGACTTATTACTCGACAAAGATGCTTTACAACGTATCTGGATTTTAAGAAATCATTTGGCTGATATGAATCCATTGGAAGCAATGGAGTTTCTTAAAGAAAAAATGAGATTTACGCAATCAAATGAAGAGTTTCTTATCTCAATGAATGGATAATCAAGAATAGCTAATACAATATCTTTATAAACAAAAGGCACATTTACTCAAGTAGATGTGCCTTTTGCTTTAATAATAGTACAGTTATATCATATTATGAATTAACAAGTTTATATAAATTTAAAAGATAATATTTCTGAAAAATTTATCTCATTTTATAGTATAATAGGCTTAACATTAACTTAACATAAACAGATAAATCTTAATATTTAATTAACCCTAATTTTGATATTAAAGCACTTTCTTGAAGTATCTTTGCATAAAATTTTAATACAATAAAAAAATGAAAAAAGTTATATTATTTGCTCTTGTTTTTATGGCAGCAATTACTATTGTAAATGCAGGAACTCCGGTTGTAACTGAAAAGAAAACAGAAGCTTCAGAAATGGTTATTAAAGGAAAAGTGTTTGATAAAAAAACAAAAGAAGCTTTAGTAGGTGCAACAATTAGTATAGGAAACTCAGAATATAAAGTATATACTGATTTGGAAGGCAATTTTGAAATTAAAAATGTAAAAGAAGGGAACTATAATATAGTTGTTTCTTATATCTCATACAATTCAAGTTTAATTGAACAAACAATAGCTAAATCAAATGAAATACCATCATTAGAAATAGAACTTGTAGAAAATACTAAATAATTTAAACCATATCACACCAACATACATTACACTTAATGCCGTAAAATATATATTATTATATCTTTTACGGTATTTTTATTTGCTTTTGTTAATAATTTCTAATTAACTGAAGAAATCCTATCAATAATTTTACTTTTTAATAAACATATAATGAAAAAGACTCTATTAATAATTAGTTTATTATTTTTAAGCTACTCTTTTCTATTTTCACAACAACTCGAAATAAAAGATGGCATTTATTACAAAGATAATAAAGTATATACCGGTAATTATAAAGAGAATTTTGCCAATGGTAAACTTAAAATGGAGCTTAACATTTTGAATGGACTAAATAATGGTATTTCTACTTATTATTATGAAAATGGGAATAAGAAAGAACAACAATCATTTAATAAAGGCGAAAAAGATGGAATATGGATTACCTGGAATGAAAATGGAATAAAAACTGCCGAAGCTAACTTTTCGAAAGGTAAAAAACATGGGATGTGGTTAATTTGGGATGAAAATGGCAAGCTAATTCGTGAAATGAAATATGAGAATGGTGAAAAAACAGGAGTTTGGAGAATGTGGGACTCAAGTGGTAATTTAATTCAAGAAAGAAAATACTAAAAATGTTGATGATTGTAAAAATCTAAATACTATTTCATAATTTTTTATCATGCTAAGCTGTTGTTTCAAAATTATATTACTACTCAAAATATAAGTAAACTTATTGTAAGAGATAGCATTCTCGATTTTTATTTTTATAATTTTTCATCAACAATAATTATCAAAAATGATCCTAAATAATATAAGATATTTCCCTATACTATTAATTTTGGTTTTCTCTTTATTTTATCTTTCAAAATTAAAATCACAACCTATACCGGCAGTTACCGGGCCTATTGGTTCTCAGATTGCAATAGGTGCTAATGATAATATCTTATATTGGAATAGCAACTCTTGGATAGCAATTCCTTCTGGTTTACCAGGACAAATACTTCAGTTTTGTAATGGTAATCCTGCATGGATTAATAATCAAAATGGAATTACTACAAATGCAATAACAAACTTTACGGGAACAAACGCAACATGTGGAGGATATGTATCCTTTTCAAGTGGTTCTCCAATTAACACCAGAGGTGTTTGTTGGGGTACTTCTCACTATCCAACAATTTCAGATAACCATACTTTAGATAGTACAGGTGTCGGGAGTTTTATAAGTACTCTTACAGGATTAATTTCGGGCACAACTTATTTTATCAGAGCTTATGCAACAAATAGTTTGGGTACAGCATATGGTAATGAAATAATTTATAATTCAAAACCAATTATTGATAACGATGGTAATGGATATGATACTATTAGAATTGGATCCCAAACATGGTTCAAACAAAATCTGAAAGTTACTCATTATCGTAATGGCGATGCAATTCCTGTTATTATTAATTCTAATATCTGGCAACAACTTACAACTGGTGCTTATTGTAATTATAATAATGATTCTAATTTTGCTTTAACTTATGGTAGATTATATAATTTTTATGCTGTTACCGACTCTCGTAATTTATGCCCTATCGGTTGGCATGTATCGTCATTTCCTGAATGGATAACATTAATTTATTTTCTTGGTGGTGAAGAAGTAGCAGGTGATAAATTAAAAGAAATCGGCACAACACATTGGTTTTATACAAGTACTAGTGTTAGTAACGAATCTGGATTTACAGCTCTTCCGGGAGGAAGCCGTAGCACATATGGATCATTCTACTACTTTGGATTTGAAGGAGACTGGTGGAGTATTCCAGGATATAATAATTCTGATGCAGATTATTATTATATGGGTTGCACTGATAGTGGAGTTTATAGCTATATAATCAATAAAACAGTTGGTGCTTCTGTACGTTGTGTAAAAGATTAAGAACTTAGGACAAAATTACTTTCCTTAAAACTTAATATTAATATAATAAAAAAACATGCTTTTTTAATGATATGATAATATAAACTTATCTTTAATTTAACCTGATTCTCTAAAATCAATACTACTTTTGACACATCAAATTAAGCAAATTTTTGATAGTTAAAACATATTTAAAACAAAGCATATTACTAATGAAAATTAAATTTTTAACCTTATTTCTATTTATATTAAGTTCATCAATATTTTCACAGAACATCCAAAATAATTATGAAATTACACATGATGACAGTTTAGCATTAGAAAATATTATTGTTGAAAAATATTACATCTCCGATTCCACTGATTATAATGACACAATAAAAAATTCGCTTCCTAAAGGAGCAGTAACCTATAGAATATTCATTGATATGAAGCCTGATTATAAATTACAATTAGTATATGGAAATCAAAAGCATGAGCTTTTACTTGAAACTACAACTAAATTCTTTAATGATTTAGAAGCTGATGCGATTACTGGATTTAATGTAAATACTAAAAGAATAAATAAAGGCAATATAGCATTAGATTCATGGTTAACAATGGGAGCTGCTGCCAGAGGATTTACAGGAATACCAAGATCAGAAGACACTACAGGTTTTTCAGTAATTACAAATAGACCATCATTAAAGATTGCAGATGGTCTTATAAAAGGTATATTGCCAGATTTTAAAGTCTTTAATCTTGACATGGGATTCTTTAATAATGATAGTACTGCTACAAAATTCTCTACAAATAATGGAGGCTGGGCTGCTCCTGGTGGAGTTAAAGGACCTACACCTGAAAACAGAGTTATGATTGCTCAGCTAACTACAAATGGGAAAATTTCATTTAAATTAAATGTACAAATAGGAACTCCTACAGGAGGGTATATTCAGTTTGTCGGCGAAAACCCAGAAAGTTCGGAGATAAAATTTAACAGCTTAATTTTAAAATAAATTAAATAATAATAATCAATTAAAATAAGATTTAATGAGAACAATTTTTACAAAAATAATTTTTCTGAGCATCATTTTTATGCTTTCAAGTGCTTATGTTAATGCACAGAATGGACTTGACTCAATTATTGTGGAGAAGTATTATATTTCAAATGCAGCAGATTCTGCCGGAAGTATTGGAATTTTGCCGATAGGTTCAGTAACCTACAGAATATATGTTAGTATGTTACCTGGATATAATTTTCAGATGGCTTATGGTAATTCTACGCATCCACTTTCAATAACTACATCTACTTCATTTTTTAATAATGAAGATTATGGTGCTACAACTCCAAGCTTTACTAAAACTAATGCTAAGAAAAATACTGTTATGCTTGACTCATGGTTGTCGGCAGGTGCTGCATGTGTTGGGAATTATGGTGTCCTTAAAACAAAAGATAACGGTGTAGCAACAGTTATAAATGCAAATAATATATTACAAAATACAGATACTTTAGCAGGAATACCATTGACAGTTCAGGATGGTTTATTAACAGGAACACCTGCAACAATTGGAACTATTGGTATTGATACAGCGATTGCAGTTTTTGATGCAACAAGTCAATTTGGCAATTCATTTATTATAAATAATGGTGCTTGGTATTGCCTAGGTGGTGCAACTGGCCCTGACACAACTAATAATCAGGTGTTAATTGCACAGATAACTACTAAAGGGAGATTAAATTTAAAATTGAATATTCAAATAGGTACACCATCAGGTGGAGTTGAAAAATATGTTGCGGATAGTATTATTGGAGGTTTTGCAAATGGTGAGATTCAAAGAAACTTTTTAACTTATCTTTCAGATAGTATTCCTGTAGTTATTGACAAGGTCAACGATTTAAATTCTTACAGCACTATTTCTATTTTTCCTAATCCTTCAAAAGGAATTTTCAATCTAAATATTAATACTAAAAGTATGAGTCAGGAAAACTATTTTACTATTTATAATATTATTGGAAATACACTTGTTAAAAAAAGAATTAATACTATCTTTAATAATTATAATGAAGCCATTGATTTGGATTCTTATCCAAAAGGTATCTATTTTATAGAAGTATCAATAAATGGTGAGAAAACAACACGTAAATTAATTAAAAATTAATTTACGTGTTAAAGAATATTTATAATATCTGGATACTTTTATCTTAACACTATTTATCTATTAAATAACATCAACTCTGATTGAAAATACATTCAATTTATGAAATCATATATAGTCGCTCTGATATTTAGTTTACTTATTACTTCCAATTTAATCGGACAATGTGTTTTAAGAGGGAAAGTATCAGATATGAATGGTGAAACTCTTGTTGGAGCAACTGTATATCCTAAATCTAAAATGAGTTCAGGTGTTACAACTGATTTAAATGGTGATTATTCTTTAAATTTAACTGGTTCAGGTACAGAAATTATTGTAGTTAGATATATAAGTTATCAAACTATTGAAGACACAATTATTTATACTAAAGGTATCCTGGTAAAAAACTATGTGTTAGAATCATCAGTAAAATCACTGAACACAGTTGTTATCGAAGCAAAAGCGTTTAAAAATAATGACATCCAACTTGATAAGATTAAAATGAGATCAAGTTCAACTATTGATTTTATTTCTGCAGAAACAATTAAAAAAACAGGAGATGTTAATGTTGCAGCAGCAGTTGCCCGTGTTACTGGCGTTTCTACTACAAGTAGCGGACTAATTACAGTACGTGGTGTAGGAGATCGTTATGTAAAAACAACAATTGATGGTGCTAGAATACCAACATTAGATCCATTTACAAACAATATTAAATTAGACATGTTTCCTGCAAGTTTAATTGATAATGTTGTAATAACTAAAACAGCTAAACCTGATTTGCCAAGTGATTGGGCTGGTGCATATATCTCAGTTGAAACCAAAGATTATCCTGACTCATTGGCTATTTTTTTTGAAACATCTTTAGGATATAACGAGCAATCTACATTTAAGGATATCGTAACATCACAAAAAAGCGCTACTGATTGGCTTGGTTTTGATAATGGTTTTAGAGATTATAATCATAATAATTACATAGCGTTTAATAACAGTCCTACTACTTATCAGGAATTTGTTGCTTTAGGACTGGGTAATTATTTTAAATCTATTGGTGTTACCAGTATTACACCATGGAATGACACCTTTTATAAATTAGGGCTTATCAAATTAGGTCTTTTAGGTTCTGCCCAAATTAATGATCCTATCGCTTTTCAGAATGCTAAGAATCAATATAGCACACTTGCTTATGAAGGAAAAGCATTTAATATAATAAATGCAAATGCCATTATGTCTGAAAAGAATTTCCCTAATAATTGGAACACTATTACCGGGAAAGCTCCTTTAAGTAATAGTCAAAGTTTTTCGATTGGAAATCAAACAAAGTTATTTGGCAGAACTCTTGGGTTTATTGTTGGTTTTAGATATTCAAGTTCTATGCAATATGATGCTAATTCTGTTAAAAATAATTACGAGTTTCAATCTAGTTCTCCAGATATTATAAATAGTACACTGACAAAATTTCAGCAAATTAGTAAGGAAACTAATGGGTGGAGCGGTTTAATGAAATTAGCATATAAATTAAACACAAACAATAACATATCATTACTTTTTATGCCTAACGTTACAGGTATTAATAATGTAAGAGATGCTGAATATCTTGAACCTAATTATGATGCTGGACATAATCTTCCTTTTCTTACCGTTTCAAAATATCAGTTTTATGAATCTCGCAAACAATTTATTTATCAATTAAAAACAGAGCATTATATCCCTAAACCAAAAATAAAAATCGAATTTAATGCTTCATATACCAATGGTAAAAGTGATGCCCCTGATTCAAAAAATTATACTCATAAATTTCCGGGAGGCGTTTTGCCAAATGATTATGCAATTTATTTTACTTATCCTACTGATTTAAACAGATATTTTAGATACTTAACTGACAATGTATTTGACTCACGCATTTCTGCAGAAATACCAATTGGCAATAATCCTGATTTAGTAAGAAAAATAAAAATTGGCGGTGCATATATTAACAATTACTTAGAGAACAAAAGTTATGTTTATCAATTTATTAACGGTACTGGATTTGAAAACCCAACAGTAGCAACATTAAATAAACTTAATCCAGACTCTATTTTTGATATAGTAACAACTCAATATAATGGCCAACCCATTCGTTCAGCTTATGGATATTATTACAAATATTCTTCTCCTTCGGACAATTTTTTTGGTAAAAGTAATATAATTTCAGGATATGCTATGATAGACTATTCAATAATACCTAAGTTAAGATTTTCCGGTGGTCTTAGAATTGAAAGTGCTAAATTATATACTGATTGTTTTTTATTTGATTCTTTAGGAATGGCTCCTAGTGATTTCAGAAGGAAAATTACTGATGTATGGGGTAACACAATGGATGTACAGCCGGGAGATTTGCAAAAGATAAGTTATTTGCCAAGTGCTAACCTAATTTACAACCTAAATAATAACGTGTCTTCTCCTATTAATTTAAGATTAAATTATAGCCAGACAGTTGCCCGCCCTAGTTTAAGAGAACTTTCGGAAACTACATTTTACGATTTTGAGTCAAACTCTTATGTAAAAGGAAACTCTCAACTTAAAATGGTGCAAATAAATAATTATGATTTAAGATTAGAGTCTTATTTTAAGTCAGGGGATAATATATCTGTTAGTTTATTTTATAAAGATTTTATTAATCATATTGAATTAACTAATTGGGGGTTTTGTTTATCATGGTTAAATAATACTAATTATACATATTTAAAAGGCTTAGAAATTGAAGGGAAGAAGAATATTTTTAAATTTCTGGAGTTCAAAGCAAATTTGACTTTAGTAAATTCTAGAGAAATATTAAAAGGTGGTACAATGTATGACCTCGACGGACATGTATTCAATTTAAAGGGAGGAGAAAGACCTATGTTTGGACAAGCTCCTTATATAATAAACACAATGTTAACATATAGTTTAAAAAAACCAGGGCTTATTGCAACTATTAGCTATAATTTACAAGGTAGCAAACTTGTAATTATCACTGATATTACAAAACCTGACATCTATGAATTGCCAAGAAATCTACTTGATTTTAAAATATCAAAAGTAATTAATAAACATTTTAGTTTAAGCTTAAAAATACTTGATATTCTTAATAGTGAAGTAACAAGATCTTATATGTCTGTAAGTAATGATTCTTATTTGAAAAATATTTGGAATGAAATAACAAATAAGAACAAAAAAGCAGAAAATATTATCTATAGCAAATATAGATACGGGACAAATTATGTCTTTTCTTTATCTTATAAACTATAATAAAACAATATGAAAAGAATCATATTAATAATGGCGTTATTTATTGCAACTGCAGCACAGTCACAAGATGCAATTAAAAAAGTAATCGTTGAAACTTATTACGTGTCTGATGCTAATGATGCTACAGATACAACCGGTGGCATACTTGAGTTGGGTTCTAAAACATATAGAATATTTATTCAAATGAAACCCGGTTGTAAGCTAACTAAAATATATGGAGATAATAATCACTCTCTAAAAATTGCAAGTACTGCTATTTTTTTTAATAATAATGACCGTGGTAAAACCTTTGGTAAAGACATTAGTAAAAGCAATTATAATAACAATACAGTTGCATTAGATACATGGCTAACCATAGGTGAAACAACAAAGAGCTCAGCAATTACCTATTTTGGTGTCTTGAAATCACAGGATAATAATGGGTCATTTATTGGTGGTGTAAGTAACGATGGAGGAAGTGCTAGTATCATAAATGGATTACTAACAAATAATGACTTGCTTGCTGGTATTCCATTAACAACTGCTGATGGGATGGATACAATGACAAATATACCGGGTAATTGGTCTAATAATGGGTTTGTTGATTTAATATCTGGTGTAGATTCTACTATTTTTGGTTCTGTAAAAATAGGGAATGAATTTAATAGTAACAATGCGTATTTGCAGAATTCAGGTGTTACAGGTGTTATTCCTGATAGTAATCAGGTTCTGGTTGCACAGTTAACTACCAAAGGGGATATTTCATTTGAATTAAATGTTGAGATAATTGAAATAGATGGAACCGTTTCTAAATATGTTGCAAAAAAGAGTTTAGATTCACTTAGTACAAACCTTTCGGATTGGTTAAAATACCCTTTTGAATGTGGCTGTAAGGATCCTAATTATTTTGAATATAATCCTGATCTTACTTGTTCAGATCAAAGCAAATGTCAAACTTATATTGTATTAGGTTGTATGGACCCTAATGCATGTAATTATAATTCTAACGCAAACTATAATATTCAATCTTTATGCTGTTATCCCGGAATGTGTGCTGATCGAGATATAAGTCTTGTATGTCCTTCGTTAGCAAAAAAAGATTTAAAAGAAAATATAAACCCTAATATTTATCCAAATCCGGCACAAAGTCAAATAACATTTCAAATAACTTTAAAGGAGTATGAAGAAACAAAATATGTAGTATATAATTCATTAGGAAAAATTGAATTTGAAAAGAATTTAGGTGTGATTTATGGAGAAAACAAGCAAGAACTGAATATCTCTAATTTAAAACAAGGTATATATTTAGTTCGTTTGTTTACCGGCAATTCAGTTAGCAGTAAAACATTTATAAAATTGTAAAAATATTTATGAAGCATCAGATTAAATTAGGCAAGTCATCCATTTTATTATTGATATTTTTTATTTTTATTCTTTTAAATAGTTGTAAAAAAGACAATAATATTCCAGTAAATGACACAAGTACAGTTACTGATATTGATGGTAATATATATAAGACTGTTAAAATTGGTTCTCAATGGTGGATGGCTGAAAACCTGAAAGTAAAAAGATATCGTAATGGTGATTCTATAATTTATGTATCATATATAAGCTATAATTTAGATTCAGCAAAATGGAATAATTTAACGTCTGGTGCTTATTGTATTATTAATAGTTTAGATAGTACATCACAAAATTACAAAGGGAAATTATTTGGATTTTTATATAATGCATATTCAGTTTTTGATAGCAGAAACATAGCACCACAAGGTTGGCATGTACCTAGTGATGACGAATGGAAAACATTAGAAGAAAATTTAGGAATGAGTTCTGATGATGCTAACAAAATGAATTGGCGAGGTAGTGTAGAAGGTAATAAAATGAAAATCTATACCGGATGGATATCTCCAAGTGATATTTATAATACATGGGGTACCAATGAAAGTGGATTCTCAGCTATTGGTGGTGGTTGCTGTATGTTTAATGGTATTTGGGGTAATCCCGGAACTTTTTCAACAGGGTTTTGGTGGACATCTTCAAAATACAATAATAAACCTTTATATAGATACCTGGATTATAACAAACCAAATATTTTCAGATACTACGGACCCAATACTTATGGGTTTAGTATTCGTTGTGTAAAAGATTGATTAAATAATATCCAAAGGTAGTTTTATCAAACCCCTTAATCGTTTCATAGTATTTTTTAGTTGATAAAAGATCACGCAAAATCGTTTTACGTGATCCTTTGGTCATGTTAAGATATCATTTGATGACTTTAAGATATCATTTGATCATGTTATGATATCTTAAAGTCTTCGAATGATTGCGTAAAATGATCAATAGAGAGCATTTTTGCCAGTCTAAATTATAATTAAAGCATCGGAAAATAGTGAAAATCTAAAAATAAATAGGTAAGATTATAAAAAAAATAAGCAAGAAAAAATGCTATTGCATTAATAAAAGAAAATAATATTTAAAAAACTGTACAATTAAATTAACAAACAAAGTTTACTGATATTAGCTAATCATTTGGTAAAAAACATAATAAAAAAAATCGTATACAATAAGTTTATATTACCCCTATAAACTTTCCTATTTCTTAACATTAAAATAATTATTTGATAAGATTCTCTTCATTATGAGTTAACATTCAGTTGGTACTTTTGCCGGGTAAATTAAACATTAAAAAAATAATTTTAAAACAACAAATTCAAATTAAAAAAAATGAACAAAATTTTCAAATTCGTTTCGGCTATCGTTATTGTAGCCATGTCGGTAACTACAAGCTTTGCGCAAATAGGTAGTGACCAAAACAACGGTGCAGAATGCGGTTGCCCTGTTCCAGTAAATTCAAGAACAGTAGTTGATCTTGCAACTTTAGCTGTTTCTTTAAATGCAAATCAATCTGAAATTCAAGTTAACACAACGCTAACATGCGACAAGATCTACACATTTAACAAAAAGATTTTTGTTGGATATGGAGTAACTCTTACTATTGAACCAGGTACAGTTCTTAAAGGTATTTTTACTAATGATCCTGTACAAGCTTCTTGTCTTATAGTTGAAAGAGGTGGTAAAATTATTGCTGATGGTAAACCTAATTGCAAAATTATTATGACAGGTAACACTGATCCATTAGATGGAACTTATTCAGTTACTAATGTAGGCGATTGGGGTGGATTTGTTATGTGTGGTATGGCTTCTAACAACTTATTGACTGCTTATAACTATGGTAGCGGTAAAAAAGGTTCTCCATGGAACGGTGTTGGGTATATAGAGGGTGCTGACAACACAAATAAAACTATGTGGGGAGCAGGCGATACTATCACTACAGCAAACGGACAAACTGTTAGCATTCCTACAGTTTTTAATGATAATGATAACTCTGGTATCTTAAGATATGTATCTGTTCGTCATGCAGGTGCTCTTATAGGTGGTAATACAGCTGGTAACGAATTAAACGGTATTTCTTTATATTCAATTGGTCGTGGAACTAAAATAGAATATTGCGAAACTGTAGCTGCTGCTGATGATAATTTTGAATTATTTGGTGGTACTGTTGATTTAAAACATTGTTCTGTATTATATGGTGATGATGATTTTTATGATTATGATTTAGGTTGGAGTGGAAGAATGCAGTTCTGTTTTGGTATGGCTGGTGACAGTTTAACCGGATTACACTCAACTGATAATGGTTTTGAATGTGATGCTGATGACCAAGCAAGTTCTACAACTTTTGATCGTTCACATCCTTTGATCTACAATTGCACATTAATAAGCAATGGTCATATTATACCTGCTGCTGATAATACAGGTGCTGCTGCTATACAAGCTAAAGAACTTACCGAAGGTACTTTCGTTAATAATGTCTTTGCTAATTTCCGTTCAGGTTTACACCTTGCTACAGCTAGACAAGGAACAGGTAATGGTAAAGGTGGTGATGCTTATGATAACTGGACTGATGATTTATCTGATGTATATGTTAACTCAACTTATCCAACAGGTTCTGGTTATGGAGCTGCACAAAATGCAAAATATCATTCATTAATTGTAAAAAATAATACTTTTATTCATTGCAATCAAACTGGTTTAACTACTCCTAATGGTGTTTCTTATTGGATTACAAAAGGAACTATGACTTCTAATCCAGGTTCTGGTAATTGGTTATATAAAGATGCAACTCCTGCAAGTGCAGCTGATACTGTACAATTTTACAATGATGGTAATACACATCCTGCATCTGTTCCTGGTATTGATTTTAAATGGGCTTGGAATACTGCACATACTGATTTTTCTGATAAATATCATGCAGTTCCTACAACTAATTTGCCTTCTGCGGCTAATGGCAATGCTGCAATGACTCCTCCTAAAGATGGTTTCTTTGACATAGTTAGCTACAGAGGTGCTTTTGATGCAACAAAATCAAGTTGGTTATCTACAGATAATGGATTTACAATTCCTGTATCAAGCAATTTACAATATGATAATCCTACTGATTTAAATAATGACGGTGTTACTGACATTAATGATTTCAGTATATTTATTGGTAAATTTGGTCAATTAGATAAATAAGAATATTTAAAAATTATAAATTTATAAATATTTCATACAATGAAAAAAATATTATTTGTAGTAGTACTTGTTATACTTGGTGTTTTCGCTAAAGCTCAAAATGGCTTGCAAAACATCACTGTAGAGAAATACTACATTTCAAATGCAGCTGATGCGGCTGCAAGTCATGGTGTTCTACCTGTTGGATCTATTACATATAGAATATATGCTGATATGCTTCCAGGCTATTCTTTTCAAATGGCTTATGGCAATGCTAATCATAATTTAGTATTTCATACAACTACAGGCTTTTTTAATAACGAAGATTATGGTGCTACAACACCTAATAGTATTACTGTTGCTCACACTCAAAAGAATACTGTTATGTTAGACTCTTGGATTTCCGCAGGTGGTGCAGCAGCCGGAAAGTTTGGTGTTCTTAAAACTGTTGATACCGATGGAGCTATTACTAATCTTGATGGTTTATTACAAAATGCAGATTCACATGCTGGAATACCTGTTAAAACAGAAGACGGTATGATGCCCGGAACTCTTTCATCAATCACAACTCTTGGTCTTGATGCAGTAATAGGTGTATTTGATGCTACAAGCAACGCTGGTAACGATTTTACAGTTACTAATGGTGCATGGTCTGTTTTAGGTGGCGTTCAAGGTCTTGACACTACTAATAGAGTGTTAATTGCACAGATCACAACTGATGGTGTATTTAATTATGCTTTAAACATTCAAATAGGTACTCCAACAGGTGGAACTCAAAATTATGTTTCAAGCAATCCTGTTATGTATAACGGTCAAATGGAACTTTCTATAGCTTCATTATCAGGGACTCTTAATACTACTCCTGTAGTTAGCATAACAAGTCCTTCAAACAACACACATGCAATTACCGGTGATGTTGTTGCTATTAATGCAACTGCTTCTTACGTTTCAGGTACAGTTTCTAATGTTGAGTTTTTTGTTGATGGCACTTCAATTGGTGTTGACAATACTTCTCCATATTCAGCTAATTATACTGGTGTAACAGGCACACATATCCTAACAGCAGTAGCTACAGGAAATGATGGTATAACAAAAACATCTGTTAATGACACTTTATTTGTTGCTCCTAATCAGGCTCCAACAGTTAGTATTACTTCACCAGTAACAGGAGCTCATTATTTTGCACCTGCGGTTGTTACTATTAACGCTACTGCTACTGATATTGATGGAACTGTAGCAAGTGTACAATTCTTTGTAAACGGAGTTTCTATAGGAACTATCAATTCATCACCTTATACTATCAATTGGACTAGTGTTATAGGCACTGCTAATATTACTGCAATAGCTACTGATAACAGAGGTGCTACTACTACTTCGTCTGTAGTAAGTTTAGTAATAGCTGATCCTAATGTTCATTATAA
The DNA here is from genome assembly GCA_037134755.1 of Bacteroidota bacterium. GTDB lineage: Bacteria > Bacteroidota > Bacteroidia > Bacteroidales > JACABE01 > JBAXLO01. The sequence goes on along the minus strand of JBAXLO010000031.1, from coordinate 11,352 downwards.
AGTTGGTTCAGTTTCTAATTCATGTCTTGATGGATTGTTTTCTTTACCTGTTATAGCAATTGATACTGTTAACAATGTAATTGGTTATGATATTGTAATGAGTTATGATAATACTAAAATAGGTCCAACCTTTACTATCAGTAAAACAAATAGCTTAGTAAACAGTACTTATTATGATATTTCAAGTTATTTCAATGCAGCAGCCGGTAAAATCAACATATCATTATCTTTAAATGCAAATGCTCCTACCGGAACTTCTTTCCATGGAGTAGGTAATTTATTTAATGTTGAATTTACTAAATCAGGTAGTTTCAATTCTGTTGATACAACAGTTGTTTCTGTTTCTTCTTTACAAGAATCTTATTCAAATGGAGTTGCAAACAAATCAGTTGATCCTGGTAAATATACTACTTATAAAAACTCTGTTTTCAATGCAGCAGTTGAATTCTGGAATGGATATGCTCCTATTCAGTACAATGCAGCTAATCCTACACAACATTTAATAACAAATATATATGGTCAAGATAGCACATGTAGCAATATGTCAGCTACAGCTGTTCAACCTGATACTTTAGGTGGCTTTACATATAATGTTCAAAATGGTCCTGCAATTACTATCAATAGAGATATCAATGATACAGTTACTATGATGTCGGTTTTAAGTGCTTATGATGTTTATTTAGCTAAAAAAGTAATTACATCTGACCCATCATTTGTACCAAACGTTTATCAAATTGTTGCTATGGATGTTAATATGGACGGTGTAATAAGTGCCGGTGATATTTCTCAATTAAACCAAAGAATTATTAAAAAGATTCCTGAATTCAAACAATCATGGAATTATAATGCTGCTGGTCAATCATTAGGTCCAAAGTCAAAAGACTGGATATTTGTTGATAACTCAAGATTAAATTCTCCTGCTTACCATATCTCTTCTACTTATCCTTTGAGTGATGGAACAGGTTTTTCTAAATCTAATGTTCCTCAAATCCCATTCTGTCTTGCGGTTCCTATTAACGATTATACAGGATGTCCTCAAATTTTGAACGAAACTTATATGGGTATATTATTAGGTGATATTGATGGTAGTTACAAAAATCTAACTTCAAGCGGAACTTTAAAAAGCTTACAAGCTTTAGCTACCGATACAGTTATTTTTGATGTTGCTAATGCTATTTATACATCAAATAATATTCAAATACCTGTTTTAATTCATTCTCCTAACACTGTTAACGGTCTTGATTTTGCAACTAAGTTTAATCAAACTCATATCGTTTTTGATACTATTCTTAATCAAACAACTTATCTTGATGGTTACACATACTACAATACAACTGACAGTACTTTAAGATATACTGCTACCTCATCTACAGGAACACCTATCCAAACTAATGCAGATTTAGTTATGATACAATTCCATAATCTTGACGGAGCTATCAATACTACAGATCTTAATTCAGTTACAGCTTATATCAATGGATCTCTTGCTACCATAGTATTAACAACATCATCAGCCGGTATTTCAGAAAATCAAAACAATCAAAATGTTCAGATATTCCCAAATCCTGCTAAAGATAAATTGAATATTGAAGTTTCTGAAAACTCAAAAGTTCAAATGTTCGACATAAATGGAAAACAAATTGTTCTTGAAACAACTGTATATGCTAATCAACTACAATCTATCAATGTAAGCAACCTTGCAAATGGTGTTTATATGATAAAAGTTATTAACGATAAATTTGTAAGAGTACAAAAAGTAGTTATAAACAAATAAAAGAATTAGTAAAATCTAATTTTTTTATTTTGACAGGAAGGGGGGAACAATTGTTCCCCCTTTTTTTTGTAAAATATAGTATATGAAAGTAATTATAAGTGGATTTATATTTGGGTTAACTATTGCATTTTCTTTTGGACCCGGGTTTTGGGCTTTGATGCAAACAACAATTAATCATGGCTTAAAAAGAGGGATGCTCTTTTTAACAGGGTTTTTCTTAAGTGATTTTACCTTTATGTATATTGCATTATTCTCTGTAAAATCTTTATCAGGAAACGTAAGAAATTCAATTTGGTTAGGGCTAATTGCATCGATTGTTTTAATAGGATTTGGAGTTATATCTTTAATAAAGAAGAAGAAAATAGGAACTGTTGTTGATACTAAAAAAGAACTTCCAATCTATTTAAAACATATAGGATATATTTTGCGAGGGTACATCTTTAATACAAGTAATCCTTTTAACCTTTTATTTTGGTTAGGAGTAGTAAGCATATCCAGTGGAGCTTATGGAATAAAAAGTATAGAATCCTATATCTTTATTGGCACTATTTTTGCAACCTCACTATTCTTTGACGTTGTGAAATGTTTTTTTGCAAGTAGATTACAAAAGATATTAAAAGAGAACTTTTTATTTTTAATAAATAAACTTGTTGGTATAGTAATGATAGGAAGTGGCTGTTTTATATTCTGGAAAATGTGTCTTTAAATTAAAAAACTATATCAGCTTCTAGCGCATAATGATCAGATAAGTCTATTTGTTTCCCATCTGAATCGATTCCCATAAACTTTTTTAAGGCTCTGTTAATTTTAATCCTAAGAAAATCATTTCCAATAAAAACATAATCTAATGTTTTTGGTGAAGGTTTATCAGTAGCTGCAAGTTTATTGTTTATCTCATCAAAAGATATGTTATTCATACTAAAATGCCAATCATTACTTACATTTAACTTACTTACCATATTATTATATTCGCTTGTATCTTTTGCATTAACATTGAAATCGCCACAAATAATTTGCGGAACTTCTTTTACTTTAAATGGATTAATCAATTCTTTTGACAATTGATCCATTTGTTGCTCTCTTATTATGCTGTATTCATCAGCCTGTAGATGAGTTGCAACTAATTGAAATAATTTCCCATTAAAATTACCTTCAAGTATTACTGCACCTTTATTAGCTATAGCATCATAACTTTTTGATTTATTATAAATGATGGATTTAATAAATTTTAAAGGTAATTTGCTTAACACCCATACTCCACTATTTGTTTCAAAATAATTTTTCTCTGGATTAGTAGGCCCATATATATAAGGATAAATATTCCCTAATTCTTTTTTGATAAGTTTACGGGAATTACTATAAAAAGCTTCTTCAAAAACTATAATATCATAATCCAAATGAAAGAGTGTTTCTCCAATAGATTCAGCTCGAGATGAGTTGTTATTCATTACACCAATATATGGGAGCATATAAATATTCCAGGTTAATATCTTTAAATGATCCCTTTGCTTACATTTCTTAATGATTTTTTCAACATTGTTTTTTTGTTGAGTTAAACGATCAAAATAAGGAAGATTATGTGAATTATTAATTTTATACGAGAAGAGTAATAAAATTAAAAAGAGAAATCTAAAGCTAAATGTATCTAATAAAAATGTTTCTTTATGCATAATAAATCAATTATTAATTTTATGCAAAGTTAAATTATATAGCTGATTGATATATTATAATGCAATTAAATTATGATGAAAAAATAATTAATAGAATTGATTAATGGTTAAAGCAATATTAAATAAATGTATATTCAAAGTTAATTTATCTGATTAGAATTAACATTAAATTTCTTATTATTTAAACTTTATTTAATGATGTATTAATATTCAGGTTAGATTGGCGTAATACTTTTGTAATCGAAAATATATCAATATGCAAAAGAAAAAAATTCTATTTATAGGTGGTTCATCCAACCAAACAACAATGATGCACAAAATTTCAATGCATTTTCATGATTGTGATTGCTATTTTACTCCATTTTATACTGAAGGGAGTCTTGACGTATTAGTAAAAAATGGATTATTAGACTTTACTATTCTGGCAGGAAGTTTTAAAAAATCAACTGAAAACTACCTTAAAGAACACAAACTTAAAATAGACTATAAAGGTAAAAATAATGACTATGATTTAATTTTTACTTGTCAGGATTTATTAATTCCTAATAATATTCGAGACAAAAGAATAATGCTTGTGCAAGAAGGAATGACAGATCCTGAAACAATGATGTATCATCTTGTGAAAAATCTTAAAATGCCAAGATGGATTGCTAGTACTGCTGCAACCGGACTATCTGATAGCTATGAATTATTTTTTGTTGCTTCAGAAGGATATAAAGAGCTATTTATAAAAAAGGGTATAAATCCAGATAAGATAAGAGTTACAGGAATTCCTAACTTTGACAATTGCAATGAATATTTAAAGAATGATTTTCATTTTTATAATTTTGTATTAGTTGCAACTTCTGATAGAAGAGAAACTCTAAATTATGAGAATAGGAAGAAGTTTATTTTAGATGCAATTGAAATAGCAAATGGGAGGTTATTAATTTTTAAACTTCATCCTAACGAAAACTTTGAAAGAGCAACACGCGAAATTAAAAAACTAGCTCCTGCTGCATTAGTTTACACAAGTGGAAATATTAATCATATGATTGCTAATTGTGATGTTCTTATAACTAAATATTCAACTGTAGTATATGTAGGAATGGCATTAAGGAAAGAAGTATATTCTGATTTTGATATAAAAGACTTAAAAAAATTATGTCCAATTCAGAACAATGGAAAATCTGCTGAATACATTGCAAAAATAGCTAAAGCATATTTAGAATTTGATAATTATAATTATATAGGAGCATCAAATTTTAACTTTTTATATTGTAATATATGAATATAGTTACAGTAATACAAGCTAGAACAAGCTCTACAAGGTTAAACAGAAAGATTTTACTCCCTTTAGGAGATTCAAATATCTTGATTCAAATGCTTGAAAGAGTAAAAGCTGCAACTACTGTAGGAAAGATTGTAGTTGCAACTACTATAAATCCTGAAGATGATGAATTAGAATTATTATGTGAACAAATAAATATTGATTGCTTTAGAGGACATCCTACCGATTGTTTAGATAGACATTATCAAGTAGGCAAGAAGTATAAAGCAGATGCTATTGTAAAAATACCATCAGACTGTCCGTTAATAGATCCTGCGATTATTGACAAAGTTATTGGAAGTTTTCTCGAAAATCCCAATGTATGGGATTACTACAGTAATCTTCATCCAGCCACTTACCCTGATGGAAATGATGTGGAAGTAATAAGGATGGAAGCTCTTGAGAAAGCTTGGGTTAATGCTGATAAAGAATTTGAACTCGAACATACAACTCCATATATTTGGGAAAGACCTAAAGAATTTAGAATTGGTAACGTTGTTTGTGAGAGCAAATTTGATTACTCTACTACCTATCGTTGGACAATAGACTATATAGAGGATTATCAATTAATAAGTTTGATATTCTCTAATTTATATAAAGACAATCCATTTTTTGGAGTATATGATATTATTGATCTACTAAAAACAAACCCTCAGATAAAAGAAATAAATGAAATTCATTTAGGAAAATATTGGTATATGAATCATTTAGATCAATTGACTAATGTAAATGAGTATAAAGCAAAAATAAAATAATTGAAATAATGGAATTAATAAAAAAACAAGAATTTGATAAAATAAAAAATCTCGATATATCAATTTACACTAAATTAGATATTATTGCTGAAATGTGTAGGTATAATACATTAGTTGCAGTAAAAAAAGCAGGTTCAGGACATTTAGGCTCCAGTTTGAGTTCAATGGATATTGTAGTTTGGCTATATTACAATGAAATGAATACTGTGGAGGTAGGTATAGATAATGTGAACAGAGATATTTATTTTTCATCAAAGGGGCATGATGTTCCTGGACAATATGCAGTACTACATTCATTAGGAATATTAAGTGATGAAAAATTATTAAACTTAAGAAGACTTAATGGTATTGATGGACATCCAGATGTTGGTATTAAAGGGATAGAAGCTAACTCCGGTTCTTTAGGTATGGGTATTTCTAAAGCAAAAGGGATGGCTTGGGCAAAAGAATATCAAAAATTCAAAGGACATGTTTATGTAATGACCGGTGATGGAGAATTTCAGGAAGGACAAAACTTTGAAGCTTTACAAACTGTTGTTCAACAAAAAATATATGGCTTTACTGTGATAATGGATCATAATAAAGTACAATCTGACAAGATGATTGATCAGATTATATCATTAGGAAATTTGAGAACAAAGATTGAATCATTCGGGTGGGATGTATATCGAATTGACGGTAATGATTTAAGAAGTATTGAAACAGTTTTTCAATACAGAAAAGAACATCCTGATAAAAATATATTTATAATTGCTGATACTATAAAAGGCAAGGGCGTTTCATTTATGGAACACCCGGAAGCAATGTTAATAGAAAATGGTCTGTATCCATGGCATGCAGGAGCACCAGACGATGTAAATTTTAAGAAAGCTATTGACGAACTTAAAGCTAAGATCCTAAATAAAATGTCTTCACTAAATACCTCGCCAATTATTTATACAGACATTGAACTGATTTCAAATAATTATGAAAATACTATTCCTCTTAATTCATTAGGTGAGCCAATAAGTGAAGCAGCTATTAATAATCATAAATTAAGTGTTTCGTCAGAGTATATAGTTGAGGCTTATGGAAAAGCTTTGGTTAATGCCGGAATGTTTCACCCTGAATTAATTGTTTTGGATGCAGATCTATCTTCTGATTGTCGTTTAAGGAATTTTGAAAACAACATTAATGAACAGTTTATTGAGAATGGAATTGCTGAACAAGATATGGTTTCTATGGCAGGAGGATTAGCTAGGATAGGTCTTTTACCTATAGTAAATTCTTTTGCAAGTTTTCTGGCATCAAGAGCTAACGAACAAATTTATAATAATGCTACAGAGAAAACAAAAATTATATATGGGTTTCACTATGCAGGATTAATACCAGCCGGACCAGGTAAGTCTCATCAAAGTATCAGAGATATTTCACTTATTAATGCATTGCCAAATGTGGAAATCTTACAACCATGCAATGCGATGGAAACAGGTATGATCTTAAATTATTGTATTAACATTTCAAAACAAAATAGTGTTATTAGGATGAATATTGGACCTTCTCCACAAAAAATAAACTTACCTACAAATTACACTTTAACTTACGGTGAAGGAATACCTATAACATCTGGAGATGATGCAATATTATTTTCATATGGTCCTGTTATGCTTAATGAAGCACTTATTGCTTCTGAATTATTGAATGCTGAGGGGTTTGGATTAGAAGTTATAAATATGCCCTGGTTAAACAGAGTGGATATTAGTTGGCTTGAGAATGTTATAGAAAAATTTGACAAAATATATGTTTTAGATGATCATTCTATTATAGGTGGATTAGGTGATTTCTTATTATCAAAGTTAGTTGAAAATAAAATATTAAATAATAAAAGTTTTATCAAATATGGAGTTGAAGGTTATCCAGCATGTGGAACTCCAATTGAAGCATTAAATTACCATAGAATTGATGGTAATTCTCTAGCAAAAAGAATATTATTAAACGTATAATCGGAATTATGATTATTTCTAATTTATCAGATACAAAAAATTACACTTATCTAAATACTAGTTTTAGAAAAGCTTTAAACTATCTGAAAAAAAACGATTTGTCAAAGTTTATAAATGGCAGATATGAAATAGATGGAGATAGAATTTTTGCAATTGTAAATGAATATAAACCAAAACCTCATGAAGATCTTTTATGGGAAACTCATGATCAATATGCGGATATTCATTATATCCTAAATGGAGAAGAAAAAATTGGAATATCAAATGTTTCAAAACTAGAGAAAATAAGTGATTATATCCCAGAGAAAGATGCAACATTCTATAAGGGTACAGGACAATTCATCTCATTAAAAAAAGGAGAATTTATAATATTGTTTCCTAAAGAAGCTCATGTTTCCGGCTTAGAGTCAGAGATAGTTACACAAATAAAGAAAGTTGTTATAAAAGTAAGAATCAATAACGAAAAATAATATGGCAAATAAAGTTATTTTTAATTCAGAATATCCAATTATTACTCAGTCTAATGAATTATATTCAAGGTCGGAAGGATTGATCCCTGCACATACTCAAACAATGGCAAAAGGACCTTCTCAATATGTAAATGGAATTTCACCTAAATATATAAAAAGGGGAAGAGGATCTCATGTGTGGGATGTTGATGAAAATGAATATATCGATTATAATATGGGTATAGGACCTATTTCGCTTGGTTATACTTATCCTAAAACTGACAATGCAATAATTCAACAACTAAAAGATGGAATAACATTTTCGATGATGCATCCATTAGAAGTTGAAGTTGCTGAAATGTTAAGAGAAATAATCCCTAATGCTGAATCTGTAAGATATAGTAAAAGTGGAGCTGATGTTACAAGTGCTGCTATAAGAGTAGCCAGAGCATATACGGGTAAAAATAAAATTTTATGTTGTGGGTATCACGGCTGGCATGATTGGTATGTAAGTACTATTGCCCGAAATGCCGGTATTCCTCAAGCTATAAAAGATTTAACTTTTACATTTAATTATAATGATATTGATTCTGTAAGAAATTCAATAGATGATGATACTGCTGCTATAATATTAGAACCTGTGGTATTTGATGAACCAAAAAATAATTTCCTAAATGAATTGGCTAATTTATGTAAAGAAAAAAACATTCTTTTGATATTTGATGAAATGTGGACTGGATTTAGAATGGCTCTTGGTGGTGCTCAGGAATATTTTGGTATTACTCCTGATCTGGCAACTTATTCAAAGGCTATTGCTAATGGAATGCCTTTAGCAGTTTTAACAGGCAAAAAAGAGATAATGAATTTATTTGACTCTGATGTTTTCTTCTTCAATACTTTTGGTGGTGAAGCGCTATCATTAGCTGCGGCTAAAGCTACAATCGAAGAGATGAAAGAGAAAGATGTTATTAAATATATAAGTACGCAAGGTAGGATATTAATAGAAGGTATTAAGAAAATATTATATAATTCGGATATTGATTTTATTGAAGTAAAAGGTTATCCATTCCGTTCAATGTTAAGTTTTAAAGAAACAGCAGGAGATCCATTGTTACAGAAATCATTTGTGCAACAAGAGTTATTTAAAAGAGGAATTTTATGGTCGGGGTTTCATAATATAAGTTTTTCTCATACAGATATGGATATTGAATACACATTAAATGTATATAATGAAGTATTATTAATGCTAAAAGATGTAGTTCAAAACAATGAATTAGCTTCTTCAATCAAAGGAATACCTGTTCAACCGGTATTTAGAAAAACTTCTGATTTCAATACCAAACCTGTAATGAAATAATTTATGAATAGATTTTCATTAGAAGGAAAAGTTGCAATTGTTACGGGTGCAAGCGGTCTTATTGGTAAAGCTTTTTGTCAAGTATTAAAAGAAGCTGGAGCAAATGTTGTTGCAGCAGATATTAATACAAATGAAGAATTATCTGATTATTATTTTCAATCAACAGATATTACGGATGAAGATTCAGTTCAACAATTAGTAGATAATGTAATTGCTAAGTTTGGTAAAATTGATATCCTTGTAAACAATGCAGCTATTAACGACATGTTTGAAGATCCAAAAGCTACATTAGAATTATCAAAGTTTGAAAACTATCCTCTGGAGTTGTGGGAAAGATCATTAAAAGTTAACTTAACAGGGACATTTATCTGTTCAAAGATAATAGGCAAACAAATGTTGATCAATAATAAGGGAAGTATCATAAACTTAGCTTCAACTTATGGTATAACAGCTCCTGACCAAAGTTTATACACTAATGAAAATGGTGAACAAATGTTTTTCAAACCACCAGCCTATTCAGCAACAAAAGGAGGAGTAATAATGCTTTCAAAGTTTTTAGCAGCATATTGGGGTAAAAACGGTATTAGAGTTAATTCGCTTAGCCCGGGTGGTATTGAGAATGGACAAGATCCTTATTTTATAGAAAATTATTCAAAAAGGACTCCTCTAAATCGTATGGCTACAGTTGATGATTACAAAGGAGCTATTGTTTTTCTGGCTTCTGATGCTTCTTTATATATGACAGGTGCAAATTTAATAATTGATGGGGGATGGACAGCATGGTAAACTATTTAGTAATGAAACAAAGTATTATCGATAAGGCTAAGAAAGTAAAATTACTTCTTACTGATTGTGATGGAGTATTGACTGATGGAGGAGTGTACTATTCTAATAATGGAGAAGAAATGAAAAGGTTTTCATTAAGAGATGGGATGGGAACTGAACGCTTAAGGAAGTTAGTAAAAATTGATACTGGAATAGTAACTGGAGAAAGTTCAATTATTACTCGTAGAAGAGCTACAAAATTAGAAATAATAGAACTTTATACAAATATTAAAGATAAAGTTAAATGTGTAAAAGAAATTTGCGAAAAACATAAATTAGATTTATCTGAAATAGCATATATTGGTGACGATACAAATGATTTAGAAATTATGAAACTTGTAGGATTATCAGCTTGTCCTAATGATGCAATTTCATTTGTAAAAGATGTAGCAAACTATATTACAGAAGCTAAAGGTGGTAATGGTTCTTATAGAGAGTTTGCAGAATTAATTATTGACGCTAAGTTAAATCATTAAAAAAATAATATGAGTAAAGTAAAAGTAGGGAATAGATATATTGGTAAAGATGAACCGGTTTATATAATAGGAGAAATTGGCATTAATCATAATGGTTCATTAGATATTGCTAAAAAGTTAATTGATGGTGCAGTATTTGCAGGTTGTGATGCAGTGAAGTTCCAAAAAAGAACTCCTGAATTATGTACTCCACATGATCAATGGGATATTGAAAGAGATACACCATGGGGACGAATGAAATACATTGACTATCGTCATAAAGTTGAGTTTGGTCAAAAAGAATATGCTGAAATAGATAGCTATTGTAAAGAAAAGAATATTCATTGGTTTGCTTCTCCTTGGGATGAAGAAGCTTTAGAATTTCTATTGCAATTTGATCCAGTATTATTAAAGTTTTCTTCTGCTAGTTTAACTGATATTAATTTATTGAAAAAAGCTAAAGAAACAGGCGTTCCTTTAATGTTATCTACAGGAATGTCAACGGAAGAACAAGTTGATACTGTAGTTTCTATTTTAGGTAAAGATAACTTATTGTTAGCTCAAAGCACATCAACATATCCATGCAAAATTGATGAATTAAATCTTAGAGTTATTCTAAGTTTTATGAATAAATATCCTGAAGTTCCAATAGGTTATTCGGGGCATGAAACAGGATTGGCTCCTACTCTTGCTGCTATAGCTTTGGGTGCATGTTTTATCGAAAGGCATATAACTATTGATAGGGCTTTGTGGGGTTCTGATCAAGCTGCTTCAGT
>JBAXLO010000030.1:0-30194 GCA_037134755.1 Bacteroidota bacterium | reverse complement strand
CCTGCAAAGATAGGCGTACGTTGATGTATCGTTTTTGGTTCTATTTCTAATACTCTTCCAAAGCCATGTGAAGCTTTTCCTCCAGCCTGTTCGGCGATAAAAGCTATAGGATTTCCTTCGTAAAGCAATCTTAATTTACCTGAAGGATTCTTGATAGTTCCGGGATAAAGAAAGATTCCGCCTTTTATAAGATTCCTATGGAAATCAGCAACCATCGAACCTATATAACGTGTAATATATGGGCGATTGGTTTCAGGATCATCAAAATGACAATACTGTATGTATTTTTTTATAGCTTCGGGAAAATAAATATAATTTGACTCGTTGATAGAATAAATGGTTCCCTGTTCGGGGTATTTCATATTTGGATGCGAACGAATAAACAAACCCACGGAAGGATCGAGCGTAAAATCTGAGTTTTTAAAATCTTAAACTAAAATTCAACACCTAAATTTTTTTCTTAATATTAATGTTAAGCATTAGTATTAAAGACAATTAAACATTTACAAAGAGTGTCCGAAAAGTGGATATTGCTCCGGCAAAGTTACCGACGCTATTCTCACTAGTTAATATTGCTCGGGTAAGTTTGGAATAGCAATATCCACTCTTTTCGATAGTATTGTTAAGACTATAATCATCTTATTATAATATTATTATAAGATAATTATGATTTTAATAAAAATAACAATAAAACAGAGTAGTAATAAAATTTTAGGTTATACATTTTCATCAACTAAATAGCGAAGGCTTTTTTGTTTTTAACAATATTCAAAACAAATACTACTTAAAATAAATATTAACATATAAAACCCCAACATTAGGTAATCACAAATAAAAAGTATAATTTTGTTACCTTAATTTAAGCAACATAATTTGAAAAAAGTAATCGTATCCGTAATCAACGACCTCTCCACCGATCAACGTGTGGATAAGGTATGTACAACGCTAATGAAATGCGGATACGAGGTATTACTTGTCGGAAGAAGAAAGAAAGACAGCCTTACTTTTAAGCCAAGATTATACAAAACAGAGCGTATGAATTTACTTTTCGAGAAAGAAATTTTCTTTTACGCAGAGTATAATTTCCGTTTGTTGTTCCTTTTGTTATTCAGGAAAGTTGATTTATTAGTCTCCAACGACCTTGATACACTTTTGCCTAACTATATTGTAAGTAAACTTAAGAAAATACCTTTAGTTTATGATAGTCACGAGTATTTTACGGGTGTCCCCGAATTGGAGCACAACCAATTTGCACGTAAAGTATGGACAAAAATAGAAAAGTTTATCTTCCCAAAGCTTAAGCATGTCTTTACTGTTAATCAATCCATTGCTAACATTTATAATAAGCAATATAATATAGATGTTAAGATAGTTAGAAACATTCCGCTAAAGCGGGAAATAACTGTCATAAAGAAAAAAGAAGAACTTGGGCTTCCTTTAGATAAAAAGATACTGATTTACCAGGGTGCAGGCATAAATATCGATAGAGGTACGGAGGAACTTATTCGTTCAATGCAATATATAGATAATTCTATTTTGCTTATCATTGGCAGTGGTGATGTTATTGATACTTTAAAGAAAGATGTTAATGATTTAAACCTCACCGAAAAGGTTATTTTTATTAATAAGTTACCTTACGGAGAGCTATTCAATTTTACCGCTAACGCTGATTTAGGTTTTACGCTTGATAAAGACACCAATATTAACTATCGTTTTAGTTTACCTAACAAGATTTTCGACTATATCCACGCCGGAATACCTATTTTGGCCTCTGATTTAGTTGAGGTACGCAATATTATTGAAGAATATAAAGTAGGAGAGCTTATTCAGACCCATGAACCACATCATATTGCTGATAAAATAAATTCGATGCTTAATAATACTGATATGTTGAAGCAATATAGAGAAAATGCTGTAAAAGCAGCAGCTATTTTATGTTGGGAAACCGAAGCACAGGAACTAATTAAAGTTTATATGAAGTATGTCTGAGATTCACCTACATATAGTTTCGTTCAACATCCCCTATCCACCTAATTATGGAGGAGTAATTGATGTTTATTACAAACTTAAAGCACTTCATTCAGCAGGTGTTAAGGTTCATTTGCATTGTTTTGAATATGGCAGAGAGATTCCTGAAGATTTAAATAAGTTATGTTATGAAATATACTACTATAAGCGAAATACAAACATACTTTCGGCGCTTAGTTATAAACCATATATAGTTAGCAGCAGGAAATCGGAAGATTTGATAAGCAATTTATTAAAAAACGACTATCCTATTCTTTTTGAAGGACTCCATACTTGTTATTTTTTAAATGATAAACGACTTTCTAATCGCTTAAAAATCTATCGCGAAAGCAATATAGAGCATCTTTATTATTATAATCTGTTTAAGTCAGAAAGAAATCTCTTAAAACGCCTGTATTTCCTTTCTGCCGGACTTAAGTTAAGAGTTTTCCAACAAATACTTAAGTATGCTGATCTCATGTTAGTAGTTTCTAAGAGCGATACGGAATATTTACAGCATAAATTCCCTTTAAATAAGGTTGTTTATCTTCCAAGCTTTCATTCTAATGATATTTTTACTGTTAAAAGTGGAAAAGGCAACTATGTTTTATATCATGGTAATCTATCTGTCCCTGAAAATGATCAGGCTGCTGTTTATTTAATTGAGAAAGTATTTAAGGATATTGAAGTACCTCTTATTGTTGCCGGTTTAAATCCTTCAGAAAGCCTGTCTAATTTGATAGCTAAACACAAAAACATTACTTTGATAGCCAATCCCGATGAGGATACTATGAATAAGCTTATCAACGATGCTCAGATTAATATTTTGGTTACTTTTCAGGCAACCGGGCTTAAGTTAAAGTTATTAAATACTCTTTATCGCGGTCGGTATTGTGTAGTAAATAGTAAAATGCTTGCCGGCACTAACTTAGAGAGCTTATGTGTCATTGCTGATAATCCGAATAATCTTAAAGATAAGATTAAACTGTTGTTTGATACTGAATTTAATTATTCAGATGTTGAACTCCGTCAGAAAGTATTATCCGAAAACTATTCCAATCAAGCTAATTTAAATAAATTAATCGGTTTCCTGACCCGTTAATACCTTCCCATTCTCACATCTAAGCGTGCGAGAAGGAAATTTCTCTATCATCATAAAATCGTGAGTCGCCATAAGAACTGCTCTACCGCTTTCACTTATTTCTTTTAGCAATTTAATTATTTCTTCCGACGTCCCCGGGTCTATGTTTCCCGTTGGTTCGTCTGCTAGTATCACTTCAGGATCATTTAATAAGGCTCTGGCTATTGATACTCTCTGCTGTTCTCCTCCAGATAGCTGATGAGGCATTTTGAAGCCCTTAGTACCTAATCCAACCTTCTCTAATACTAAATTTACCCGCTCCTGCATTAAATTTTTGTCTTTCCAACCTGTTGCTTTAAGCACAAAAAATAAATTTTCGCTTACACTTCTATCTATTAATAGTTGAAAATCCTGGAATACTATCCCTAATTTTCTTCTTAAGAAAGGAATTTCTTTCTTTTTTATGTCTTTCAAACTATGTCCGGCAACAATAGCATTTCCTTCTTTCACAGGAAGATCTCCGTAAAGGGTTTTAAGTAGTGAGCTTTTGCCTGTACCTGTTTTACCAATCAGATAAACAAATTCGCCTTTCTCTATTTCTACATTTACACCCGACAATACGAGTATGTTGCGCTGATAAACTGCTAAATTATCTATTGAAATAATTGTATGTTCCGACATATTTCCTTTTTTATTAAAATTCTTATTATTTTTTTACCATGTTTCAAATACGCTATACCAAAATGCTAGCGGGTTCTTTGCCCCTCTTATTATTTTTTCCTTTTCCTTTGTCTTTTCTAGTCTTAATTGTTCTATTTTATCCTGTTCAATCTTTAATTGTGCCCTATTTTGTTGTTCTATAAGTTTTTTACCACTTTCTACATAGCTCATATAATCTTTAGCTTCTCTATGATAAAGATTATCATTCAGCACTTTTTGTATATCATACATTGCTGAATCTATTTTGCTTATATGATAATATGCAATACCCCTTTGAAGATGTACATCTATCGCATTTGGATTTTTATTAAGTATTTTATTAAAATCTTCAATGGCTTGATTGTATTTTTTGAGTTGCATTTCTGCATAACCTCTATCCTTATTTATTATCAAACTGCCTGGAGATGCTTGTAATGCACTATCCATACTTAATATCCCCAAAGCATATTCCCCTTTTATCACCAATAATCTTCCGTTGTTCAAATAATTATTATAATTAATAGCTGATTGTGATAAAACAGAGCTTATCAAACCTATGCTAAATATAAAAATTATTAATAATCTTCTCATTTCTTATTTCTAGCTTATTTAACGTTTACCTTCGATCTCCAGAATAGCTCTTTTAATGTCTTCAGGACATTGGGTTCCCAATAATATCCTTTTGCCATTCGATTTTTCAATTTGTAAGCCCCAATTGCCCCAAATATTATAAGCTATATCTTTTTTAAATGGCTTAATCCTTATCCCCCAACCGCCATATTCTATTATTGGCTTATATTTTCTAACATAAATCGTATCAATTTCGTCCCAACTAATCTTTTTTTCTCTTAAATGAAAGGGATAAAACTGATAATAGATACCTTCATTATCAATACGCGTGGTAAATTTTATTTTATAGAACAAATACATTATCACAAGGGGGATAATACCCATCAAAATAAGGATATTATCTTTTTGTGAATAGTCTGCTATAGATTTATGAACTAGTACTTGCCCAAAAATCTCATAAATGAATACTATTGATGTACAGCTTAGTAATAGCCATAGCCATCTATTTGTAAAACGCTGCTCTTCTTCAAAAAAAATGTAATACATATTTATTAGTTGAATGTTAGTACAAAATTAATACTTTTGCCGGTAATTTCATCATAAATAAACTTAATATTAATGAAATTATTTTTTAGTTAAACGAATAAATTACTACTTATGATATTTACTTACGATGCTTTAAGGAAGATTATTATTGATATTTTGATTAAAATTGGATGTTCTACAGAGCATGCAAATATTTCGGCGAATGTTTTAATGGCTGCGGAACTCCGAAACATTAATTCGCACGGAGTTATAAGGCTTAAGGACTATATTAATTTATATCAGAATGGGAGGCTTAATCCTTTGCCTAACATAAAAATTACTCATCAAACGCCCTCAACTGCAGTAATTGACGCTGATGCTGCTTTGGGAATGGTTGCAGGAGATTTTGCAATGAATATTGCAATTCAAAAAGCCAAAGAAGTTGGTACGGGATGGGTTGCAGTTAATAATTCCAACCATTTTGGCATTGCTGGACACTACGCGATGCTTGCGTTGAAGCATGATATGATTGGTATTACCATGACAAATGCTAATCCTTTGGTCGCACCTACTTTTTCCCTCGACAGATTGCTTGGCACTAATCCTATTGCAGTTGCGATACCTGCCGGAAAGTATCCACCTTTTGTTGCAGATTTTGCGACCACGCCGATTGCTCGTGGAAAGCTCGATGTTATGCATAAAAAGGGGATCGAAGCGCCATTGGGATACGTTCAGGATAAAACGGGTATGTCTTCAACCAATCCGAATATTCTTACCGAAGGTGGGGCTATCCTCCCTTTAGGTGGTGATTATGAACACGGAAGTCATAAGGGCTATTGTTTAGGTTCGGTGGTCGATATTTTTTCTGCGTTGTTGTCAGGGGCTGGTTTTGGACCTTTCGTACCTCCTTCGGTGGCGTATCTACCAGTTAAAGAGACTGGCAATGGAAAAGGTACCGGGCACTTTTTTGGGGCAATGCGCATTGATGCTTTTCAAACTACCGAAGATTTTAAATTGAAGATGGATACTTGGATTGAGACTTTTAAGAATGCTCATTCTATCGACGAAGAACATAAAGTGTTGATCCCCGGCGAACCTGAAAGAGAGTGGGAAGCTATTCATATGCTCCAAGGTATTCCTGTGATGGATAAAGTGGTGGATGAATTAAGGCAGGTGGCTACTTCATTAGGTGTTGAAGTAGATTTTTAAATTAGAAAATATTGTTTTTAATCACTAAATCGCCAAATCAATTTGTGCTCTCTCGTAATCTTCAGGTATTCCTATATCAATAAAATATTCGTTAGAGATATATCCATTAATAAAGAATTGATTTAAATATTTCTCAAGAAAGTCTTTCTCAAAAGAAAACTTTTCGGGGAAAGGCAAAGAATCGAAAAGATATCTGTTTAAAATATAAACCCCACCATTAATCAATCCATCCTCTTTATACTTCTTTTCATTGAATTTAGTTATCCTATCGCCATTCATTTCAACAGTTCCGTATCTGTCGAAGTTGTGCATTCTTTTCAGAGATAAAGAAAAGTCAGCTTTAGATTTAGAATGGAAATGATAAAATTCAAAGAGATCCACATTAAAAAAAGTATCACCATTTAATAAATAAACAAGATTTTCGTGTGGATAAAAACTTGCATTCAATATTCCTCCACCGGTTCCTAATGGCTCATCTTCTACAGCATAAATTATATCAATATCCTTATATTTCTTACCAAAATACTTATCAATAGCCTCGTGTTTGAATCCTACAGACAGAATTACCCTATTGATATTATATTTGGTAAGATAATTAAATAAATACTCAAGAAAAGGCTTGCCATTTATATCAGCCATCGGTTTAGGAATGTCTTTAATAACAGTCTTTAATCTGGTGCCCAAACCACCTGCCAAAACAATTGCTTCTCTAATCATTTCTATCCTTTTATTAATTTTATGTTTAGATTATTCGATTGTCCAGGTTTCTAAACCTTGCTTTGTAAACTCATAACGTTGAACACTCCCACCAAACTTATCCAATGCTTTAATAACACTATAACGAGTATTACCCGGGCAATAGAAGAAAATAAAACCTCCGCCACCTGCACCTGAAATCTTTCCTCCTGAAGCACCTGCATTAATAGCGGTTTCATACAAATCTTCAAATAAAGTTGTGGTAATACCTTCAGCCATTTGCTTTTTATATTGCCAACCTAAGTTAAGGATTTCACCAATATCATTCAGCTTACCTTTAAGCAAAGCTTCCTTCATGAGGATAGATTGTTCCTTTAGTTTATGCATTGCCTCAATAGGTTTTTCGCTCTTAGAATTTACATTCTTTTGTTGCCGTTCGATAATATCCGACGAGTTGCGACTAGTTTGTGTGTAGTATAATATAATATTGTATGCAAGTTCGTTCATCACCTTATCTTTGATACGGAGTGGATTTATAATCACCTTATCCATCTCATAAAACTCCATAAAGTTAAAACCACCAAAGGTTGCAGCATACTGATCTTGTTTGCCACCTGCCATTGCCATATCTATTCTTTCAATCTCAAAAGCCAAATGAGCAAGGTCGTACTCACCTAAAGGAAGCGAAAGCCATTCAGCGAAAGCTCCGAGAACAGCAACAACCAAGGTAGAAGAAGTGCCCAAACCGGAACCCGGAGGAGCGTCAACATAAGTAGAAAGTTCAAAAGATAAAGGCTTATGGATATACTTTTTAACGATACGGTTATAAATTGCCTTTAGCAGGTCAACTTTATCGCCCATTGGAAGTTCGAGAGCCGAATCGTATTCAAAAACTTCTTCTTTATCATTTAATCTTATTATGATTTTATTGTCATCACGAGGCACAATATTCGCGTAAGCGTACAAACTTATTGTAGCGTTTAAAATTGCACCGCCATAGATGTCGGAGAAAGGCGAAACGTCTGTTCCACCGCCTGCAAGGCCTATTCTTAAAGGTGCTTTACTTCTTATTATCATTTTTATAATATAAATCGTAAATAGTTTCCGTCATTCTACTCCACAGATATTTTTTCTTTTCATTAGCTATACCAACTGCAAAATGCTCCTTTTTATTGTTTTGATAGAAATCAACAATCTTATCAGCTATTTCTTTTGGCTCAGGTTCCACTATATAACCGGCTATTCCATCAGGGACTATCTCGGGCAAACCGCCTACATTTGTTACCAGCATAGGTTTCTCGAAATGATAACAGATTTGTGTAACTCCACTTTGGGTTGCATTCTTATATGGTTGCACTACTAAATCGGCTGCACAAAAATAATTTGCAACCTCATTATCGGGAATAAAATCTGTTTTCAAAACTAAAGATTCAGTGAGCTTATATTTTTCTATCAAATCAAGATATGGTTTTGAATCTTCATAAAACTCTCCTGCTATAATTAACTTTACAGGATAATTCCGAATTCTTTCATCAGCGAAAGCTTCTAATAATAAATCCAAACCCTTATAACCTCTAATGAATCCAAAAAACAGTAAATAGGAATAGTTATCTTCTAAACCTATATTCTTTAAAGCATTTTCTTTAGTAATAGCTTCACCAAAATTATCGAAGATTGGGTGAGGGCAAAAAGATTTGGCTTTAGTTGAGTCGAAGAAAGCAATATCTTTTAAAACAGACTTCGACATGGCAACAAATCCATCAACAGGCTTAACAAAGTAATTAGTAAGCAGATTATCGGCTATCCTCTTTTCGTGAGGGATAATATTATCAACAATAGTAATAACTTTAGTATGTTTATTCCTTTTTACGATTCTGGAAATAGTCCCAAAACAAGGACCCATGAAAGGCAACCAGTATTTAATTATTAAAATATTCGGTCTGCGTTTCTTTATTTCCCTGCCAATCTTAATCCAGTTGAAAGGATTAATAGAGTTGACTTTTACATTAATCTCCAAATCTTTTGGAGCATCCCAATCTGCATATTGTGTTTTGCCTGGAAACAGGAAGCCGGGATATTGCAATTTAAAAGTATAAATACTAACCTCATGTCCTTCGTTCTGAAACTGACGTGCAAGCCTTTCGTTATATGCTGCCAGTCCGCCTCTGAAAGGATAGGTAGTGCCAAGTATTATGATATTTAGTTTTTCCAATTCTATTTATAATATAACTGCAAAAATACAAAATAAATAGGAGCTGGGAACAAAGTTAACATAAGATTGTTAATTTTTAGATTATTTAATGAAATAAAATCGCAATTTTAGAGTTAACTTTATCAAAATTTAAAACCAATATACAAATGGCAGACGAAAAGAAAGAAAAATGGACCAATTATCTTGCACTCACAACTGTTTTGATAGCTGTTTGTGCAACTTTATCCACATTTAAAGGTGGCGGTTACAGCACCAAATCATTATTAAGCCAACAGAAAGCATCAGACCAATGGGCTTTTTTTGAAGCTAAAAGTATTAAGGCTTATCTGTTCGATTCGCAAAAAGAAAATCTTAATATTCAGAAAAAGATGCTTTCAAAAGACTCAAAGAATGAAGAAAATGTAATTATTTACCAAAATGCAATTGATACCATTGCAAAGAAAGTAAAAAAGTATGAAGCAGAAAAAGCTCAAATATCAATTGAGGCAAAAAAGTTTGAGAAAGAACGGGATGAATGCAAAGAGCACTCTGCGGCTTTTGGTATGGCGGTTATATTCCTGCAAGTTGCTATTTTGCTCTCATCCATTGCAGCCCTAATCAAGCGGAAATATCTCTGGTATATCAGCATGCTTATTGGAGTATTTGGGATTGTGTACTTCATTAACGGCTTTCTTTTGTTTTTTCAGGCATAATAAAAAAGATTGGTCTAAAGACATAAGAATTTTAATTTAAAAATCCAACTAGTTTTATTAAAGCATTCATAATATGGTTTATAAAAACTATATTGTGATATAAAAAGGCAAAAAAGCATTTCTCAAAAGGCGAGTCTAACATCAATTTCGCCACCTTGGATACCATGGGGAGGGTTTTTACATCAATTTTACCTCCGTGGCATCCACGGAGAAGGTTTTTACATCAATTTCGCTTTTGTGGCATCCAAGGTAACTGTTTTTTCTTCATTATCCTTATTTTAGAAAGGTTTATAAATAACTTTTTGTAATTTATTTTTAAATAATAAAAGATTAATGAAATATTAAGTTATTTTTTCATCATTATAGATATTGACGGCAAAACAATTAATTTGGTGATTCTGTATTGCTACTAAAGATATGTGAAGCCGGTTAAAGTTATATTTCACAAATAGTTTCTGTCATTAAACTTATAATTGACAATTTATCAAGTTTTAAATGTTAATAAATAGCTGGTTGTAGATTTTCTTACAGACACAAATTAATTTATGTATTGATGTTTTCATTATGATGAACTTAATTTGGATGCAAAAGTATTGATTAATTTTATTAATACCTATAATTTATAGTTTGAAGTTTGAAGTGTTTAATAAATATATCATAAGTTGTTGATTAATATATTTAATTAGATTCTTTTATCCTTAAAACTCAAAATAAGGCAAAAATATCGATTTGTTGTATCCTGAGAAGTCAGGATGCGACAAAACGATCGTATTTCTTTATCCTGAGTTTACAGAATGACATAAAACGATCGTTTGGCACTTACTTGAGTTCTCAGGTAACAACAAAACGATCGTTTTGTAGCATCCCGAAGAGTTAGGGTAATAACAAAACGACCGTTTGGTAGCATCCTGAGGTTTTAAGGTAATAGCAAATTATCGTTTTGTTACTACCTGAGTTTTCAGGTAACGACCAAGCGACCGTTTGGTAGCATACCCAACTTTAATAGTAACGACCAAACGATCGTTTTGCAGCATACCTAACTTTAAGGGTAACTATCGAACGATCGTTTTATAGCATCCTGAGTTTTCAGGTAACGACCAAACGATTGTTTTGCCCACTTTGGGAAATAAAAGATACGACAAAACAGCTGTTATTGCTAGGATGTATTAAAAAAGGAGCAGATAATTAAGGTTAATTCTGATGTGATTTGTCCTTAATTATTAATTGTTAATTATTAATTCTTAATTGATTTAGTTTGCTGTGTTTAAATCCATAAACAAAGTAAAGCGAAAGTCCTATCACTAACCAAATAATAAATCTTAACCAGTTGGTTATTCCTAATTCAGTCATTAAATAAAGGTTCGTTAATAACCCTAACACAGGTATGATAGAATATTGCTTTATTATTGCTGCAAAAGTTATTATAAAAGCTATTATTATGAATAAAAATAATGGTATCTGATGTTTAAACACATTCCAAAAACCTTCGTTAATATAGTTATTACCATTAAAATTAAAGAAATTGTAAACGCCATCCCAATTTAAATAAAAAAGGAAAAACAAAACTACAATCCAGATAGGTGGGAGGATGTAACGGCTGTTGTAATAAGGCACTTTGAAGCCTCCTTTGCGAGTGCCGTTGTCGGTTTTGTTGTTATCCATAATCAAAACTCCACCCGAAACCAAGACAAAAGCAAATAAAGTGCCTATACTGGTGAGGTCGGTAACTTCGGTAAGATTTAAAAATAAGGAAGGTATCGCAACCATAATTCCTGTAATAATAGTAGAGAAAGCAGGAGTTTTATATTTAGGATGAAGCTTAGAGAAACGTTTAGGTAACAAACCATCTCGGCTCATACTCATCCAAATCCTTGGCTGCCCCACCTGAAATACTAACAATACACTTGCCATTGCAATTACTGCACTAATAGCAATTACACCGGATAGTTTGGTAAGATGTAATTTCTCGAAAGCATACGCAAGAGGGTCTCCGACACCTAATTCTTTATAACTTATCATACCTGTTAAAACAAGACTTATAATAATGTATAGAACAGTTGTTATAATTAAAGCATAAATCATAGCACGAGGCAAATCTTTCTGAGGATTCTTACATTCTTCGGCAGTTGTTGAGATAGCATCAAAGCCAATATAAGCAAAGAAAACACCTGCAACTCCTTTCAATACACCTCCAAAACCATTGGGAGCAAAGGGAGACCAGTTGGCAGGGTTAACATAAAACGAACCAACTCCAATCACCAATAATAAGATAGCTACTTTAAGGATAACCATCGTATTGCTTGCCACTTTGGTTTCGTAGATGCCTTTGTAAACCAAATAAGTTATAAACACAACTATAGAGAAAGCCGGAATGTCGGCAATGATCCTCATGCCACCTATCTGAGGAGCATTAGTCCAGGCAAGATAAGCCTCTTGAAGACCACCAGACAATTGATTAAAAGTTGAACCATGCAATAAACTTTCGGAAGCGACCTTAAAACCTCTGGCAGCACTCACAAAATCAGTAGTCATGAAAGCAGGGATATTAATTCCTATCCCGTGAAGGAATCCTGTAAAATAATCAGACCAGGAAATAGCCACAGCAATATTACCTACAGCATATTCCATAATTAAATCCCAACCAATAATCCATGCAATAAGCTCGCCAAAACTAACATAAGCATAAGTATAAGCGCTTCCGCTGATAGGGATATTGGAAGCAAACTGCGCATAACACATAGCCGAAAAACCACAGGCAATTGCTGTAAAAACAAACAACAACGACACCGCGGGGCCACCATTAGCAGCAGCATTGCCGATAGTGCTAAAGATACCGGCTCCAATAATGGCAGCAATACCTAAAGCTGTTAAATCCCTTACATTTAAATTCCTCTTAAGTCCTCCATGATCCTTGTTAAGCCCCGAAGCATGCTCAAGTATCATGTCAATAGATTTCCTCCTGAACAGATTATTCATTATGATAAGGTTCGTTTTTTAATATAGTAAAGGCACGGTAAAGCTGTTCGGTAAACAGTAAGCGTATCATCTGATGAGAGAAAGTCATTTGAGATAAAGAAAGTTTCATATTTGCTTTTTCGTACACTTTATTACTAAACCCAAAAGGACCTCCAACAACAAACATAAGGTTTTTAATGCCGGTATTCATATGCTTCTGAATAAAAGTAGAGAAGTCGGCAGAGCGAAACTCTTTCCCTTTCTCGTCGAGTAAAACAATGTACTCAGATTTGGCAAAATGCTTGAGCATTTCATTGGCTTCCTTGTTCTTTTGCTCTTCAACAGGAATGTTTTTAGTATTCTTTAATGAAGGAATAACAATAGTGTTAAAATTGATATAATGTTTCAATCTATTTTCGAAGATTGTAATGCCTTCTTTAAGATATTCTTCTTCCGTTTTGCCGACTAAAAGTAGCGTAATATTCATTAGCAGATAAATTTTTACGAAAATAAACAAAATAATGATTCAGATTGATAAAATAGTTGTAAATTTGCATAAAATCATAAAAGATTTACAATTGATAGTCTTTGGTAAGGAATTTGTGATTGTTATAAAAAAATTAAAATGAAAAAGATTGTCGTTATTCTATTATTTTTTGTTGCCACAGGGTTTACATTATTCAGTGTGATACCCGATCAGAAAGCTGTAGATATTTCAAAAGGTATTGCAGAAGCCATTAGAAAAGGCAATGTAAATGATTTGTCGAATTACTTTAATTCAACAATTGATTTGACGATACCGGGTAAAGAAGGATCGTTCAGCAAAGCACAGGCTGCTCAAATAGTAAAAGAATACTTTACGAAGTATCCTCCAAAAACATTTGAAGTAAAACATCAGGGCTCTTCTTCGGATGGCTCTAACTATACTATTGGGAGCTTGGTGACTCCAAAAGGGAAATTCAGAACTTACTATTTAATCAAAAACGTTTCAGGGAAATATTACATCCAACAACTGATGTTTGAAACTGAAAAATAATCAAACAATACTATGACATTAGATGATATTATTGTAAACGCACTTAAAGAAGATTTAGGTGACGGTGACCATACTTCGCTATCGTGCATACCTATAGATAAAACAGGTAGAGCTAAATTACTTGTTAAAGAAGAAGGAATTCTTGCCGGAATGGATGTTGCCAGAAAAGTATTTAATAAAGTTGATGCAACAATCGTTTTTAACCAACTTATGAATGATGGCGATAAGATTACTCCCGGAGATATTGCTTTTACTGTTGAGGGCAAGGTGATTTCTTTGCTTTCGTCTGAGCGTTTAGCTTTGAATTTTATGCAAAGAATGAGTGGTATTGCTACCTCTACCAATAAAATGGTTAAACTATTAGATGGTTTAAACACTAAACTACTTGACACTCGCAAGACAACTCCAAACTTAAGAATGCTTGAGAAGATGGCAGTTAAGCTTGGTGGTGGAGAGAATCATCGCTTTGGATTGTATGATATGATTATGATTAAAGATAATCACGTTGACTTTGCCGGTGGAATTGTAAATGCAATTACCAATGCCAATAACTATCTTAAAGAAAAGAATAAAGATCTTAAAATTGAAATAGAAGTCAGGGGCTTTGATGAACTTAATCAGGTGTTGAACAATGGAAATGTTCATCGAATAATGCTTGATAATTTTAATACTGATGACTTAAGAAAAGCTGTTGAGTTAATTGCAGGCAGGTATGAAACCGAAGCATCAGGAGGTATAACTATTGATACTTTGAGAAAGTATGCTGAAACCGGTGTTGATTATATTTCAGTTGGAGCATTGACGCATCATATTAAGAGTCTTGATTTGAGTTTGAAAGCTTTTTAACCTCACCCTAACCCTCTCCCACTTCGACTCCGCTCAGTGACCGAAGAGGAGAGGGAATAAGAATTCATTATGTTTAAAAAAATCTATCAGAAGTTTATTAGTTTGAAGGTGGTTGCTTTTATTATCTTTCTTTCTAAAAAGATATCTTTGCCTGGATTTGAAGGTATTCCTTTTTATGATGTATTCGTGTTCTTTGTAAAAGGGATGCAAAAAGGGTATTTAACTCAGCGAGCTGCTGCCCTTTCATTCAATTTCTTTCTGGCTTTGTTCCCGGCGGTGATCTTCTTTTTCACATTGATACCTTACTTACCTATTCATAATATTCAACAAACACTCTATGATATTATTCAAACTCTAGTGCCTGAGAATGCTTTTGAATCCATTAAAACAACAATTACCGACATATTAGTTCATAAACGAAACGGATTACTTTCATTAGGGTTTATACTTGCACTTTATTTTGCAACCAATGGTGTGACTGCAATAATTGATGCATTCAACCAGACTTTTCATCAAATAGAAACAAGGAAATGGTATCGAAAGAAATTGATTTCAATCTTCTTAGTAATTATGTTAGCGGTGTTGTTAATACTTGCGATACTTTTAATTACTGTTGGTTCCTATTTGCTAAGTTTTCTTGCCAGAGAAGGCTTTCTTAAAACGCAATTCAATTATTATCTGCTCGAAACCGGTAGATGGCTTGTGTTATCTTTAATGGTTTTTATAGGGATTTCCTTCTTATATTATTTCGGACCATCAAAGAAAAAGTATTTCAAGTTTATCTCAGCAGGTTCTTCATTAGCAACCATGTTGACTTTATTAACCTCTGTGGGTTTTAATATTTATGTTACCAACTTCTCTAAATATAATACCTTATATGGCTCCATTGGAACGTTGATAATTGTGTTGCTTTGGATTTACTTTAATTCTATTATTTTGTTGATAGGTTTTGAGTTAAACGCTAGTATTCATAATGCCAAAAAGAATAAAGGTAACATTTCTTTATAGCCGGTTAACATCATTTAATATTGAACAGAAAGATACTCAGGCTTGCCATTCCAAATATAATCACTAACATCTCGGTGCCATTGCTGGGGATGATTGATGTAGGACTTATGGGACACATAGGTACCAAAGCAGCTATCGGTGCTATAGCCATCGGCACTATGATCTTTAATTTTATCTTCTGGTCTTTCGCCTCTTTAAGGATGGGTACGAGTGGTGTGACTGCTCAGGCTTATGGTCGCAAAGATTTTAATGAATCTATTGCAATCTTATCCCGTTCAACGGTTTTAGCTATAGTTAGCGGTTTGATGATAATTATTCTTCAAGTGCCTGTTGCTTATATAGTTTTTAAACTTTGTGGAGCCAGTGAGGAGGTTACGCAATTAGCTTCGGGTTATTATTACATAAGGATTTATTCGGCTCCGGCAACTATCATTTTGTATGCTCTTACAGGCTGGCTTATCGGCATGCAGAACTCAAAGATGCCTATGTTTATCGCTATTTTCGTTAACATTGTTAATATTATTTACAGCCTTTTCTTTATCAAAGTTATGGGGATGAATATCGAGGGTATTGCATTAGGTTCGTTGTTGGCACAATATACAGGTTTGCTCTTTGCTATTGTTTTGGTGGTGAAGAATTATGGTAAGTTATTTAAATACTTTAGCATCTCAAAACTAAAGGATATCAAAGCCTTTAAGGATTTTGTATATGTAAATAAAGACATCACCATCCGAACCTTACTTTTAATTATT
The DNA here is from genome assembly GCA_037134755.1 of Bacteroidota bacterium. GTDB lineage: Bacteria > Bacteroidota > Bacteroidia > Bacteroidales > JACABE01 > JBAXLO01. Next base: position 13,906 of record JBAXLO010000030.1, on the reverse strand, counting down.
ACTATTTCGTTTTTCACTACTGAGTCGGCAAAGTTTGGCGACACCGTATTAGCTTCTAATACGATGCTTTATATGTTCTTTATTTTCTTCTCTTACTTTATGGATGGCTTCGCTTATGCTTCCGAATCATTGGTTGGCAAATATATTGGCGCTAACGACAGGCTGTTGCTTGGCAAAACTATTAAGCAATTGTTTAAGTGGGGGATTGGTATTGCCATAGTATTTACTTTTATTTATTTCTTCTTTGGCAAATATCTTGTGCTTTTACTTACTAACAATGCAACAGTTATTCAATATACAAACAATAACTTATACTTGATTTATCTGTTGCCTTTGTTAACGTTTGCTGCTTTTTTGTGGGATGGCATTTATGTGGGAGCCACTGCTTCGGTAGCCATGCGCAATTCAATGATTATAGCATCACTTGTAATATTCTACCCTGTTTATTTCCTCTTTTTACATCAATACCAGAACATCGGTTTATGGATTTCGTTCCTTATATTTCTTGCTTCGCGAGGAGTATTATTACAACTATTTTCTAAAAGATATATCTTTAAAAGGACTGTAAGATAATAAGTATTTATAGTGTTTAACATCTTGAAAGGTGTTTGAGGCTCTGACTTTGTAATCAAAGGCGTTGACTGTCGAGTCAAAGCCTCTGACTGTCGAGTTAATGCCTTTGACTGCCGAGTCAAGACCTCTGACTGTCGAGTCAACGCCTCTGACTGCCCAGTCAAGACCTCTGACTGCCCAGTCAAAGCCTCCGACTGCCGAGTCAATGCCTTTGACTGTCGATTCGAAGCCCCCGACTTCACAGTCAACGGCAAAGAGTGCATAACTGTAATATTGTTCTTAAATATCAGATTAAGTAGGTGTAAGAATTAATACAAGAAGTATTTTGACGAAAGATAGTGTTGAAATGATTGAGATTTTAACTTAACAGTTGCCTAAAATGTTTGACTTAAATGCTATTAATTTCTATAAACTTACATTTACACTAGGGTTGTTACCTGAAAAAAGAAAAGGTATATGGATCACAAAACCATTCATAAGCTTCCTGTCTTTGTCAAAACTTGTAATAAAATCAACTCTGAATACTTTAAATATATTATCTAATCCAAAGTTAACTTCCATATAATATTTATTATACTCATTAGATAACAAATGAAAACCGGCAATTTCGCGCAAAGCGGTCTTTCTTACTAAAGGTATTTTATTAATAATCCAGCCATCAAAATGATGTTCGAAATGAAACTCAAGATACGATTTGTTAGTGCTGTTAGTGTAATAATCGAGTAACTGAAATGAATTAAATGAGGTGTTCTTGAAGATAGTAGTATTCCCACTGTAGTGTTTATAATCCACAAAAGACATTTTATTGTTACGAACAAAATCACCAAAAGTAATTCTATAATTACTATTTCCCAACAAGCCTAATCTAAAATGATCTCTAACTGAAAATTCCAACAGATCATAATCAACATCGCTTCCAAATATATCAGGAATACCTTTTCGATAATGAATTAGAAAATCAGGATATTTAGATCCGACAATAACTTTTTGAGGAATGCGTAAATACCGTTGCTGAAATCGTATCCTCAAACTCATATCAATAGTAAATGCCTGATTAGTGATAAATGCAGGGTTATTATTTAATGTGTTTTGAGGATCATTACTTGTAAACCCCCTGTTCTTAACATCAACCCAGGTATAACTAGTGTGATTTACCAAAGGACTTCTTTCAGCATATTCAATGTTTAAGCGAGAAAGAATACCATTAGTTATTTCGTAATTATTATTAATGCTAATAGCAGATTTTTCATACAATTTAAGGTAATTACTTTTAATAAATAAGGTATAAATAGTATTGGATAAATCCGAAATAGGATTGCTGTTATTAATCTGCATTGCATCTTTGTAAGTAGCAGTAAAACTTATATTTCCCCTGTCTTCGCGGCTATATAAATAAGTAGTGTTAAAACGATATCTGAGCTGCTTGTCGGAGAAACCATAAGTAAGCTTATGATTTATATTAAGCTTGTTACCATTTTCGTATTCTTTTGAAAAGCCTAAAGTCAAATCGGTATTTAATCCCTGAACCGTATTAAAAGAAGTGGCCATAATTGGAGATTTGACAGTAAATTCTATACTATCATATCTATTGCGGTAACGATAAGTAGACCAAAGATCAGAAAAAGAAAACTTATTTGATTTCCTATCCATCGAATCAAGATAGGCTTTGGAATTGTGCACAATATAAATGCTGTCTTCTTTCTTATAATTACCTTTTTCTTCATCCGTTAAAGGAATAGGACGACTCTTTTCCCAATACGTTGAATCCTTTTTGTTGGCATCTTTTTCTACTTTAATAATTTCTTTAGAAAAATAATCGTCAGGATAAACCATATCGAACTTATAATTTGTGTTTTGAGAATGAAAGACACCATTACCTGCAAACACTTTGCCAAAGAAATTAAAACGGAACTTAAATTCCATCTTCTGATTAAATATCATCCAGATACTATCAGTAGCAGCAAAGTATTGCTGACTAATTCTTACAGTATCTATAAAATTAATGTAAGCTTCCTTGCCTATGATTAAATTAACACTATAAATCCTCCACGAGTTGTCAACTATATAAATATCACCACTAAAAACAGGGTCAGCTTTCCTTTTCGGTATAACCTTTATTTTATAAATAATATCATTCCCTTCAACAAAAGTTCCTTCCAAATGATATTTATAATAGAATAAAGCACTGGTAGATATAGGCGAAACAAACCCACGACGGTTGCCGATAGCCGGATTGACAAGATTTTCGTAAAAACTGGTGGTAAAAAAGGTATAGAAGTTTACACTAAAGCCTTTGGAATCGCCACTAACTTTCGAAGAAACCATCACTTCTTTCATCTTATCAGGTTGTTTAAAACTAATATCCGATTCAGATTCACTAAGGTAAATAATGCCTTTGATAGAGTCGCGTTCTTCATCTAGTTTCTTGCCTAAAATCTTGTTGGGAGCATCCGTTAAACGCATAATCCCTTTAGTAAACACCCTACACTGATACTTTTCTACCTGTTCGAGATAATACTTTCTTTTAGCAATAGCATTACGGATAACAGGGTAAGCCGGATCTTCCTGAGAAGCCGTAATAACAACCTCTTTCAAAGATATATTCTCCGATTGAAGCTTTATTTTAAGAATAATAGGCTTATTAGAAATACTTATCTTTTCAATATGTTTTTTATAACCAATGTATTGAAAAACTAATTCGTAAGTACCTTCTTTTAGATTAAACTGGAAGTTTCCATCAATATTAGTAGTTGTCCCTAAAGTAGTTCCTTTTATATAAATACCGGCATAAGCAAGCGGTTCGCCCTTGTCGTTAGTTACTTTGCCGCTGACATTTACAGCAGAAACCTTAACTATAATAAAAAAGCTAAGAATTATTAATACAAACTTCATAATTATTATTTGACATAAAACACTAATGTTTATGCAAAGTTACAATAGTTTTTCTAATAAACTAATTATTTAATTAATGTTAAAGACTTGACTTTTGATATGATTTTGTATTATCTTTGTAAAGAATTAAATACTCATAATATGAAAAAGAATCTACTTTTTATTTTAATGTTTGTTTTCAGCAGTTCTATTTTTGCTCAAATAACTGTTACAACTACTGATTTGCCAAGCAGTAGCAGTAAGATTAGACTTAGTACTGCCTTGACTGCCGGTAGTATAGATTATACTTTGACTGGCGCTAATTACAACTGGGATTTTTCTACTCTGGTTTCCGTTAGTCAAACTATTGATACCTTTGTCACCGTTGCTTCAACCTCGCTTTATTATTATCCTTCTTTTATTTTATCAGCTAACCAAGCGGAAAAACAACCTAATATGAATTTATTGATATTTACTTTATCAAATACTTATAACTTTTACAAAAATTCTTCTGCTTCTTATTCTGAGATTGGTTACGGTACTCAATTTAGTGTAATTCCTGTACCTATACCTCTTAAGTATGATAATCCGGATGTTATGTATAAGTTTCCTCTTAATTATAACAATGTGGATTCTTGTGCATCTAATGGAAACGTAAGTCTGCCTACTCTAGGTTATTATGGTGAGAAGAAGACTAGGCACAACCTTGTAGATGGTTGGGGGTCTATCACTACTCCTTATGGCACTTTTAACGCACTAAGAGTTAAGTCGGTAATAACTGTAATGGATTCATTGCATTTGGATACTATTATGACTTTCCCAATTAATATTACACGAAACATTACTGAATATAAGTGGATAGCAAAGAATTTGGGCTATCCTTTATTAACTATAACCGAAACTTCAACAGGTGGTTTACCTGCCACTAAGACTTATGTTTATATGGATTCGCTTAGGCAGTTTGCCGGTATCCAATCTAACAATATTAGTAAGGCTATTAATTTGAAAATATCTCCTAATCCTGCTAAAGATCAAATTAATATTGAATATAATATTAATGCTTCCGCAGATGTTGATATCTCAGTATTTGATTTAACAGGCAAAAAGGTAAAAACACTTCTTAAAAACAAACAAGATAAAGGTGAGTATGAGTTGCCTGTAAGTTTGCAAGCTGAAGGATTTAATAAAGGTATCTATTTTATAAAGCTTACTGTTAACAATAATTGCACTGTAAAGAAATTAGTTGTGATGTAAGCAGACGAAGTACTTAAAGTTTGGAGTACTTGGAGTTATAATACAAGAGCAGCTGCCATTAATTTGGTAGTCGCTCTTTGTTGTTTTCGTAATTAGTAATTTATTTATATTTAGATCCGAAACTCGAGTTTAAATATAAATGAGATGAAAGACAACTTATCTTTAGGTAAAACGTATCTTTATAAATTGCTCATAAGCCAAATTATAATCAAAACCCGAAATACCTTTAAGATAAGCATCCACAATAACTAGAATGGCGTGATTGCCTATCAAAAATATCCATTATAACTTCATCATGTCTGTTAACTACTAAATGTTCAAAATTATTTGCTCCACACCACGCAATTACTAAGAAATTAGTAATAAGCTATTCGGGCAAATATCCTCTATTAGAACTATGAATAGGTAATTCAAGTTCATTTAATATTGATGTAAAATTTATTCTATTCAACATCTTTCTAAAAAGCACAATGCCTCCCCATGGAGTAATATTATTGTCTGTAAATTCTATTGGTAAAGGATTCATTAATTATAAGAAAAAATTACATTTAATCTTGCAAAATAACTTAATTTTACCTGTTTTAAAGCATCTAATATCAAAAACTTATCAACACCTTTTTCTAATAACCGTCATTAGAAAAAATTCCTATTAACGGATATGGGTTAATTCTAATTTAAATCTAATCGCCATTCATACACTTTAATTGTTTATTAACCGTTAATAAATGGATATTCACAGAAAAAGTCACTTTTGTTTTTAATCAAGTTGCTACTTTTGCTGTCGATTATCTACTGGTTTCTTATAATTAATATCTTAATATGAATTTTGCTTTTATGTATATAAAGATTCTTGATAAAGTAATAAAAAACAAATTACTACTAATGCTTATACTTACCTTATTTATTAAGGTAAACTCCAGTTTTGCTCTTAATACTATACCTGATTCCGAAAAACGTTATACTATTAGTGGCAAAATTAAAGATGCCAAAACAGGAGAAGAACTAATTGGGGCTACAGTTTTTATCAAAGAAATTAAAACAGGTATTGCTACCAATGTTTATGGGTTTTATTCGATAAGTATTCCTGCGGGTAACTATACATTAATGTATTCTTTTATAGGCTATGAAGGTATTGAAAAGAAAATAGAACTAAAAAGCAATATCAGTATCAATATTGAACTTACTCCTATTCAGCATCAGTTGGGCGAAGTGGTGATAAGTGCCGAACGTAAGAATGAAAACGTTGTACGCAATGAGATGAGTGTTATTAAGATGGATTCTAAAACGATTAAGCAAATACCTGCTTTGCTTGGCGAAGTTGATATTATAAAAGCTTTAGAGTTGTTGCCCGGTATCCAAACAACCAGCGAGGGCTCGTCAGGATTCTCAGTAAGAGGTGGTGCTTCAGATCAAAACCTCATATTGTTAGACGAAGCAACCATCTATAGTGTGTCGCATTTCTTAGGTTTCTTTTCTATCTTTAATAATGATGCTATTAAGGATGTAACCATTTATAAAGGCGATATCCCTATGAATTACGGAGGCAGACTGTCGTCAGTACTTGATGTTAGGATGAATGATGGCAATTCCAAAAGATTTACAGCTACGGGAGGTGTTGGTATTATTTCCAGTCGTCTTACTTTAGAAGGCCCTATTAAAAACGAAAAAACTACTTATGTTATATCAGGCAGAAGAACCTATTATGATCTCTTTTTTCCATTATCACCAAATGCTGATATAAAAAATGACAAGCTTTACTTTTATGATTTCAATGCAAAGATTACTCATCAGTTTGATGAAAAGAACCGGCTGTTTATCTCAGGTTATTTAGGCAGAGATGTTTTTAGCAACGCTAATGCACTAATGACTTACGGCAACCAAACTTTTACGATGAGGTGGAACCATCTATTTTCAAACAAATTGTTCTCTAACTTTAGCTTTGTTCAAAGTACATATAATTACAATCTGGGTAATCCCGGAGCTACTTCTAATTCATTTACATGGGATGCAGCAATGAAAGATTATGGTTTAAAAGCTGATTTCACATACTATCCTAATCCTAACAATACTATCAAATTCGGCGCAAGTAGCACTTATCATGTCTTCAATCCCGGATCGGTAAGTGGTATTGGTAGTCAAACTAGTTTTACGCAATTCTTATTACCTTCGGATTATACCTTAGAACATGGCATTTATATCGGAAATGATCAAAAATTGAATGAGAAATTAAGTATTAAATATGGTCTTAGATATTCAATTTTTCAGAATGTTGGCTCTGCAACTGTATATCATTTTAATTCTAACTTTGAATCTACGGATTCTTCAGTTTATAGTAATGGAAAAATATTTAATACCTATTCCGGTTTAGAACCTCGTTTAGGTTTGATTTATAAACTAAATGAATTTTCTTCAATTAAAGCAAGTTATTCAAGAACTTATCAATATGTGCAAATTGCACAAAACTCTACTGCAGGCACACCTTTAGATATATGGTTTCCTGCTAGTCCAAATGTTAAACCTCAGAGAGCCGATCAGTTTGCTGTAGGTTATTTCAGAAACTTCTTAGACGATTTATTTGAAACATCTATTGAATGCTATTACAAAACTTTAAATAATTCCATTGATTTCAAAGACAATGCCGAATTATTTTTAAATAAGAAACTAGAAGGTGAATTACGCTTTGGTACTGCTCGTTCGTATGGCCTGGAAGTGTATATAAAGAAGTCGTTAGGTAAGTTTTATGGTTGGATAAGCTATACGCTTTCACGAACAGATCGTACGTTCCCTGATATTAACAATGGAAACACTTATCTTTCTTATTATGACAAGCCTCATAACATTTCGGTTGTAGCTAACTATGAATTCAGCAGCAGGCATATTCTTTCGGCTAACTGGGTTTATTATTCCGGTGCACCTGTTACCTTTCCAACGGGAAGAGCTGTTTACGGTAATGAAGTCATCCCTATATATTCTGATAGAAATGCTTATCGTATGCCCGATTATCATAGGTTGGATCTTTCTTTTACTATTAAAGGTAAAATCAAACCCAATAAACGATTTACACATGAGTGGGTTTTCTCTGTTTATAATGTTTATGATCGCCATAATACATGGGCTATCAACTTTATTCAAGACAAAACTGACCCAAATATTACATATGCTCAAAAGACATATTTATTCAGCATTATCCCTGCAGTAACTTATAATTTTAAATTTTAATTAGTGATGAAAAGATTAATTGTCCCCATAATATTAATTTCCATTTTGATGTACGGCTGTACTGAGAATATGGACATTAAACTAGATAGTACTTACACACGTTTAATTGTTGATGCAAGTATATCTACTGACACTACTATACACAAAGTTATGTTATCTAAAACAGCAAGTTATTTTGACAGTAGCAATCCTCTTCCTGTAACAGGCGCAGTAATTACTATTGATGATGGCATAAATACGTTCCCTTTAACTGAAAACAATTTGACACCTGGTTTATATGAAACAACACCTAATGTATATGGAGTTGTAGGCAAAACATACAACCTTACAATAAAGAATGTTGATATCAATAATGATGGTGTAACAGAAACATATAATGCAAGTTCTACAATAAACTATGTCACTAAGATTGACTCAATACAAGCACCTTACAAGGGTAATAATCCTGACAGGATGTCATATCAGATTCTATTATTTGCTCAAGACCCCCCTACTCAAGATTACTATATGTTTGAAATATACAAGAATGGCGTTTTGCAAACCGATACTCTTAGAGAAGTTCGCTTTTCGGACGATGCCTTATTTAATGGCAATTACGTATATGGTCTTCCAGTTGGTTCCTTACGGGATAGAAAAGGTGCTGAACAAGGACATCCCGGTGATGTTGTTACAGTTGAGATGAGAAGTATTACAAAAGATTATTATAATTTCCTTACGGGAGCATTATTAGCAACATCTCCTCAGATACCACTATTTAGTGGTCCTCCGGCTAATGTAAAAGGCAATATAAACAATGGCGCTTTTGGATTCTTTGCAGCCTATTCTTCATCACGAGCAAGCTGTGTATTAAAATAACAAAAGAGGCTGTCTTAATTAAAAGACAGCCTCTTTTGTATTACAACTTCAAGTACTTTAGGCACTCCAAGTACTTCAAGTACTTTCCTACTGTCTTCCTTCTATCTTAGCCCAGGAATCTTTTAAAGAAACTGTTCTGTTAAAGACTTTCTTAGCATCCGTTGAATCAATATCAACACAGAAATAACCTATACGTTCAAATTGATAATGCGTCATAACAGAAGCATCATTAAGATAAGGCTCTGCTTTAGCATTTAATATCTTTAATGAATCTGGATTCAAAGTATCTTTAAAGTTACCATCCTCAGCTACGTTTTCAGGATCAGGAACACTAAAAAGTCTATCAAATAAACGAACTTCTACATCAATACCTTTAGCTTCCGAAACCCAATGAATAGTTCCTTTAACCTTACGACCATCAGGAGAATTACCCCCTCTTGAAGCAGGATCATACGTACAATGAACTTCAATTACTTCTCCGTTTTCATCTTTAACTACGCTTTCGCATTTAATAAAATAAGCATAACGCAAACGAACTTCAGTACCGGGAGATAAACGGAAGTATTTCTTTGAAGGAACTTCCATAAAATCATCCTTCTCAATATAAATAATTTTAGAAAAAGGAACTTTACGTGTACCTGCTGTTTCGTCTTCAGGATTATTGATAGCATCGAGTTCATCAATAAAATCATCAGGATAATTATCAATAACAACCTTTAATGGATTCAAAACAGCCATCACTCTGATAGCTTTCTTATTTAAATCTTCGCGAACACAATGCTCTAACAAACCAATATCAATAACATTCTCACGACGGGCAACACCAATAGTCTCCGCAAAATTACGCATAGCTTCGGGAGTATAACCTCTACGACGAATACCGCAAATGGTAGGCATACGAGGGTCATCCCAACCTGTAACATAATTATCTTTAACCAATTCCAACAGCTTACGCTTACTCATAACGGTATAAGTAAGATTAAGGCGGGCAAACTCTATCTGTTGAGGGGCATGTATCTCTAATTCTTTAATAAACCAATCGTACAAAGGGCGATGCACTTCGAACTCTAAAGTACAAACCGAATGCGTAATGCCTTCGATAGAATCACTTTGTCCGTGAGCAAAATCATACATTGGATATATACACCATTCATTGCCTGTGCGGTGATGTTCGATGTGAAGAATACGATATAATATTGGATCGCGCATGTGCATATTAGGCGAAGTAAGGTCAATCTTAGCACGCAACACCTTGCTACCATCAGCAAACTCACCGGTCTTCATCCTTACAAAGAGGTCAAGGTTTTCGTCAACACTACGATTGCGGTAAGGACTTTCTTTACCGGGACGTGTAGGAGTTCCTCGGTATTCAGCAGACTCTTCCTGCGTTAGATCGCATACATAAGCTTTGCCTTTCTTAATCAAAACCAAAGCCCATTCATATAACTGACCAAAGTAATCGGAAGCATAATACTCACCATCCCAATCAAAACCTAACCAACGTACATCCTCACGTATGGAATCTACGTATTCAGTCTCCTCTTTGGTAGGATTGGTATCATCGAATCTAAGATTGGTTTTGCCATTGTATTTCTTGGCCAAACCAAAATTAAGACAAATAGATTTAGCATGACCTATGTGCAAATATCCATTAGGCTCAGGCGGAAAACGGGTGTGAACTCTTGCATCATTCTTATTATTACGGATATCCTCTTCAATGATTTCTTCAATAAAGTTCAAAACCGGCTTACTTGTAGCATTTGAATTATTCTCTTCCATTTTATATAAAGTATTTAGCGAAATATTCTGCAAATTTACTTAATATTGCAAAATATATTGGTATAAAATAGAAAATAAGTTAACTAAATATAAACTTTTAAAATAACTTCAAGTATTTTAAGTACTTCAAGTACTTTAAGTACTTTTTAAATAAAGAAACATGTCATATATAACATTAGAAGGAATGGAATTTTTCTCCTATCATGGTTGCTTTAAAGAAGAACAAGTGATAGGGACCAATTTTATTGTTGATTTAAAGATAGAAACAGACGTAAAAGAGGCTGCATTAACTGATGATTTGCATAAGACTATCAATTATCAAACAGTTTATCAATTAGTGAAGAAGGAGATGGATGTTAATTCAAAACTACTAGAGAATGTTGCACAACGGATACTTACAAGTTTGCTAACTAACTTCCCTGCTATTAATAGTGTTGAGGTAAAAGTATCTAAACTTAATCCGCCATTAGGAGGAAAGCTTAAATGCGTAAGCCTTATAATGGAGGAGAAAAGAAAGTAAGATATTATGAAGAAGTAGTGCCTTAAGTTATTTAAAACAACTTTAGGCACTTTAAATTTTAAGTACTTTAGGCACTCTTTTCTATTCTTTTACAAACTTCCTTACCACTGTTTCTTTATCTGAACTTAGCTTTAGGATATAAATCCCTTTCGCGAAAGAGGAAGTATTAACTGTTGCTTTCTTATATATAATATTAATATATACGGTTTGCCCGATAAGGTTTATCACCTCATTATCATCAAACTCCCTTTATACTCTTTCTCTTTACCACTATCTATACCTTTTGCTTTAATAATATAAAAATAAGTTCCATCAGTTAGAGTATTGCCCGTAAATTTTCCATCCCAATTATTTTTATAGTTATTATCTTCATAAACAATAACTCCCCATCTATTGAATACTTGCAAATTAATTTTCCAGTATTCTATATTCTTTATTACAAAGTTATCATTTATTCCATCACCATTGGGAGTAAAGATATTAGGTATTACTGGTTCTGGAATACAATATAATGTTATTGTTGCAATAGAACTACATTTTGTTAAAGTATCCGTAATATTAACCCAATAAGTACCTTCTTGTGTTGCAGTAAAAGTTGGAAATGTAGAAGTATTTTGCCATTTATAAACTGCATTTGGATAAGTAGCATTTAATATTAGACTTTCCCCGTTACAGAGTAAAGTATCTTTGCCTAAGTTAATTTTTGGCTTCGGATTATAACTTATAATTATTGTATCTGAAGTTGTAATCTTATATTCCGGATAATAAACCTGCACCCAATATGTTCCTGCATGTGTAACAGTGTAATTATTGTCTGTGCTCCCATCCTGCCAAATACAAGTAACATTTGTTTGATTTGGGCTTAACATTAATGTTTCTCCCTCGCATAAAGTAGTATCATTTCCTAAATTTATTTTATATGCACACTCACATACAGAAACATCATCTACATAAATACCAACAGCTCCTGTTTTACCGGAGGGAAAGTTGATAATATTATCAAAGTTACCTATTGTTAAATATTGTTCTCCACCATTAGCTATAAAACTATTGGATATTTGAGTCCAGCTAATTGTATCTATATTAAAAATATCATTCTGAACTATAATACCATTAGTTAAAATTGGAGAAGTGTTATCTGGAACTGAATCTTTAGTAAAAAGCATACCTATGGAATCTAAAAATACATTAGCATTGACCAACCATGTATATGAAATTTCTTCGATAGAAACATAAAATTTAGTACAATATCGTTTATTTGATAATAGCGAATCGCTTAGTTTTGTTTTTATTGTTTCTCTATATTCTGGAATCATAGGGTATGCATAAATACCAACACCTGCATAAGCAACTCCTGTATGTGCATTTTGAGAACCAAAATTATTTAATGGGACAGAAAGTCCCCCCTGAGGAGCACAAGCATTGAAATATTCAGTACTATAACCCCACCAATATTTACATTCATATAATTGACCTGGTGCATTAGGACAATTATAATATTCTTCAAAAGAAGGATTATTAACAAGATTTGTACCTAATGTTAACTGTGCTTTAGTAGTTAAACCACAAATCAAAAAGACAAGAAATACTATGTTTTTTGTTACACTCATTTATAAATACAAAAATACACAAAATCCTGCCATAATGGCAGGATTTTGTGTGTAAAGTTTATTTATTTTATAATTGTTATTTTGCCTGATGAAAACTTATCACCATTAACTTTTATAACATAAAAATAGATACCGGATGTTAAACTACTTACATCCATTTTTTGCTCTACATAATTTTTCGGAATAGTGTTAGAAAATATTTTATTTCCCATTACACTCCATATTTCAATAATTCCTTCGCTTGCTATTGGCTGGTCAAAAGCTATTGTAATCGTTTCTTTAGCCGGATTAGGATAAACATATATACCTTTATTTTTCATTAACTCTGAAATACCTAAAGGTAAGTAACAAATGGTATCAGAAGTTGCAGAACAGCCATAAACATTTGTTATAGCAACCGAATAACAAGATTTGCTTGTAATAGGCAAAGGAACAGTATAAGTATGATTGGTATCACCAAGGATAGCTTGTCCATTCAACAACCATTGATTTCCTGTTGCCGAAGATGAACTAAGAACATTCCCAATTTGGCTTATTGTAGGTGGAGTAGGTGTTGGATTATATAGTACATGAATACTATCCATTGCAAAACAATTACTATCAATTATTGCTCTAACCCAATAAGTACCAGCTTGTGTTACATTATAAGTTGCATTGGTTGAACTATCCTGCCACAAATATGCTACATATGTAATAGAATCATTTAAAATCATTGCTTGCCCCTCACAAAGTGTAGTATCATTACCTAAGTTTATAATAGGAGGAGCAACCACATGAACAGTATAAGAAACTGTATCAGTATTACTATAAGCTAAATATGTTGTAGTTGTTGTTGGAGTAACTGTTATTAAAGAATCTGTTGCTATTATAGAAGCAGGCTGTTGACTATCCACCCAATTAGCTATACTATCTCCATACATTTTTATTGTTGTTGAATTACCTTTACAAATAACTGAATCTCCTAATATATAAAACAAAGGGGTTACCTCTATTTTATCTATAAAATAATAAGCGACTATAGAATATATTGAACCATAATTAGATACCATAGTATTAGCATCATCTTTAAAATTACCGATAGTAATATATTTATAAGAACTATCAGCAATAAAATTAAAACTAAAATGATGCCAACTATTATAAAAATAAATTACACTATCTATTTCTATCTGCGGTGTCACAGGTATGACTTCATGTGTGGCTTGATGTAAAGGATTAGTTGAAA
>JBAXLO010000029.1:0-30460 GCA_037134755.1 Bacteroidota bacterium | reverse complement strand
TTTTATTTGCATACGTTTTTTATTGCAAAATAAAGAAATATTTTCTTATCCTCAAATATATTTCTTGATCCGAAATCCTTTGATTCCTGTTGGAACTATTGTAGTAGTATTGAAAGATATAAACACAGGTAATATTATTGTTGGTGGTATTGTATTAGTAGCTGGTGAAACTCAAACATATTTAACTTCGTTGGTGGGTACTCCTAGTATTGAAGCTGAACAGGGTGCACAGAAAGTATTAGCTAATGCTATTTATTATAAACCCGGTAGTAAGGATATAAATGTTACTGATATAGAACAGACCATAACTATAGATATGGAACCTTTGATTTAGCGATTTGGTGATTTGGTGAATTAGTGATTTAAAGAAATAATAATTTAAGGCTCTATCAATTGATTTTGGTAGAGCTTTTTGTTTTTTAAAAGAATATTGAAAATAAATTTAAAAATAATGTGTACGTAATTAAATTTTATTACTTTTGTACTCGTGAATAATAATAATTGTATGACATAAATTATAAATATGAATAATATAAGAAAGCGTTAGCTTTTATTTCTGTCTAAGAAAATCTCGCAAGTTTTAACACAACGGAAATAATAAGTAATAACGCTCACGCTATGGCGTGGGCTTTACTTATTAGTTGTGTGGGTTTCGCGAGAGCCTCTTAGACGAATGTAGTTATAGTCCCACGCTTTTTTATTTCTTAAAAATTAAATAACTCTTCGGAGGGACAGAGGGAAATAATAACAGAATGAATGAAAAAGTTTTTACTATTTATTTTTTTAATAATCGTTTTAAAACCCTATTGTCAATCAATACAAAGGTCTAGTATAAGTTGTTTTGGTAAAAGTAGTTATAATAACAATATATTATTAAGGCAAACTGCTGGTCAATCCTCAAATACTAATTGTTTTTTTAATGGTCAACAATTAAGGCAAGGCTTTCAACAACCTATTATTTTTACTTTTCAACCTATAACTGAAAGCAATATTACCATTAATCTTTACCCAAATCCAACAACAATTGAAACAGAACTTTTAATATCTGGTGTTTTTACTGATTTTGAGATTGTAATAACATTAATAAGTGGAAAAGAATTAAAGAGAATTCATTCTGAAAAATCAATAAATAAAATTGATTGCTCAGATTTAGCAAATGGGATATACTTAGTATCTATTGTTAAGAATAATGAATTATATGCTTCAAAAAAATTAATCATCATCAAATAATAAATAAAATGAGAAATAAATTAATTATTTTAATATTTATGCTTATACCAATTTTAAATTATGCACAAGATAAAGTTGGTATAAACTTCGCACAAAATTTTACAGGTTTTAAATTCAAAGATTCACAAGGCAACGAAGATCCAAATTTAAACAGAGTTGTAAAATTTTCTTATGCGTTTGATTATCTTAAAACATTAAGTTCTGGAATCTATTTAAGACCTGAGTTGGCTTATAAAAATTATGGTGCAGAATCAAGTGTTAATAATACAAATATTGAGTGGAATTTAAATTATTTAGATATTAACTTTGGGATTGGATATATTTTTAATAGACATAATTTAAAACCTTATTTTGGATTAGGGTTTTATTACTCATATTTGTTTAAAGCTAATCAAATTATAGGCTCCGAATCTTATGATTTGATTTCTAACAGAGCTTTATCAGTAAATGATTTTGGAATAAACATGAATCTTGGATTTATATATGATTTCTCAGAAAATAATGGATTGTTTTTAGAATTTAGGAACGATATAGGATTAAATCAACTAGATAAAAATATTAATGGTGGGTCAAAAGAATTATACAATCGTGCCTCATCTATACATTTTGGCTTATTATTTAAAATTACAAAGAAAAAATCATAAAAAAATATCAATATGAGAACATTAAATACTCTAATATTTATAGCAATTTTAATTGCTTTTATAATATTACCTAAAATAAATAATGCACAAGTAAATGGAATAAATTATCAGGCAGTAGCAGTTGATGAAAATGGTAAAGAAATTGCAGGAATGGACATTCAAGGCAATATTATCCCAGATAAAGCTATTAATGTAAGGTTTTCAATTCTTTCAAGTAGTGCAACCGGTGCAGTTCTATATCAGGAAACACATACTACATATACTGATTCACATGGTATGTTTTCTTTAGTAATTGGGCAGGGCTTTATTACAAATGCCGGATTATATAATAATATTTTAAATATTGATTGGAGTACAACTGATCAGTGGCTAAAGGTAGAAATTGATTTTAAAGGTACTAACGAATATAAATTAATGGGAGCTCAGAAGTTATTATCTGTCCCTTTTGCTTACTATGCCTTAAATGCAAAAAATGGATTTAGTGGAAATTATAATGACCTTACAAATAAACCTAATATACCAGCTGCACAAGTACAAACAGATTGGAATGCTACAACAGGTATGGGAGTCTTACTTAACAAACCAGCTATTCCTTTGGCACAAGTAAACAGCGACTGGAACAGTACTAATGGTTTAAGTCAGATACTAAATAAACCTATTATTCCTCCTGCTCAAGTACAAACAGATTGGAATGCTACAACAGGAATGGGTGTACTACTTAATAAACCTACAATGCCGGCTGCACAGGTAAACAGTGATTGGAATGCAACAACAGGTTTAAGTCAGATATTAAACAAACCTACGTTATTTGATGGAACTTGGACTAGCTTAACTGGTAAACCAAGTCTTTGGGATAGTACATGGGCTACAATTAAGAATAAACCTAATTTTGCTTCTATTGCTACAAGCGGTAGCTATACTGATTTAAGCAATACTCCTTCAATACCAGCAGCACAAGTTAACAGTGATTGGAACAGTGTTACGGGTTTAAGTCAGATATTAAATAAACCTACATTATTTGATGGTAACTACAATAGTTTAACAAATAAACCCACTCTATTTGATGGAACTTGGAACAGCTTAAATAGTAAACCAACTTTATCTACAGTAGCCACAAGCGGTAGTTATAATGATTTATCAAACAAACCAACAACATTTAGTGGTGCTTATTCAGATTTAACAGGTAAGCCAACTTTATGGGATAGCACTTGGGCTAGTATTAAAAACAAACCAACACTTTTTGATGGAACTTGGACAAGCTTATCAGGTAAACCAACTTTCTCTACAGTAGCCACAAGTGGAAGCTATACTGATTTAAGTAATCAACCTTCATTATTTAACGGTAATTATAACAGTTTAACCAACAAACCTACATTATGGGACAGCACTTATGCAAGCATTAAAAACAAACCCACTCTAGCAACCGTTGCAACAAGTGGAAGCTATACTGATTTAAGTAATCAACCTACAATTCCATCAGCACAAGTTAATAGTGATTGGAATAGTGTTACAGGATTAAGTCAGATATTAAATAAACCTACTTTATTTGATGGAACTTGGACAAGTTTAACTGGTAAACCAACTTTATCTACAGTAGCCACAAGTGGAAGTTATACTGATTTAAGTAATAAACCAACAATACCAGCAGCACAAGTACAAACTGATTGGAACAGTGTTACAGGATTAAGTCAGATATTAAATAAACCTACTTTATTTGATGGTAACTACAATAGCTTAACAAATAAGCCAACACTATTTGATGGAACTTGGACAAGCTTAACTGGTAAACCAGCTTTATCTACAGTAGCCACAAGTGGCAGTTATACTGATTTAAGTAATCTGCCTATTTTATTTAGTGGCTCATATTCTGATTTAATTGGTAAACCTTCACTATGGGATAGCACTTGGTTAAGTATTAAAAATAAACCAACTTTATTTGATGGTCAATATAGTAGCTTATTAGGGTCTCCAACTTTAGCTACTGTAGCCATAAGTGGTAATTACAATGATTTAAATAATATACCTGTAATTCCAACACAAACAAACCAATTAATAAATAACTCTGGATTTATTACAAACGAATTACAAATACTTAGTATTTCTAATGATACTTTATTTTTGACAGGTGGTAGTTTCGTTAAATTACCAGCAGGATTTAGTGGTAATTATAATGATTTAATAAATAAACCAATAATAGATGGTTCGGAAACTAAAGTTACATCAGGTACGAATGTAACTGTTACTGGTGCTGGTACAACTGCAAGCCCTTATATAATAAATACAACTTCTTCAAATCTTACAGGTACTACAAACGGTGACTTGCAATATTGGAATGGTACTGCTTGGTTAATATTACATCCAGGGACATCTGGACAAGTATTAACAATAAATAATTCAAATTTGCCATCATGGCAAAACACAACTACTGTTTTTACACCTCAATTAACAACAACCTCTGTATCTTCAATATCTTTTTATACTGCAACTAGTGGAGGTACTATTATTGCAGATGGCGGTTTTACTGTTACTGAAAGAGGAGTATGTTGGAGTACAGGAATAACACCAACAATATTAGATAGTAAAACTACTGATGGTACAGGAGGTGGAAATTTTACAAGTAATATTACAGGATTAATACCAAATACAACTTATTATATAAGAGCTTATGCAACTAATAGTAATGGCACAAATTATGGAATGACATTATCGTTTAATACTTTACCCCCTATATTACCTACACTAACAACTGCTACAATAGGTAATATAAGTGCAACTACAGCAACTTCTGGTGGTAACATAAGTAGTGATGGAGCAGCTACAATAATAGCTCGTGGTGTTTGTTGGAGTATATTTTCAAATCCTACCATAACAGACAGTAAAACTACAGATAGTACAGGAATAGGAATATATAACAGTTCAATAAATGGATTAATGCCAGGAACAACTTATTATGTCAGAGCTTACGCTACAAATAGTGTGGGTACATCATATGGCAATCAAGTAAATTTTACAACTGGTGGTATAGGCGTAAGCTATCAAGGTGGAATTATTGCCTATATCTTACAATCTGGAGATCCTGGCTACATAGTTGGACAAGTACATGGTTTAATAGCTGCACCAAGTGACCAAAGCACAGGAATACAATGGTATAATGGAAGTCCTACAATAACTGGTGCAACAGGAACAGCTTTAGGCACAGGTTTAGCTAATACAAATGCAATTATTGCTAATCAAGGAGCAGGTAGTTATGCAGCTAAATTGTGTCATGATTTATCATTAGGTGGTTATAGTGACTGGTATTTACCAAGTAAGGATGAATTAAATTTACTTAATAGTAATAAGGTTTTAATTGGGGGATTTTCCAATTCTTCTTATTATTGGAGTTCTACAGACGGTGGAAATGTTTGTAATGATGGAAATAATAATTTTACTGATTGTGTTGCTTGGTGTCAACTTTTTTCAGATGGAAGCCAATACGCGCGTAATAAATACTATCCAACTTTTTATGTACGTGCAATAAGGAATTTTTAAAATTAAAAATACACAATGAATCAACAAAAGAATAAAGATATTCTTAAATCTAAAAAATGGATTTATGCAATTGGACAAAAAAATGGACCTCTAAAAATTGGAATAACAGATAATGTAGAAAATAGATTAAGTATTTTAAATGTTGGAAGTCCTAACTTTTTAAGTATTCTTTTCAAATATAAAGCTGATAGCATAGAGAATGCTATTAAGATTGAAAAAGAACTACATTATAATTTTAGACTTAAACATATTCGTGGAGAATGGTTTAATATAAATGAAAGCGATATTTCTGAAATCCAAAAGCTAATCTCAAGTTTAAAATTCTATACTTTTGTTCCAGATAATTGGTCATTAGATAAAAAAAGAAGTAATCTTTTTACAGCAGAAGTTTGCAAAATTACAAGAAATGCTCTACAATTAACACAATCTGAACTTGCAAGGCTAAGTAATTTAAATGAGCAAACAATTATTAATTTTGAAAATAATATAACTAGACCACAAAGAGAAACAATTGAGAAAATTATAAATGCATTCGTTGAAAAGGGAGTTGAATTTATTGAACAAGATGAAAATAGTCGATATAAAATAATGCTATAAGCCAATGATTATTGATGTTTGACAATAAAAGACATTAACACTTTTATAAACAATTTAAAAAAATTATTAAAAAACAAGAGACTATAAGTAAAATAGCCTCTTGTTTTTACTCTATAAATGACAAACTTATTAAAATAAATTAATAATAAATGATATAATCTTAAAAATAGCCTGAATTATTTTTAAGATTATTTTAAAAATATTATTTGTCTTTTTCTTTTTAAGTGCATTTTTTGTGTAGTTAATGATATTTATATTAACATAGCAATTGTTAAATGTAATTTTATCTTTCATTTTAATAAAGATTTAGTTTGTAAATTAAATATCGCACTTCTTATCAAGTGCTTTTAAATAAATATTAAAAAATTCTCTAGGATTAAGTTTTTCTTTAATAAATTTGAAATTATTTAAACTAATGAAAATTTTCTCCCATATATATATATTGTAAATAATTGCTCGATTAAAAAAAATAAAGAAATATTTATCTTTCTTCTCTTTTATATTTAAACCCGAGCTTCGGTTGTAAAGACCTCTCCCCAGCCCTTTCCAATACTTCGACTTCGCTCAGTAACCGAGGAGAGGGAGTAAGACAGAGTGATTTATAAAGATTAGAATTCATTTGAAAGAAATTATCTTTCTTCTTCTTTTTTATATTTAAACCCGAGCTTCGGTTATAAATATAAAAATCATCATAATAAAAATAAAAAAAACCTAACAAAAGAGATTGCTTCACTTCGCTCGCAATGACGGTCAGGTTATTAGTGATTTTTGGCTTTTCTTCATTTATATTTAAACCCTGCCTTCGGTTATAAATATAATAATCATCAAAATAATAAAGACAAATTCAATAAACCCATCGTAGCTTATGTCGGAGCAATGGCAGCTTCAGCCGCTTATGGGGTAGCCGCTTCATGTGATAAGATTGTTTGCAGTGATCAGAACTCCATTGTTGGAAGCATTGGCAGTTATGTAACCTTGCTTGACAAGAAAAAAAGCATGGAAGCAGACGGTATATTCAGCGAAGAAATATACGCTGCTGATTCAACTGAAAAGAATTTAGATATCAGATCTGCTTTGGCAGGAGATAAAAAGCCAATACTTGCAACCCTTAAAACATATAATGATAGATTCAAATCTATTGTTATGACGGGCAGACCGGAAATTATTAGTTCAAACACAACAGACCCTCTTAAGGGAGCAACCATATTTGCAATAGATGCTTTAAGTATGAATCTCATAGATGAAATAGGAAACATGAGTCTTGCTAAGAAGCATTGCCAGCAATTAAATTCAAGTAATTTTTCATTAAAAAAAGACGATATGACAAAAATTTCATTTAAATCAACCATGTTAGCCATTGGCTCAATCTTCACTACAAAAGTAGATGGAGATGAAATTACAGAAGCAGAAGTGCTACAATTGGAAACTACTTTAGGAGAACGTCAGGTAAGTATTGACAATCTCAATATTATTGTTTCAGACAAAGATGCTGAAATAGTTAATCTAAACAACAGAGTTGCCGAATTAGTAACCGGCAGCAACACCCTACAATCAGCTTTGACAGCAACCGAAACCAAACGCGATGCTTATCTTGCTGAATTAAATCTTCGCCCCGGAACAACCCCAACAACACCTGTAGTTGCTGTTGATCCAATAGCTGTAACAAGCACTATAGTCGTTGACGAAATCAACGAAGAAGCCAAAAAATACCGTACTTCTTAATTCTTTATAACTTTAAGTACTTTAGGCATTTTAGGCACTTTAGGCACTCAACAATTCATAATTCATAATTCATAATTTATAATTCTTTCACCCATGGATTTAACAAAACCTATTGACATTTCTGCCATAAATAACACTGCAAAAATTTATGACAAACAAATCAGGACTTTGAACACCTTGGATGCAATGTTTGTTCTTAAAAATTTCGGTTTGAGAACTGGATTTAAAGAATCAGTTGACATCCACGAATTTCAAAATGCCTTTGGGAACTCTAAAAAGTACACTGGTACCTTCACCGGTGGTATTGCTATTGGAGCAATCGTTCCCCGAAACCTTAAGATTTATCCGGTCGTTTATGAGATGATGGATGAACCTGAACGCTACAGAGCTACATTTATAAATGATGTTGCTTGTGGTAAGATTTTAGAAACTACAACTTTTGAACTTTGGATGGTTCAGGGGGGAATTGAAAACGCTTCTGAAGAATTGTACAATGTGTTGTTTTCTGCAGTTCGTTCAGATGTAGTAACAGACACAGGAATTGAATTTGCTTTCAACGGTTTGGAAACTATCATTGCTGCCGACATCGTTTCTACTAAAATCTCTGTAGGGAATAAAAATTATTACGATGCAGGAGCTGTTTTCACAGCTTCAAACATTGGTGATAAATTAAAAGCGATGTGGAGATCTGCTCATGCTACCATGAAACAAAAAGGCGGCAAAATGTTTTTGTCAGTAGCTTTGGCTGAAATGTATGATGATTGGTTTTTCTCCACTCATGATAAGTGGCCACAGGTGGACATGTACGGACAAACGGTATTGGAAGGCTCTAATGGTTTGGTAACTTTTGTAAAACTGTCTAATATGAATAACCAACGTGTTATTTTGACTATGGACGGCAATATTACTTATGGTACCGAATCTATCAATGACATGAAAAACTTACAAGCTTTTCAGTCAGGAAATCCTTATGTATTTACAGCCACTATGAAATATACTTTTGGCTTACAGTTAGAAAGTGTACATCAACGTAAATTGATTGTAAGTAAACTTTATTAATCATTTTAAATTCTAATAAATGAAAAGAACACTTTCTAAAATAAAAGTAATGTCAGTATTAGCACTGTTAATGTTCAGTGCTATACTGTCAGTCGTTATCACTCCTTTTCTGGCTGTTGCAACAGGAATAATCTTTAGTGTAGTAACTGTATCCTTATTTTTAGGCTCAATTGCATTGCCTCCAGGAATACTTGGCTTGAATAGTTTTGACTTATTAAAGGTAACGGTTGAGAACCCTGGAGGATGCAGTACAGAATGGTATTGGTGCTTTTGGGATGATGTGTTAACTTTCCCTACTTTACCTTTAATTGATGCTATTGGTGATCCTGATACAAAAGCATTGCTAACCGGAACCCATATAATGAAAACAGGAAAGCAGTTCTGGAGAGGTTACGGTACTTTAGATACAGTAAGCATAGAAGACGATGCTGTCGGACCGCTTGATTCAAAATCTTTCAAGAATACTTTTAAATGTGATCACCCGGGAATAAAAGCATTGTTGGCAGGTTGGCTGAGAATGGTACAAAACCGAAGTTTAATAATAGTAGTTAAAGACAGTGCCGGAATATTAAGAGTTGTAGGAAATCAAAACTATGGAGCGAACTTAACCGAAGCAAAGGCAACCACCGGAGCAAAAGTTGAAGATGGCAACAAAGCCTCCTTAGCTTTTGAAAGTTACGGCCCATGCCCTGCTCCTATTTTACCTGCTGCCGTTATATTAACCCCTGCTTTATAAATCATGGCAAAAACTAAAAATATTAATTGGACAGATATTTATGAAGTCACTGGTATAATACCAGGTAAAATTGTATATCCATCTATTGGGGTAATAGACTTAAGCAGATTGGATATTCCAATAGAAACCATTGACAAACTGAATGCTGAAGGCTGCCCGTTTATAACAAAAAAAGTAATAACAGTAAGCACTCCAATCATAGAGTAGAACCTTTTTCATGCATATTTTTGAGTATATTTGTTTTGAAAGCCAACAGTGATGTTGGCTTTTTTGTTAAAAAAGAATATATTTTAATTTTATGTGAATTAAAATTGTAAGTTTGCAGGAAATATTAAAAATGACGTTTGTTATTCAAAGTAAGTAAAGGTTTGCTAACTTTATATGGATATGTCATATTTATAAACATTTTACAAGCAAGTTTTATAAACGACACGACTATGAATATAAATGCAATTATAATTGAACAAATTGACTGGGATGGGACTGCAAGGTCTTTCCAAATGAAAGCATCAAATGAAATTGGTGACCTTTGGGTAGCATTTCCTCCAGACTATGCTAATGACATTAAAGCCCCATTTCATTTTTTAGAGAAAGGGTATGAAAATTTATTTGACACAAAGGCTGCAAATTGTCGAAAGGTAGAATTACCCTCTGACAACTTTTTAAAACAAGGAGATAATTTCGTTTTTAAAACCATATGGAAAAGAATACCTACTGAAAGAAATTATTTAACATACTACGCTTTACAACTTCCAGAATTTGCTATTCCTGACAAAATTGTAATTTCTGACACAAGAGATAAAACGAGAGAGTTTAAAAAAAATGTATTTAGAGATGATAAGAAAAATAGATTTATAGTCTATCTTGAATGTTCTTCTTCTTTTGGCTTTTTTAATTTCAATTTATTCACTTCTTTTTATTACGACAAAAAAGGTTTTTGGGATGCAAAATACACAGACCACACGACAGTTGGGTTTTATGCAGACGTTGACCATTGGCAACATTTCTTACCGCAAGAGCAATCAGAGAAAGTAGAAAAATATTTTGTAATTAATAATCATTATAACAGAATGGGGGATCAATACAACTTTAATCAAGCTGGTGCAGTTGGACCAAACTCAAGTGCAAATAACAATGTGTTTAATCAGACAAACTACACATTGCCTGACAATACAAATTATGATCTACTTGGATCAGAACTTGCAAAATTGAAACAAGAATTGATTTGTAAAGCATCTCTTCCAGAACATTATATTGCAATTGGAGAAGTTGTAAATGCTGAAGAAGCTACAAAAAGCAATAATGGAAACAAAGTTGTAAAATCATTATTGTCTGCTGGCAAATGGGTATTAGATGTAGCTAAAGAAATTGGAACAGACATAGTAGCAGAAATAATAAAAAAACAAATGGGTGGTTAAATTACACAAATAATCATTTTAACAACAGAAAAACTAGCATGTATCAACAACAAATTTAAAATGGCAAGAGACAGATAAACAGATAAAAATGTAATGTATGGAAATATTAAAGAAAAACAAAATAGTAGCTGGAACGTGCCTTTTTAAAAGCATATTTGAATTTCAAGATGATTATTCCATTAAAATTCCCGACTATCAGCGCCCATTCGTGTGGAATTCCGAAAAAGTGGAAACCCTTATAAATGATTTGCATTACCACATTGAACATCATAATGATCATCCTTATTATATGGGAAGCATCTTGTTTTTTTGCAAAAATGGTGGCTACGAGATTATTGACGGACAACAACGACTTACTTCCATTCTTATTTTAGATAGTATTGCCAATAAAGAACATAGTTTAATTGCAAAACATAAGGATAAAGTTCAGTTCTTTTTCAACTCACCTATTTCTAAAAAAAATATTGTAGAAGTTAAAAATTACGTTAAGGATTATAAAACTGACTGGCTACAAAAATATTGGAACTTAATTGTACCAATATTAGCCTTTTCGGTTATTGTAACCAACAGGCAGGACGATGCATTTTCGTTTTTTGAAACTCAAAATAACAGAGGTGTCAAATTAGGTGCTGCTGATTATTTGAAATCGTTTCACCTACGCGAACTAAGGGAAGAAGAAGGGAAACAAGTTGTTTTTGCCAAACAATGGGATTTAAATAACACCAATCAGTTTTTAAACTATTTATTCAATCAGGTAATATGGCGTGGTCGTTTATGGAAAGGGAGTAATGTATGGTACGAATCGCAGGATGACATATTGCTTGAGTTTCAAAAGAAAACCCTTACCCCTGCGAGTAATAGTCAGGTTCAGATTTATCCCAATGTAAAAAACAAAATAGCTCATTCTATTCACTACAATGAAATTGATGGCATTTTGCTCGATACTTCTCCCATTGCTTTAAAATCTAGCGCTATAAACTACCCTTTTGCTTTGCGTCAACCTATTGAAAAAGGCATTGGATTTTTTCTTTTTTCAGAACGGTATGCAGCCATGTATCATTTTCTGTTTCATACAGAGTATTCACAATATCAGGGATTACAAAATTTAAAAGAATTTTATAGAGAGGTTTATATTAAAAGTGGGATGTCGGAATATCTAAAATCGCTGTATCGTTTGTGTGTAGTATTGTATTTCGATAAGTTTGAATCTAATCAGATTGATAAGTTCGCCAAATATCTTGATTATTATATTGGGGTATATCGAATTGAATTAAGTAGTATATACGATAAAACAGCTATACGAATTTTAAGAGATAAAAATCAAAACTTACTCGATATTATATCACAGGCATTTATACCAGAGCAAGTATTTGATTTCATATTAGAAAACACTAATAATGATATATACAGGGATGAAACAATCACATTAAATAATGAAAATGATCAACCCATATATACAGTGAGAAGTAATTACAAGAGGGCTTTGTTAAAATACTATTGTAAGGATGGGCAAACAAGTTTAAAAGCATTAAAAGAGTGGATAAAAAATGATTGAAGAAATTATATCAAAGCAAAATATTGGCATAAAGTCCGACTTAATTACATTGAAATATGTAGTTGAAAAGCAGCGTTTCTATTCAATTCCCCTTTATCAGCGGTTATATGTATGGGGTGAAGATCAGGTTACCACTTTGCTAGAAGATTTGGAAAGAGCCATTAAAACACCAGATAATTATTATTTCTTAGGTGGTACAATGATTATTAGTAATGGTAATAATTATGACCTAATAGACGGTCAACAACGATTCACTACATTGTGGCTGTTAAGTTATGAGTTGAAAAATGAACTTGAGGCATTTGCTTATGCTCAGGTCAACAAATCTTATGTAAAACGTCTTTCATTTGCCATCAGGGATTTTGTCAATCAATACTTTACTAACCCTGAAAACTATTCTCAATTAAGTCCTGCAGAAAAAGTTCAACTTGAAGGTATTACACTTGCACAAAAAACAATTCAAACGTTTTTAAATGCCGAAGAAAGAGGGAATACAGCTGATTTTAAGAAGAAGCTCACAAAATTCCTTTATGAAAAGGTGGCTTTTATCGAGACAGAAATGCCCGCAGGTATTGACGAAAACAGACTTTTCGAGGTTCTGAACAATAGAGGCGTACAATTACAAAATCATGAGATTATAAAATCTAAACTTATTCAATTCATAACTGATGAAGAAAAAAGGAAATACGCACAGATATGGGAAGCATGTTCTATTATGGATGATTATATTGAAAAGAACATCAAAGAAGTTTGCGGTTTTAAATGGGGAGATATTACTCAAAAGGAAACAACTGAAGATACAGAAATAGGGTTACCGTCAGATATAATAAATCGTATTGCTAAAACTACTACTGATTATGAAGATATACATTTGATGGAAATACTTGAATGGGATAAATATGAATTGTCAGATGTGAATGAAGAATATGACTATGATTCAGGTAAAGTAAGAAGTATAGTTAGTTTTCCTATGTTTTTGCAACATTCTTTAAGGATATTCATTTATAAAAATAAATATGAAGGTTTTATCAATGAGAAAGTCCCAGAGGTAAACGAAAAGAAACTAATTGATTCATTTGAGAATCTATTCTATCCATACTATCTCAATGAATCAAGTGTTAAAGAATTTATAGAACTGCTTTTGAAACTGAGAATAAACTTTGATAAACACATAATCAAATGGATAGAAAAAGAGTCAAATCAGGAAATTCATATTATCAAAAGATTATATCAAAATAAAAAGGTTCTTCAAAGAAAAGAACCTTTAAGTAATGAAGGACTTGCCTTGCTACAAAGTATGTTATATCACTCCCAACAGATAACCACTTTGTACTGGTTAACGCCTTTTTTATTCAAAACATTATATGAAGATAATTCAGAAAAATTATATAAGTACCTTATAGAGCTAGACAATATAATGTTCTGTTCTAAGCTTTCTGAAGAATTGAGTTTAAGAAGCTGGAATTTGATTGGGAAAGAAATGAATGAGTTTTGTGTTAATATTGAAGCACTAAATAAACCAAACGGAACAGCTTTTTGGAGTTATTGGTTTTATAAAACAGACTTTATTCTATGGTATATAAAATCAAATGAAAAGGGAGACGATTGGAAAAATTATAGGATGACAAAGAAAAATTCAGTTGAGCATATTTCGCCCCAAAAACAAAGAGAGTATGATGTAAATATTCTTTGGACTGAAAGTGAAAATCTAACAGAAGAAGAAAAAAAGAAAAGATTAGATGATTTTGGGAATTTAGTATTATTAGCCGTAGGTATGAATTCTGAATATTCCAATAAAAGTTTTGCAGAAAAGCGAACATCTTTTTTTGAGAAAAAGAGATTAGATTCATTAAAATCTGCACTAATTTTTGAAAATGAAAAATGGAATTGGATTTTATGTCAAGAACATAGAAATGAGATAATAAAACTGTTTGGTGAATATTTTGAAAAAACAATGAACAATAATAATATGTTGTAATAAAACAGAAAAAGTTAATAAAAGACAAACTGTCAGAAATGAATGAACACCAACTGCCAACTTAGTGTCTATGACAAAAGGGTCTAATTGCGTATTCAAGCATTAGATCTTTTTTCAAACTTCGTGTCGGTTTAGCAGTAATTTGCTACTAAATCGGCAATAATAAATATCGCCCAAATGTTCTTAATATTAACTGTATATTCCTTTTTTAAGGCTAGTAGTTTAATTTTCCTACTATTAATTCATAATCCTTAATTGAATCCCCCCTGTCCTTTTTCTGGAAATCCCTATTGCCTTACTTTGCATTTTATTTTAATTTGATTAAAACAGAACAGCAAAGATAAAAAAGCAATACAGTATTAATTTTAGTATTGTACGATATGGAATAAACCAGTATAGTTGTTAAAAAAGTGTTTAGAATACTATTAGTCTTTTAAACTACAATGCACTGCATATCTTTTCATATATATTTGTTTTATAAAGCCCGATTAATCGGGCTTTTTTTAATTCATAACCTTTTTTGATTAAAAAAATGAATCCTTTTCTTAAATATAGACTTTTTTTATATTCTTAAATTAAGGTTATAGCCTTAATTTATTTCGATAAATTTAAGGTCATAACCTTAAATTTAATAATCTCTCTAATTTATACCTACATTGAACTTATATGAGAACAAAAACAGAAGGCTTTCATATTATGAATGCCTCTTTTTTTGTGTCCTTTTTTTTTGCCCTCTAAAGCCGTTCCTTTGCAGAAAAATTAAACGATGATAAATTTAATTAAAAGATGTAATTTCTTAAAAAAGTCGAGCCTGCTTACGATTCTAAGAAAAGTAAAATGCTACAAAATTTTAAGTCCTTTTACAAAAAGAATAGAATTTATGACAAAAGCGATGATTGATTTTACACAAAGGCTAATGGATACTTTAAAAAGAATGAAAAACAATATAAATATTTTGACTCTTATGCTCAGAGGGGCACTGCCCAAGATTCGTAACGGACCCTGACTTAGCCGAAGAATACTAAGAAGAACTTATAAAATAGAAAGATTATTACTGATTTTTACACAATAAACTAATAAAATAATACAATGACACAAAGAAGATTAATTAAAAAGCTGATAGTTACCTCAAATCTGCAAGGTTTGTCAGCCGGTCGTTTTTTACAGAGGACTAAAGGGATAGCTACTGCTGTTTCTGCTAATGTAGCAATGGTTACAAATATTTCGCCAATGCCTGCTGCTGTTTCCAGTATGATTGAGGCTTTGGAATTACTGCACGAAGGTGGTATTCAGATGCAAATTGCACAAAAAGAGAATACCCAATTAATTGAGTCTAAAACCAATGAAATTTTAGACGTTATTACGAGCCAATGGGCACCACAGGTACAAACAGCTGCTGATGGCGATATAGCTAAAGTTAAATTGCTTGGTTTCTCTGTAAAAGGAGATAATAGCTCTAACATAGCCATGCTTACGGGTAGGGCTGAAGAAAGTCACCCAATTATTAACAACATTGATACCAACACTCACCAACAACATACTTTGGGTATTATCAATAGTATAACAGGTACACGTAAGTTGCCTGCCGATGCTAAGCATACCAACGTGTATATGCAGGTAGGTGGCTTGACTCCTCCAGCTGACTACAAAAAGATGGAATACGTTGGCATAGCTCAAAAAGGTAAGTTTGTTACCGATTTTGATAATGCTGATATTGGCAAAACTGTTTACTACGTAGCCGTTTATATCGATAAAATCTCTTTAAAAGCATTAGAATACAGTCCGATTATGACTGCAATGATTAACTAAGAGTTCAAACGTATAGATACTTACAGAAACTACTTTGAATAAAAGACCGTAGAATTTTACACCGTTCTGTTTTATGCTGCCTTTTTTTACCTTAGCGTTAACGCGCTAAGGTTTTTTTATTTTTGGTACAATCATTATTTGAAACATACTTAATATAAAAGTTATTCAAAAATACCTTATATCAATTTTCGATGAATTATTTTTAAAAAAGAATCCTTTGTATTGAATTAAATTATAATTTTACAGAATATTAATTACAGCATAAAAAATGAATAAGGAAAAGTATTTACAAGTATTTAACTACCTTCTTGAGTTTTCAAAAATCAGGAGTGTGCCTGTTAGAGATATCCAAAGTAGTGAAGCATATTCTGAAATTATTTGGTTTGCAGATATTCCACAATATGATATTTTTGATTGTATTACTTTTTCAAATTACAATCAAGATGCTGATTATTGGCTAAAGATTTCTAAACCGAAGAATGAACCACATCACCCAAGATTTCCGATATTAAGTAAAACTTTGACAGAATGGATTGATGAAGAAAGTTTAATAGATGAGAATGGTACTCCAATTTTAAAAGAAACAATAACTAAAAGTGGTAAATTAATATCAATAATTGAATATCCTGAAATAGAGAAAGAATTTCAAACATATCTCAATGATAAATGGATTGATGATGTAGAATTTTATAATAAGGAACTTGAAGACTATAAAATCAAACTTGCAGAATATGAAAAACAGAGTAAAACATATAAACAATTTTTTAGTATTTATAATAAAGCACAACAATTTGGTGAAGAATTTGAACTTATTGTTGGTGTTGGGCTTTTAAATTTTCGAGAAGATGGCAAAAGCCATCTGATTTGTAGACACATTCTAACATCAAAAGTTGAAATCACTTTTAATTCATCAATTAAAGTTTTACCAAGTATTGAGAATGAAATTAAAATTGAAACAGACGCAATTCTCGATTTAATAGAGCAGTTTGATTCATCAGATGTAATAGAAGCTGAAACAAAGGTTTCAAATTATTTGAAGGAACATAATATCACGGGTAATCCATTTGACTTAAAAATAATAGATGCAATTCAAATTTTCGCAGACCGAATGCGAACAGATGGTGAATTAAGTAATGAGTTAACTAAACCAAGAGAAGTTACTAAAAAACCAACAATATATTTTGCTCCTGCATTGATTTTAAGAAAACGAAATACCAGAAGTTTCAGTGCCTTGTATCAAAAAATTATATCAGATATAGAGAACTCTGATGATTCCATAAATATTCCATCTATCAATGATATAATAGATATAAATGATTTGGGTGAAACATTTTCAAACGATGCAAACGACGAAATTTCATATGAATTAACTGATGAAACAATTTATTTTCCAAAACCATATAATGATGAACAAATTGAAATCATTGAAAAAGCAAGACGAAATAATAAAGTTTTAGTTCAAGGACCTCCAGGTACAGGGAAGTCACATACAATTGCAAATTTGATATGTCACCTTTTAGCAAACGGAGAAAAAGTTTTG
The DNA here is from genome assembly GCA_037134755.1 of Bacteroidota bacterium. Classification (GTDB taxonomy): domain Bacteria; phylum Bacteroidota; class Bacteroidia; order Bacteroidales; family JACABE01; genus JBAXLO01. The sequence goes on along the minus strand of JBAXLO010000029.1, from coordinate 12,641 downwards.
GTTACTGCTTATACTAAGAGAGCATTGGAGGTTTTAAAAGATAAACTCCCTGATGATTTTAAAAATTTAACAGTAAATCTTTTGAGTGGTGATTCATCTTCTTTGCAAGATCTTAATTCCAGTGTGAACGCAATTAATGATGAACTTTCAAGAATTACAAATCTTAGTCGCTACAAAAAGGAGATTGAAGAAAAAGAAACTGAATTGTCATTAGTAAAAGAGGAAAAAGCGTATACAAAAAATAAGTGGCTTAATATAAAAGAGAAATCTACAAGACAACTAACCATAAATCGGAAATATCAAGGAACACTTACTGAAATAGCAGAGAGAATTGAAAAAGAACTTTCATGTTTCGCTTGGTATAAAGACAAATTTAATAACATTGATAAAATTGATTTAATATCTGATATAGAAAATTTTTATAATCTGACAAGTTATTATCGCAATATTAATTGCAATGATTTCAATTATAAAATCCCTCAAAAAGATAAGATTCTCACACTATCTGAATTAAAAGAATATAGCAAAATAAAAAGTGAGTTAACTCAAAAATATACAAATGAAGAAGGACATTTCTCTATCAATTGCAAAAATTATGTAGAATTAAAAATACAGTTACAAGAACTTCACAAATTGTGTTCGAAAATTGAAAACAATGCTCTATCATTCAAATTGAAACTTTTAAATGATTATTGGAATAATCTTAAATTTTGGAAAGATAAAATTACAAATACTGCAAAAATATTAGCTGACTTACCTGAAGAAAAGCTAAAACAATTTGATCGTAGTGTTGAAATACAATATCCAAATGAAAAGAGTTTGATTCAACTTAAAAGTGATGCTCAAACATTGCTTTCATATATGAAAGAAGGAAATGCATTGTCTGGCATTTTATTTAATCTTAAAAAAGCATTACTTCCAAAAAACATTAAAGATAAACTATATTTTATTGATGAAGTGAAAGTAAATGGAAGCATTTGCATTACTGAATCTGAATTTCAAACAGTCTTATTGGATATAAAAACTAAACAAGATTTTGAGGAACTTGAAACAATTTGGGGAATCAAGGTTAATGGAATTCAAAAAAGTTATTTTGATAAAGTGAAATTTTACAGGCAGCTTAAAGAAGATACAGAAGATTTTATTATTTTACTTGATGAAGCCAATAAATTAAAAACACAAATAGAAGAAACGTCATCTATTAAAATTAAGGATTATGAAAGTTTAAAAGTTAATAATTTGATTGCTGATGTTGAATATAATTATATTATTGATAAGGCAAAAGCATTTAAAGCAAGAATTAATGATGCAAAAAATCATCTAACAATTATAAATATTCATCCATTTGCAAAGACTATTGTTACTGACATAGATAATATTGATGTTTTTAATTATGAACAACATCTATCAGAAATTGATATACTGAATTCAGAAAAAGAAAAATACAGAAATTACAAAAACCTACAATCTAATCACCAAGAGCATTTTCCAATACTTATTAAAGAGATTTTAGAAAACACTTTTGAGTTCTCAAATCTCAGTCAATTTGAAAATGCAATTTTACACAAACATGCTTACTCAGAAATAATAAAACTTTTAACTGACAACTATGAGAAAGTTCTAATTCAACAAATCTTTAATTTAGAATTTAAAGAAAAAGAGTTAATTTCTACTATAGCTTCAAGAAAAGCATGGTTACATATAGTAGAAAGGTTAAGTACTAATCCTAAGATGCAGCAACATCTTACAGCATGGAAACAAGCAGTTAGGGTAATACCTAAAACACGAACAAGCCCGAATTATAATCATTATAGAAAAATAGCAAATAAGGAAATGGAATATTGCAAGCAATCAGTTGCTTGTTGGGTTATGCCTCTTTATCAGGTTGTAGAAAACTTTATTCCTGAACCAGCAATGTTTGATTATGTTATAATTGATGAAGCAAGCCAATTAGGACCAGATGCAGTTTTTTTGTTTTATATTTCAAAGAATATAATTGTTGTCGGTGATGATAAACAAACTGCCCCAGAATATGTGGGAGTTGATGATGGAATGGTAAAAACACTCATTCATAAACATCTTAAACCAACTCCAACACAAGAAATACCATATGCAGATTTTTATGGTACGAAACACAGTTTCTTTGATCATTGCGACAGATTATGTGCTGGTAAGAGAATTGTATTGCGTGAGCATTTTAGATGTATGCCTGAAATAATTGAGTTTTCAAATAAACATTTTTATGCACCTGATGGAAAAGGACTATATCCATTAAAACAATACTCTGAAAAAAGGCTTAACCCATTAGAAACTTTTTATTGTCAAAATGGATATACAGATGGTTCTTATTCTAATATTATAAACAAAGTTGAAGCAGAAGAGATAGCAAAGAAAATTGCTGAAATAATAAAAGATGAAAACTATTTTAAAATTGAAGATGGTGTTAAAAAACCCAAAACAATTGGAGTAATCACCTTACAAGGAAATTCGCAATCAAAAATTATTGAGAGTAGACTCATGGATTTAATTGGTAGTGATGAAATGAAAAACAGGAAAATAACTTGTGGTAATTCAGCAAGTTTTCAGGGAGATGAAAGAGATATTATTTTCCTTAGTATGGTCGTTGCACAAAATCATAGAGGTAATGCTTTAACAAGAGCTGAAGATGAAAGGAGATTTAATGTAGCTGTAAGTAGAGCACTAGAACAAATTTGGCTTTTTCATTCTTTACAATTAGAAGATCTACAATCAAAATCATCTGGTATTGTTGATTTGCGTTTTAAGCTATTAGACCATTTTAAAAATTATAAAGAAAACAAAAAAGTTAGCTCTGAAAAAATTGACAGGAAGTTAGGAAATCAACCCACTCCTTTTGAAAGTTGGTTTGAAGTAGATGTCCATAATGATATTATTGATAAAGGTTATGATGTAATTCCACAATATCCAGTTGTAAAAGGTAAACATAGAATTGATTTAGCGGTAGTTTTAAGTAATGGAGTCAAAATTGCAGTTGAATGTGATGGGGATGATTGGCATGGACCAGACCAAGCATGGGCAGATGCAGGTAGACAAGGTTTCCTAGAAAGAATTGGAGGCTGGCAATTTTTCAGAGTAAGGGGCGGTGAATATTATTCCAATCGCAAAAAATCTTTAGAACCACTTTGGGAACTGTTACGTGCTAATGAAACACAAAAGGATGATCCTATAATTCCAATCAAAAACGATCTGATTGAACAAGAGAAACCTAAAATTGATATAGTTGAAAAAATCAAATATGAAATAAAAAGGGAACCTATTAAAAACTTTAGTAAAGTTGAACAAGTTGATTTGTTTCAAAAAGAAAGTCAAGTTACAATGGATTTTATTCAGGAAGAGACTTCAGATATAATTAGATATTTTAATTTATACAAAACAGGTATTTATATAATGACTAATGATAATCCATTAGATGCTGATAATGTATTACCGATAAAAGCGAATCAAAAAAATGGGTTTTTACTTCAGTGTTATGATAATGGTCATATAAATAAAGTTTTTATTTCTTATTTATTATCTCGTAAAATAGGAAAAGAATATATGAACGGGTTGAATAGTGAAAGTAAATTAATCTATTTCGATATTATTGAATCAGAAAAAGTAATAGGTCTATATTTTAATGAAGATGGGACTAAAAAATTTAAAGCTCATTTAACAGAAAATATTTCAATAAGAGAACAACTCCATCTGCAAGGGATTAAAGTTATTTACAATGATTATGACAATTTAGAATACAAAATTTATCCGATTGATATAAATAATGATATTTCTAGATTAGTTTTTCATAGCTTTACAGCGAATGGAAAACCCATTGACAATAACTATTATGAAAAGGAATGGATGATTTTAAAAAAATATTCAGCAGGTAACACAATAACCAAAGTTATTACTAAAGATGAACAATTAAATGAATTAAAAGAATCTAAGGTTGAAATTAATTTTGATAAAATAGTGAATAAAAATAGTACAGTTAAAGTAAGAATAAATAATGATAAAGAAATTATTGTTCATTTAATAGAAACGCAAACTAATGTTCATGTGATTACAGAAGGAATACAAAAAATATTTAATCATTCCCCTTTAGCAGTTTCCATAATAGGTAAAACGAAAGGGGATAAAGTAAAAATAGGGAATACAAATAATTCAGTTGAAATTATAGAAATAATAAATTAATTATTTAACTTTAAATAAAATGACAGAAAATAATTCTATAGAAATTGATTTCTTACCAGTAGGAGAAGGAAGTAGATGTGGTGATGCTATTGCTTTGAGATTTGGGTTTTATGAAGATAAAATTTGGAAAAATCAAAAAATTTTTATTATAGATGGGGGTAATTCAGATAGTGGAGATGAACTTGTAAAGCATGTTAAAAATGTATACAAATCAGACAAAGTTGATAGAGTTATATTAACACATCCAGATGCTGACCATGCTTCAGGTTTGCGTAATGTTATCGAAGAACTACAAGTTGGAAAAATCTGGATGCATAGACCTTGGAAATATTGGGATGATTTAAAGAATTCAATTATTGATGGAAGGATAACTAAGAATAGCTTTACAGAAAGGATGAGAGAAGCTTACCAATATGCCCATGATATTGAAGAATTAGCTATTCAAAAGAACATTGAAATTTTCCATCCTCATCAAGGAGACTATTATCAAGAAAATGATAAAGCTATTTTAACAATATTAGGACCAGACAAAGATTTTTATTTAAAACTAATTCAGGCCTCACAGAAAACTCCAGAAATGGACTTAACTGAAAGTATTACTAAAAGTTACACTGCCACAAAGAAGAGAACTGTTTTAGAGGATATGTCTTTTGATACAGAAAATCTTTCTGAAAACGATGAAACAACTTCTTCAGAAAACAATATGAGTTTAGTCTTACTTTTAACTGTTGCTGATTATAAAATTCTTTTTACTGGCGATGTAGGTACAGAAGGGTTGTTTAATGCTATTACTTATGCAAACTCAAGAAGTATTAACTTGAGAGACCTTAATGTTTTAGATATACCTCATCATGGTAGTAGACATAACTTATCTAAGGGTATTCTAAAATATATAAATGCATCATCTGCGGCTATATCTTGTTCTAAGAAGGGTGAACCAAGTCATCCTTCAAATATTGTTACTAATAGTCTATTAAGAAGAGGTATTGTTCCATATTGTACTAAAGGTTGTCTTTTAAATTTTCATTATGGAACTGTTCCCTTAAGAGATGATCTAGTTTTAGCTAACCCAATTCCATTTAGTAGCTATGTTGAAATACCAATATAATTATGATTGAATTTGATAAATATTCTATTAAAGCAAGAATATATCCAGTAGTAATTTTCTTATTGCCAATAGTAGTAATAGGTATTACTTATTCAATTGAATACGAAAAGTACATTCAAGTTCTAACAACTTTAGGTATTACATCGGCTCTTGTATATTTTTTATCAAACATTGGTAGAGATAGTGGAAAGAAAAAAGAACCAAAACTATGGGAAAAATGGGGGGGTATGCCTTCAGTTCAATTGCTTTCTTTTAGAAATGATATTCTAGATAAATATACAAAACAAAAATATCATATTAAGTTACTTGAATTATCTCCAATCAAAGATCAAAATATTGATTTTCTTAATTCTGATTTAGATTCGGTTAAAGACGTATATATCTCCTGGACTAGATATCTTATTTCCATGACAAGAGATACAAAGAAATACTCTCTACTATTTAAAGAAAATATCAGTTATGGTTTTCGTAGAAACTTATGGGGATTAAAATTGAAAAGCATATTAATTATAGTTATAACAATAATTTGCAATTTTGTGTTCATAGGTATTAAAAATGGATTCTTAAACTATAAGATATTTCCGATCAACTTTTGGATATCAGAGATAATATTATTAATTTTATTAATGATTTGGATATTTATGATTAATAATAAATGGATAAAGATTCCTGCATTTGCTTATGCAGAAAGACTTTTAGAAAGTATAGGCTCAATTAACGTGAATAATATAAAAATTGATAATAAAGTTAGTAATAGATAGGAAAGATAAACTATATTAATTATAGTAATAACACTTATAAGAAATGACATGGTATCACAGATTGTGACACCATGTATATTTTATATCTTTACTTTTTAATTTAAATTGTTAAAAAAAACTTGTTATTGTGTTTTTATTACTACATTTGCCGGAAAATTATGAGCATTAATAAAAAATTAATATAAAAAAAATAGAACAATAATAACAAAAAATAAACATTAATGTTATATAGTAACATTATAGTAACAATTACAAATTATTATTAAGCTTTAATTTAACAATAGAACTATAGATGATTTTACTAATATTAAACTAATTGTGATTTGATACGTATAATGTACCATACTCAGGAAAAATGGAAGTATTATTTAACCGGTCCTATTATTTCAAATAGAGAAGATGCATGGTTAGGTGATGCTTACTATTTTTGGAAAGAAGAAGTTGATGCGATACACTGGGGACATAAGAGTAAATGGAAAACAGGGAACTTTGAAGTATATAAAGCCGATGTTGATTTTGAAAATGTGTTAGATACAGTTTTTAACGAAGAACATTATGATTTTTGGAAAGCTCAAATTGAAAAAGCTGCTAAACATATTATTAAAAAAACAGGACAGAAAGCGACATTATATGAAATTAATCAATATTTTAAAGATAAAGCAAAATGGTCGGATAAAACAGATGGTATTTTGTTTCAAGATTTGCCATATAGTGATGATCTATTAGTTTTTAACTTTAATTATAGAAAAAGAATTCAGATTGCAGTTTATAATCTGAAAATTATTAATAATTTTGCACTCCATTTTGAAATGGGATGTAATTAAACGAAATGAAACGAAAATGATTGACTTGAAAGAACTTGAAAGAAGCTTAGACGAAGCTCTTGCAAATGAAACTACTGAAAGTCTTAATGAATGGTTAACGAGCCAAAGAAACAGACATTATGGGAATTATTTTGGTGATGGAAGTTTTGAAGAAATTGGGAGTAATAACTATACATATAATCAAGAAACACCAACAGATCCAAAATTTGTATCTTGCAACAAGAATAACCCAAGCACCGAATTAGCAAAAGCTGCATAATGGACGTAAGCAAACAAAATAAATTAACTTTTAGAGGTGTTGATATATTAAATGTCAATTTTAATACTTTAGGACGTCGTGAAGGGGAATTAAATATTAACATTAACTGCATACCTAAAGTATTTTATCCTTCTGATAATAAAAATACTTTTAACATTATAATGGATGTTGCACTTAATGATGATAAAACATTTGAATTAACATTAAGAGCCGTTGGTTATTTTGAAATTGAATCGGAGCTTACTGAAGAATTAAGAAAAGCATTCGTTAATTCAAATGCTACTGCAATAATGTTTCCTTATGTTCGCTCATTTATTACTACTTTAACTTCTAATTTAGGGAATGTTGTTGGTACTTTGGTAGTGCCTACTCAATTCTTTAGAGGAGAGCTTGAGGAGTTTAATGAGAATAGACCTGATGAATCAGAAAAGTTTATAAAAGACTAACCACATAATTAAGACATTTTCAAAAAGAGCCAACTTAATAGTCGGCTCTTTTTTTATGCCCTTCAATTTTAACTTTTATATAAATCTTCGCACCTAAAGCAATTCATAATTCATAATTCGTAATTGCCTCCCTCTTCCTGTCCTTTTTTTTATTAGCTAACAACGATAGTTTTGCCAATAAAAAAATATCATAATGAAAATAACAATACACAATATTCTTATTATACTTATAATTGCAATAGGTCTATTCAATCTTAAAGAAACAAAAGATAAACAATTCATAGCTTTCAGTGAAAAATGGGAAGGAATGTATCAATGTACTGCATCTGATATTAAGTACATTCCAATGCTTGATCAATATGATCCTTATGCAGACTTAATCAGATTAAGAAGAGCCGGTAGAACAAAAGGTAAAAGTTACATTTATCCATTATTTAACAGGTTTTCAAATAATGTTATCTATCCTTTACCTGATTGGGATACAGCAAGACAAGCAGGTTGGTTGGATATTTCGCAGGAAGTACCGAACTTTCTAAAAAATGTGTACAAAAATCAGGCTTCACTCACTTATATTGTTAGAATTCCATATAGTTATTGGGATAAACAATTCCCTCAAAAAGAATTTCCTGATGTATTGGAACGTAGAGGCAAGATTGCGGAAGCTTTGAAAAAAATTGAAGACACTTTAATAGGTTCTGAGAATGCTAAGAAAACGCTAATTACTCATTTTGCTGTAAATGAAATGGGAAAGGCTGAAGAAAAATGGGATATAGAAGTGTTGGATGATAAATTTAAAAGTGATCAGCAACTTATCACTTCTGCAGCTGCTAATTCGGAAATACTTTTTTCTATTTTGGTTAATCCAGCAGTAGTTGGAGCCATGCCATCCGGAGGAGGACCTTATGCAAGTAATTCAGGAGGGAGTAATATTAGAGAAGCTTTCCTGGTAAATTCAGCTTTAGCCTGGGTTGACCAACAACATATAGCTTATCCTATTGAACACATGGTTAGATTCAACGGAGCTAGTGATGATACAGAAATTAAATTCAAGAAAACAATTTTAACAACTCTGGACACAGGTGCCGGAACTAAACAAATAAGCTAATGATAGATACTACCGAAATTAGAAAACATATTGGTGTAAGTATTGATTTTGATTGCAGTGTGTTAACTCCACATCTGAATTGGGCTAATGATACTTATCTTTCTGAAATTCTTGGAATGGACTTAATGAATAAGCTGATTTCATTTAATGGAGATGATTCAGATGTTGAAGTTTTAAGAATACCATTTTTCACAATGCTTAATTCAAAAGTCAATGAAATGCTTATTCAAATTGCAATGTTTGACTGGATGAATATTTCAGGAGTGACAATTTCAGAATTGGGTTTGCAAAGAATTGAAGGGGAAATTTCTGGAGTTACTCGTAAAAGTGCTTTTCATTACCAGGAGAAAAATGCGATAGAATACTTTAGAAACAAAGGTTTCAATGCAATGGATTCAGTTTTAACTTACATTATTTGTAATATTGCACAATTTGATGAATTTAAAACGGCAGCAATTTATTCAGAACTTAACGGGAGCATTATACCGAATGTTAAAGTATTTAATTCCTGCTATAACATTAATGGTAGTACACTTCTATTTATCAAACTAAAACAATTTATCAGGGAAGCAGAACTATTTGATATTGTACCTTCTATTGGTACAGCACTATACAATAGAATTAAAACTTCTTTAGATAATGTTGATATCATAGCACTGCTCCCTGAATTAAGAAATGCAATAGCTTACAAAGCAATTGCAAAAGGCATAGAAACAAGCAGTATCAATATTGCAGAAGATGGAGCAAGACTGGTTTTAAGAGCTTCAACACGTGACAATATAGAGGTTAGTTCTAAACCTGAACTTGCTGCTCTTATTAATTCTGCAAATGAAACGGGTGATAAATATATCGGTTTGCTTTGCAAGAATATAAGAGCAAATAAGACAAAATACCCTGAATACATTGATGCAAGAATAGTACCGATAGATATTTCTCAATCAAAAATGATTCCTTTATTCTAACAAACAATATTTATTATAGTCGTAAAATTTAACCTTAGTGACGGAAATTGAAGTATTATTATTGCAATAAATTATGTATTATATCTTATTTGTCAGGTTTGTCCTGACATTTATACTATAAAACATAATTTATTTTTAAAAATTGCTTTGTATTAAAATTATCTTTTGTATCTTTGTAGTCAGTTTTAACCTGACATTTTTACTATGAAGCATAAGTATATTTCAAAACAATCTAATGAACTTCTATCCTATTTCAACGGACAGAATAAGTTGTGCTTTGATTATAGTGAAGCTTTCAAAGCATTACCAGATTCAAAAAATGGCACATTAAGGGAACTTCTAAGTGATATGACTAAACGAGGGCTGCTAATGCGTTTAAAAGAAGGTGTTTATTATATCATCCCTTATGAAGCAGATTCTGATATGTTTATGCCTGACTGGCATCTGATTGCTGAACATTTGGTAAATAAAAATCAACATTATATTGGTTATTATTCAGCGTTACAAATTCACAATCTTATAACTCAACCTTCATTAAAAGAACAAATAGTTGTCTCAAAACAGATTAAACCATCTGAAATTAAAATAAAAAACGTTTCATTTCAGTTTATTTTTCATAATGAAACCCATTTTTTTGGTGCTAAGAAAATATGGATAGACGACTTTAATAAGGTGCTCTGTTCAGATCTTGAAAAAACATTTATTGATTGTTTGTTCAAACCTGAATATGCTGGAGGGATAGTTGAAATTGCAAAAGCAATTTACATCTCTAAGGATAAAATAAAATTCGATACCTTACTTGATTACACTAAAAAATTCAATTCACAAGCTGTTATTAAACGATTAGGTTTTGTATTAGAAACACTTAATATCAACAATAACATTACTGACGATTTACAAAAACTTAAGACCGCATCATATGTAGTTTTAGATACCGAACTCCCCAAAACAGGCAAATTAATTAGCAGATGGTGTATTCAACAAAATCTAGAACTTGAAACAATTAAATCTTCTATTTATACATGATTAAACCCGGAGAAATACAACAAAAAGCAAGAGAAGTTGGTGTTCGTGATCAACAAATTGAAAAAGACTATATCCTTTCATGGATTATGAAAGGCATAGCACAGCATGAGGCACTTTCAAAGATTATCGTTTTTAAAGGAGGGACTGTTTTAAAGAAAGTATATTTTGAGGATTATCGCTTTTCGGAAGACCTTGATTTTACATTATTAGACAATGACATATCTAATGAACAAATATTCAAATGGTTTAAAGAGACTTTTGAATATGTAAAGGAAGAAGCTAACATTCCACTTGAAATAATTGATAACAACGAACATGAAGATGGTGGTATTAACTTCTATATTAGTTATGTTGGTCCTTTAGGTGGAAAAGGCAATAATAAAAGAGTTAAAGTTGATATTTCAAGGAGTGAGAAATTAGAATTTTCCCCTGTTATTAAAAATGTATATATTGATTATTCGGATTTAGAAGAACATCAACTTTTGTGTTATTCTCTTGAAGAAGTACTTGTAGAAAAAATGCGATCTGTTATGCAGCGCGTACAAGCAAGAGATTTTTATGATATTTGGTATTTATTGGAAGTGTTTGAAATGGATATTGATTTTTATATGAATGAATTTAGAAATAAATGTGCCAATAAAAATATTAATCCCTTAGATTTTCCAAAGAAATTATCTGAACGAATACCTCTATATAAAGGACGTTGGCAGAGCTCAATGAGTGAACAAATAAAAGATTTGCCAAGCTTTGATCAAGTTGAAAGAGAAATTCAACGACACTTTAAAAAACTAAAATTCTAAAAAGAAATATTAGGTTTTATTTTCCATTATTAAATTAACAATCTTATATAAATAGATTGAGGAATAAATGTTACCCATGAATTGAACTCATGGGTAAAAAATGAAGAAATTTACCCATGAACATTATTTGATAGGTAAAAAAACTAATAAATTACCTATAATAATATTGTCATGTTAAAGAAATGCAATTTTCTTAACATGACAAAAAGTACATGTTAAGAAAAATCAAAATTATTAACTCCTGAGTTTATTTTAAAGACTTAATAAATGATAATACTAAAAAGTAACCCATTTTCATTTACGAAACTCATAAATATAATTCATTAATATATATTCAATTAACAAAGAATTGTCAGTTTGATAACGAAATGGATTTCGTTATCAAATCAATTTGACTGATAATAATAGACTAAGAAATATAAACTACTTTAATTCTCATTTAGGACGCATTGCGTCCTAAATTGAATAAGTTTAAATATATAGTTACTCTGTTTACCGAAATACAGCATCTTTTTACCATTTTCCTGACATCAGGAAAATGGTTGACTATACTATTCGTAGATAATAATCACTATTATTATACTTTTATTGTGCTTTTTTCCTGCTTTTAAAGTGCTTTTTTTGTGCTTTTTCCTGTTTTTTATCACTTTTACATATAGAATTTTTACCGCTATTTTATAAAAAGTGGCAAATATTCTATTCTTAATTTTTAATTATTAATTCTTAATTTATCTCTTCTTTTGTGTCCTTTTTATTAATTGCAAACATCTCTAGTTTTGCAAATAAAACGAAATGACAATAGAAACAAATGATATTTTGATTCCTACTTTATTGACAGTTATCGGATTTTTATTGATGCGATACATAAACAGGAATGATAAGAAACTCGATATTTTCATAACACTTGTAACAGATCTGTCAAAACAATTGGCTGTAGTAATCTCAAATTATGACAACAAAGACAAAAATTGTACTGCTACGCATAAATTAATCGATCATAAATTTGAGAAACTTGAAGAGAAAGAATTAACGAATAAAAACCATCCAAAAAATTAATAAATGAGAAAAATTTTTTATTTGTATGCAGCTCCATCCAAAAGATGGGCACGTATCTTAGGTGATACACTTTTAGCAGCTTCAG
>JBAXLO010000028.1:0-30687 GCA_037134755.1 Bacteroidota bacterium | reverse complement strand
GAATTGTATAACTCATAAGGATATACAACTTTAATGTCATTTTCTTTATTCATATGAATTATTTTTTTTGCAAACTTACAATATTATTTAATACAATAATTTCTTTTTTATTAAAATAAATGGGGGAATATTGTCTTAAGCCCCTCCTTTGGAGGGGTTGGGGAGGTCAGGAGAAGGTCGGGTGCGGTCATTAATTGTCACAATCGTCACAATTGTCCCATGTATTTACAGAGGCATGAATTGCATTTGTTTTAATAAATTATTTATATCAATATATTAGCAGTACCTTTGAAGTTTTAAATTAAGATTTTAAATAAAGCAAATTCATTCATTACATGGAACAACAAGAAGTAGTAATAACACTTGATAATATTGAGGCAATCATAAATAAAGTAACCGTTGAACTCATTATAGAAAACGGCAAATTAAGCGAACGCAAAAGATTAAAAGAATGGATGCAAGTAAAAGAATTTAAACGTTATACTCTTAGTATGGATATTCAATTAATAAATAATTTAATGGGTTTTCTAAAGGAGAATAATTTAGATAATTATAAAGATGGAACTACAGCACGAAATATGATGAATCAATTAGGAGAGAATATGGGATTAGTCCACTTTTTATATAAGAGAGGTAAACCATAAATACTTTCAATTATCTCAATAATTTCTTTTTTATAAAAATAAAGGCATAAATTGCAGTTACGTTGACATGAATTGTATTTATGTTGGCATAAATCCAATTCATTCAGTAGATAAAATCTTATTATCTTAAGAATAGTTTCCTTTTTTAGATAAATATGATTATGATGTAAATTACCAATCACTCAAAAATAATTAAGTGTTAGCAAGCATAAATTAAATATCTTTGTTATTGTATAAATATAAATATTAGAATGACATTCATTATACTACTTTAACTAAACTTGGAGAAGTAATTAGTATTATAATGTCATAAAAATAAGCATTTAAAGTGAATCATACATATTTAAAATCTGGATTTTAAATACTCTCCCATATTCCCAGAAATTTAATAGTATTCCTATTTCTCAACCAATCTGAAATAAAAAAATCTTCATCTTTTCATTTAACATATCTATTAAAGATATATAGTCATTATTATTAAATTGAATAAATGCAATCTCATTACCTTTTACATTAATTGTTTTGTTTTTTATTATATTTTGTAATAAATAATATTGTAAGTTTGCAGAATTAAATAAATCTTAAAAAAGAGTGTGTATGATCAACATTTACACCCAAAAGTTGTTTATGCAGTAACAAATAATTTAGAAGAGATGAATAATTCGGTGCCGGCAGATTATATACCTATATTTTTACAGTCAGTTGTAGTGTTTGGATTCGTTGTAATAACGATGCTTGCTACTCATTTTCTGACTGCTAAAAGAAGGAAAATTGATACGCGCAAAAAGTCGGAAAGCTTTGAGTGCGGGATTGAGGTGAAGGGCAACGCCCGTATGCCTTTTTCGGTTAAATACTTCTTGGTAGCCATTTTATTTGTGCTGTTTGACGTTGAAATCATATTCTTTTACCCTTATGCTTTAAACTTTAGAGAATTAGGTTGGGATGGGATGTTTAGTATGTTCGTATTTGTTGCTTTATTACTGACAGGCTTCTTATATTTAGTGAAAAAAGGAGCTTTAAAATGGGAATAGGATTTTAAGATGGCAGATCAAAATAAATATACTGTAGTTGCTGCTCCTGAAGGTCATTCAGGACCGGGATTTATGGCAACTTCCTTAGAAAAAGTAGTGGGAATGGCCAGAAAGAACTCGATATGGCCCTTACCATTTGCAACATCGTGCTGTGGGATAGAGTTTATGTCGACCATGGCATCGAATTACGACTTAGGAAGGTTCGGGTCGGAGAGATTAAGCTTCTCGCCGCGCCAAGCAGATCTATTGATGGTTATGGGAACGATAGCAAAGAAAATGGGACCGATATTACAACAAGTCTATGAGCAAATGGCTGAGCCTAGATGGGTGATTGCTGTCGGCGCATGCGCATCGTCGGGAGGAATATTCGACACTCATAGCGTTTTGCAGGGAATTGATAGAGTTATACCTGTAGATGTGTACGTTCCAGGTTGTCCACCACGCCCCGAACAGATATTAGATGGTGTTTTAAAAATACAAGAGCTTGTTGAAAGTGAATCTTTAAGAAGAAGAGATTCACAAGAATACAAAGATTTACTGGCAAGCTATGGAATTAATCAGGTTTGGAAGAAAGAAGAACCAAAAACGGGCTTTTAATCATGGATAATCATTTTATATTACAGAAAATAAGGCAATATTTCGATGGTTTCGTACTTAGTTACGAAGAACCTTCGGGTTTATTGACTATAACGGTTAAACCAGCTGTTATTAATGATCTTATATCCTATCTAAAGAAAGAACCAGAACCCGGATTTAGTTTTTTAACAGATATTTGCGGACTTCATTACCCCGGTACTGAAAATGAATTAGGCGTTGTTTATCATCTACATAACATGAAAAACAATATGCGCATCAGAATAAAGACTTTTGTAAGTAAAGACAATCCAAAAGTGCCTACGATAACCTGGATATATGCCGCTGCAAATTGGATGGAACGCGAAACTTATGATTTTTATGGTATCGAATTTGAAGGACATCCCAAATTAAAGCGTATACTTAATGTGGAATATCTTGATTACTTCCCTATGCGTAAGGAATATGCCATGGAAGATCCAACAAGAGAAGATAAAGATAATCGGTATTTTGGAAGGTAACAAAAAGAGCATGCAATGGAAGAGAATACACTCATAAATCCTTATTCTAACGATAAGAATTATACTACATTAAATCTCGGACCGACTCATCCGGCCACTCATGGTATTTTTCAGAACGTGCTGACAATGGATGGGGAGAAAATAATAGAAGCAGAGCCCACAATTGGTTATATACACCGTGCTTTTGAGAAAATAGCAGAGCGAAGACCGTATTATCAGATCACTCCACTGACTGATAGGCTTAATTATTGTTCTGCACCTATCAACAATACTGGTTGGTTTATGACAGTAGAGAAACTATTGGGCGTAACGATTCCTAAAAGGGTTGATTATATGCGTATAATAGTTATGGAATTAGCCCGCATTACCGATCATCTTATTTGCAATAGTGTGATTGGAGTGGACAGTGGTGCGCTTACTGGCTTCACTTATATATTTCAGGAAAGAGAAGCTGTTTATGAGATTTATGAAGAGATTTCGGGAGCCAGATTAACTACTAATATGGGTAGAATAGGAGGGTTTGAAAGAGATTTTTCAGCTACAGCGATAAAGAAACTTAAAGAGTTCCTTATAAGGTTTCCTAAAAAGCTAAAAGAGTTTGAAAACTTACTTTTGAGGAATAGAATTTTTATGGATAGAACCATAAATATTGGAGGAATTACTGCTGAGAAAGCTTTGAACTCCGGTTTCACAGGTCCAAATCTTAGAGCAGCAGGTGTAGATTACGATGTGAGAGTTACTGATCCATATTGTTCGTATCAGGACTTTGATTTTGAAGTTCCAATAGGTACAAATGGTGATGTTTATGATAGATTTTGTGTTCGTAATGAAGAAATGCGTCAAAGTTTGAAGTTAATACAGTATGCAATGGATAACATGCCTCAGGGAAACTATCATGCAGAGCTTCCAGAGTTTTACCTGCCTCCCAAAGAGAAGGTTTATAATAATATGGAGGCATTAATATGGCATTTTAAGATAGTAATGGGTGAAATAGATATGCCCAAGGGTGAAATATATAGCGCCGTTGAAGGTGCAAATGGTGAATTAGGGTTTTATTTAATAAGTGATGGCGGCCGTTCACCTTTCCGTTTGCATTTCAGGAGGCCTTGTTTTATTTATTATCAAGCTTATGCTGATATGATTAAAGGAGGTCTGCTTTCAGATGCTATTTTAACGATGAGTAGTATGAATGTGATAGCCGGAGAGCTTGACGCGTAGCTAATAGCAATAAAAAAAAGAGAGAAAATGATTGGAAATTATATTCAACATAAGATATTTCACAAAGAAGGGAAAACATATGCGTTTTCTGAAACGACTCTGGAGCGGGTTAATGAGATAATTGCCCGCTATCCAAGAGGGAAACAGAAGTCTGCATTGCTACCTTTGCTGCATATAGCTCAGGAAGAGTTCGGCGGAAGCCTGAATGCTGACATTATGGATTATGTGGCTGAGATTTTAGATATACAACCTATAGAAGTATATGAAGTGGCAACCTTTTATTCACAATATTACATGGATAAGGTGGGTAAATTTGTAATTGAAGTTTGTCAGACGGGCCCATGTTTAGCATGTGGAGCTGATGATATGATAGATTATCTTAAAGAAAAACTAAATATTAATGTTGGTGAAACAACAACAGACAGTTTATTTACATTAAAAGCTGTTGAATGCCTTGGAGCTTGTGGATATGCTCCGGTTATGCAGGTTAATACCAAGTTTCACGAACAATTAACGAAAGAAAGTATCGACAGGATAATAGATACACTTAAAGAACACGCAAACGAACCTCAAAATAATGATGACAAATGGGTAGAAAAATTCTGCTTGAGAAAATAGGCATAGAAGGCATTCAAAGATTTGATGTTTACAAGCGTTCAGGCGGTTATTCGGCTGTTGATAAAGCATTAAAAGCAATGACTCCGAACGAAGTGCTTGAAGAAGTACGCAAATCAGGACTTAGAGGTCGTGGGGGAGCAGGTTTTCCTACCGGAATGAAGTGGAGTTTCTTAGATAAGAAATCAAATCAACCCAGATATCTTATTTGTAATGCCGACGAAAGCGAACCAGGTACTTTCAAAGACCGTTATTTGATGGAACATATTCCTCATTTGCTTATTGAAGGTATGATTTGTTCCGCTTTTGCTTTGGAATCCAATACTGCTTATATTTATATTCGCGGAGAGTTTAAATATTTGGTAGGAATTCTGAATAAAGCATTATCCGAGGCTTATACAAACGGTTATTTAGGTAAGAATATTTTAGGAACTAACTTTTCGTTAGATATATATGTGCACCCTGGTGCCGGAGCTTATATTTGCGGTGAAGAAACTGCTCTGATAGAGTCGTTGGAAGGTAAAAGAGGTAATCCACGTCTTAAACCACCTTTCCCTGCGTTTGTTGGATTGTATGGTTGCCCGACTGTGGTAAATAATGTTGAGACTTTAGCTTCTGTGGCACCTATTTTAAATATAGGAGGCTTTCTTTATGCAACTATCGGTAATGGTAAAAGCACGGGCACTAAGCTTATATCTGCCTGTGGCAATATTAATAAGCCCGGTGTTTACGAAATAGAGTTAGGAATAACTGTTGAGGATTTTATTTATTCTGATGAATATTGTGGTGGTATTAAAAATGGTAAGAAACTAAAGGCTGTAGTGCCCGGTGGTTCTTCTGTGCCGGTGTTACCTACTCATTTAATACTTAAAACTACTAATGATTGTCCCAGATTGATGACTTATGAGTCCTTGGCTGAGGGTGGATTTGAAACCGGAACTATGTTAGGTTCGGGAGGGTTTATTGTATATGACGAAGACCAGTGTATGGTGCGTAATACGATGAGTTTTTCGCGTTTTTATCACCATGAATCATGCGGACAATGTTCTCCATGCCGTGAAGGTACCGGTTGGCAGGAAAGAATTTTGACAAGGATTGAAAATGGCGAAGGTAGAGCAAAAGATATTGACCTTTTAGCTGATATTTCAAAACATATAGAAGGTAATACGATATGTCCATTAGGAGATGCGGCTGCCTGGCCGGTTGCAAGTGCTATAAAACACTTCAGAAATGAATTTGAGTTTCATGTAGAGCATCCGGATATTGTTAAGAATATTCGTCATGGCAATATTCTTAATTATAAGTTTTGAATTATGAATTATGAATGGGGACAAGTGCCTAAAGTTTGAAGTTTTGGAATGCCCTCCCTTTAACGATATGTGCAGTTCACTTTTGGATATCTGCAATCCTACGTGCTAAAATGTCCACACTTTTAAAATATGTGCAGTCCCGGACACAATTTTTACAAGTTTGGGTAATGTATTTGCAATTACAGAAGAAATCTTTACAGATTCATCTATAAAACGTATAGTAAAGGTAGGGCTTTTCACAATCCTATAAGTTGTTTTTACAATAAAATTCAGAAAATTATATACAAGTGAGAACAAATCTACAATTTATATTATCATTTCACCGTTCCCATTATCAATAAAAAACAAAACCTGACTACTTGTCTTAAGTATTTTAAGAAAAGTAGTCAGGTTTGAAAAATATTAATAAACAAATTGAAATAAATCTTTCTAAATCTCAATATAAATTATAATCATTTAATACCCGAATATTTCTTTTAAAGTTAAATACTTTATATCACCATAGTTTTTAAGAACCTTTAAATCAAGTTCATCTTTCTTTCCTACAACAATAGTTGTATAATTTTTTCCTTTAATATATTTCTCTTGAAAATTTTTCAAATCTGATAAGGTCATAGTTGGAACTTCATTAAAAACATCTTTTCTCAAATCATAAGCTACACCCATTTTATTATAAGAATCATACGTAAATAGTTTGTCTGCTTTAGTAATGCGTTCAGAGCGGATCTGATTCATAATAGAGGTCTTAGCAATGTCAAAATTCGATTGTGATGCTGGCATATTGTTAAGCAAACCTTTCATGCCTTTCATAGCATCAGCCAACTTATCGTTTTGCGCTCCAATAAAAGAGTAAATATAAAAAGCTTTATCCTTTTTATTAGGTTGTATAAATCCACCCCAAGCAGAATATGCCAAACCTTTTGCTTCTCTCAACTCCTGAAACACAACAGAAGCCATACTACTTCCAAAATACTCATTAAAAATGTTTACTTTTGGTAAAATACTTTTGTCAAATAAAATAGATTTCGATACCATATACAATTCAACCTGCTTCATATCATAATCGGCAACAAACACTTGATTATTTACAATATCTTTTTCTTCAAATTTTGTTTCTGCAGGTAATTCATTTAATACTTTTGGAATGTTATGATATTTTTCAATCACAGCCTGAACATCTTTTTGTTCCAATGGTCCATAATAGAAAACCGTATGCTTGTAACTGTTCAATGTTTTGATAATCGAAACCAGTTCATCAGGTTTTACTGCATTCAATTCCTTTTCAGAAAGTATATTAGTAGCCGGTGACAACTTATCGTATTTTGCATAAGATATCATCTTTTGCAAAATGTTATCCTTGCTTAGTTTTGCATCTTTTCTTTCTTTTAAAATGTCTGTAACCATCTTCGAAAGTGTTTCTTTATTTGCTTGTACTTCACTCAAAAGATGTTCAAATAGTTCAGCACCTTTATTAATGTTCTCTGACAACCCTGATAAGTAAACATAACATCTGTCGACTCCGGCATATACGCCATAATTACAACCAATTTAAAAAAACTCTTGTTTAATTTGTGTTGGAGTATATTTTGAAGTGCCCAGATAGCTTAGATAATTGATTGCCATCTCTAACTTTTTATTATGATTTGCACCCATATCAAATACATAATACAAAGTGAACAATTTATTCTCAACATTCTTGTTATATAAAACTTCTATATTTCCTTTAGTATTAAATTTGTCAACATCTTTAGCAAAGTCAAGGAAGACAGGCTCAAGAGGTAAAGGTTTCTGTGTCTCAATTTTCTTAAACATATCAGACTTTTGTTCACGATTTATTTCCAAAGGTGTAATATGAGGCTTCTTAATTTTATTTACAACAGGGTCAACACCTGTTCGTTTATATGCAACTACATAATTATTATTATAATTCTTATTAACGAAATCAATAATATCTTGTTTTGTAATCTTTGATAATCGATCAATCTTATTTACAATAGATTCCCATGAAGTGCCATTTATAAACGATCCATAACAAGTACTTACCCTGCTATTGTTACTTTCTAATGCTTGAATTTGATTTAATTTCAAATCATTTATTATAGCACCCAAGATCCAATCAGAAAATTCCCCTTTTTTTAATAAATCTATTTGAGATAAAAGCAGATTCTTAACTTCTTCAAGTGATTGTCCTTGTTTAGGTCTGCCCATAAACAGATGTTCAGAATAATCAGGACGTTTGTAAGCAAATGAAGATGCACCTAGTACTTTCTGATCTTGTATCAGATTCAGGTCGATTAAACCTGCTTTACCATTTGTTAGGATCATATCAGTCATTGTCAACAAATCAGCTTCTTTTGAATTAACACCAGGGAAACGAAATCCTAACATCATCTGTTCTGCATCAGGACCAAGTACTTCAACAGTCTCTGGATTCTTAATTTTATCTTCAATAGGAGGGTTATAAGGATTAATATCCTTAGCAACAAATGAACCAAAATATTTATCAATTAATTTTATTGCAACATCTGGATCAAAATCTCCAGCTAAACAAATAGCCATATTATTAGGTACGTAACGTTCCTCGAAATATCTTTTTATAGATGTAATAGACGGACTTTTCAAATGTTCTGTTTCCCCAACAATCGAACGTCCATATTCATGTTTTTTAAACATTGCTCTGTCAAATCTCTCCCATAGCTTTGAATCATCTTGATCATCATACATATTCTTTTCTTCATAAACAGTTTCTAATTCAGTATGAAACAAACGAAATATTGGCTTTCTGAATCGTTCAGCAGATATTTCCAGATAATTCTCTAATTGGTTAGATGGAATTTCATTTACATAAACAGTAGCATCATTAGATGTAAAAGCATTTGTTCCTGTAGCACCTAAAATAGCCATCAATTTATCATACTCATTAGGAATAGCATATTTTGATGCAAGATTAGAAATACTATCAATTTGTTAATAAATAATACGTCTTTTAGCAGTATCCTTTTCAGCTTTATGCACATCAAACAATCGTGTGATTTCATTTAAAAGAGGCTCCTCTTTTGAAAAATCAGTAGTGCCAAATTTATCTGTTCCTTTAAACATAAGATGTTCCAGATAATGCGAAAGACCTGTATTATCAGCAGGATCATTTTTGCTACCTGTTTTAACAGCAACATCACACTGTATTTTAGGAGCATCTTTATAAACAGTAAGATAAACAGTAAGCCCGTTATCCAGCTGATAAATCCTTGCTTTATAAGGATCATTAGGAAAACTTTTATAATTATAAGTTTTTTGTGAATAGCCTATAATACTTGTAAGAAGCATTATAGCAATAAATAATTTTGAAATTGATTTTTTCATTGTAATTGAATTTGATTTTTTTATTTAAGGATTATTTCTTTTTAATTTATAAAACCGATACAAAAGTACTATTAATTATCTAATACACTACTAAAATCATTTTAATATAATAATTTGTCTTTGTAATCTTACTGAAGCAATTTCTTTCTATTGTCTTCATTCATAATTCATCATTTAGTATATAAATTTAATAATAAATAGATTTTTTGAAATTTTATTTATTACTATATCAATTATATAAGAATAATAATTAAAATATTTAACAAAAATTAACTAACATTTTCTTTATTTCGATATTAATTTTGTGGTGTACTATCATATTAGTACACTCAAACAATAAATAACTTAATTCAATATGAAATGATAACAATTAATGATTTAGCATTTAGTTACAAAAAGAAGAAACCATTATTCAATAATTTGAATCTAAAGCTTTCTGAAGGTAGAATTCATGGATTATTAGGTAAAAATGGGGCTGGTAAAACAACTCTACTTAAACTGATCTCAGGATTATTATTTCCTGATGATGGTATTATTAATACAATGGGCTATGTCCCCTCAAGACGTAAGCCCGAAATGTTGCAGGATATTTATTTCCTGTTTGAGGAATATACTTTGCCTGATTTTAGTATTAAAAAATTCTTAAAAGTTTATTCCGGTTTCTATCCCAAATTTAATGAGAACCGTTTTTCTCATTATTTAAAAGAATTTGAAATTAATGCTAATGAAAAACTTAATCATTTATCTTATGGACAAAAGAAAAAAGTTTTAATTGCATTTGGATTAGCTACCAACACCAAACTATTAATTATGGATGAACCTACTAATGGTTTGGATATTCCTTCCAAAAGTCAGTTTCGCAAAATTATTGCCGGTGAAATTGATGAAAGAAAATGTGTGATTATATCTACGCACCAGGTTCGTGATCTGGATAGCCTTATTGATTCTATTACAATTATCGATCAACAAAATATTATTATAAGCGAGCCAATTGAAAACATTACTAAAAAGCTTTGTTTTAAAGCTATCTCTTCTATCGAAAATGAAGAAAAAGTGTTGTTCTCGGAAAGTGGTTTAAAAGGTAATTGGGCAGTTATTGAAAACTATAACAATGAAGACAGTAAGCTTGATATTGAAATGCTGTTTAATGCAACATTTGCTAATAAAAAAAGAATGCAATCTATTTTTAATAATCTTAATAATACACTTTAATATATGAATGATATTTTTAACGCAAAAAGATTTACTCTATTATTAAAAGAGCAATCTTCGAAAAATCTTAAGTTATTTTTAATGGGAGCTGTTTTAATTTTTGCTGTTTTATTTGCATTAGATTTGTTGGCATTAATATCCACAGGTTTACATACTTTAAAATTTGATGTCCGTTTAGGATTCTATGGAGTTGGTATTTTTCCTACAGCTTTCTTATTAAGTAGTACATGGTTTACTTATTTAAGCAATAGAGCTCCTGAATCTGGCAATTTACTCCTTCCAGTATCTGCTTTCGAGCGAATATTGGTGGCATTTATTATAAATGTTATAGTCTTTTCTTTAATTTATTTTTTAATTGTTTTATCAATAGAAATTCTATTATTCCAACACTTTGAAATACTATATTATTTTACTCATTTCTTTAAATATCGTTTATTTTATATTTCATTATTCTTATTCCAAAGTTTCTTTTTGTTTGGGTCTTTAGTTTTTAAAAAGGCTGCTACAATTAAAACTGGATTTGTTATTTTTATAGGTTTTATTATTCTTCAGCTAATTAATAATCTTGTAATGAGTGTTGTGTTTAGAAATGTACACAATATTAATTATAGTATGATGTTTTTTAATAATGAAGCTTTTTTGATTACACCTCTATATATTAGGCTTATTCTGCTATGGATTATCTATCTTGGATTTCCATTAATGTGGATTGCATCTTATTTTAAATTAAAAGAAAAACAAGTCTAGGTTTTAATTATAAATATTATCGAAAATGGAATTTAAAGAACCGCAAGCAATTTACTTGCAAATAGCAGAATATATATGCGAAAGAATATTATTAGGTGTTTGGAAACCTGACGAAAAAATACTCTCAGTTCGCGAACTCGGTGTGCAATTAGAAGTTAACCCAAATACAACGATGCGTGCTTATGAATTTTTGCAAAACAAAGAAATCATTTATAATAAAAGAGGAATTGGTTTTTTTGTATCAGCAGATGCAATTGAAAAAGTAAGCGCTTTTCGCAGACAACAGTTTTTAGAAAACGATTTACCTGTATTTCTTAAGAATATGCATATATTAGATATCAATATTAATGAAATTGAGAAATACTATCTAGAATTTTTAAAATCAAATAAATTAAAATAATTATGAAAACAATAAAAACCAGCAATATATTACTTCTTATCTTTGGTATATCAATAATATTATATGTAATAGCCCATGTTATAACTTCAAATTATTATGACGGCTATGGAAAAAATAAAGCAACCTATTTAGAAATAAAAGTTGAAAATCCTAAACCCTTTAAATATGTTGTGATAAATTCGTTATATACTATAAAAGTTCAACTAACAACAGCTAAAGATTTTCATATTGAACAAATAAAACAATATGAAGATTTTGATAGTTGCAAATACAGTTTAAGAAATGACACTTTATATATTAAAACAATGCAGTATCCTAACTATCTAAATTTTGATGACTTAAAAATTACTATTCCGAATAGATGCAAATCAATTACAATTGGTGATGTAAAATGTGAGTTGTTAAAAGTTTGTCAGGACACTTTAAATATAAATTGTTTAAAAGAAGAGTCAAGCTTCAGCCTTAATGAAAGTACTATAAATACTGTAAATTATTTTGGAAAAAGTTCTACTCTTAGCATATTATCTACTAGTAAAATTGAGAATTTGAATTTCTATTCAAGAGGAGTTTCAAGACTTGAATTAGATGATGTAATTATAGGGAACTTTAATCTGGATCAGGATTCAACTGAGATCGTATTATCAGGGAAAGCTATTAAGTATTATTTAAAAAAGTAATAACACTTTAAAAATCAACCTGACTTTCTACTAAATAGTCTCCTGTTAGTCGTAGTCTGTAGCCGAAGTGCGAAGTTTTTTGAAGTTAACATGATAAAAATGTAGTTTTCAAAATGACATTCAATTGTCCCAACAGTCCCCATTGTCCAACGTTTTAATAATAATACAATCTGACTTAAAAGCCAATAAACACATATATTCCACAACCCCCAGGCTAAAGTCTGGAATTCTTCTACATAAATACTTTTTTTTCTTAAAGTCAATCTTGTCCTAAAAAGTTATGCCTTTGTATAAGTATATGTTTTATAGTAATTTGGCGCTATGAGCAAAGATTCGCAAAGCTAGAAATACAATTTCCGTTGCACAAACGGCTTCCTCCGTCACAAAAATACAAATATCCAATACATAAATACAAATATCCGTCACATAAATACAATTTTCGTTGCACAAGTGGCTTCCTCCGTCACATAAATGCAAATATCCAACACATAAATGCAAATATCCAACACACAAATACAATCTCCGTTGCACAAGTGGCTTCCTCCGTCACATAAATACAATTATCCAACGCATAAATACATTTTCAGAAAACCAATATACAATTCTCTATTTTACAAGTACATTCCTCAAACAGCTAATTACAGATAATTATTTTATAAATGTATATATTTATGATACATTGACAATTTTTTAGATAAAAAATTCTCTGTTAGTAAAGGTTTATGCATATCTTACTTTAATTTATGTGGCAATTATATTATATTTTCATAAGTTTCACAAAACAAATATGCTAATCATTAAAAATAATACACTTACCTTTCATGTTATTTGTTTTTAAACAATATATTGTAAATTTATTTACAAGATAGTTAAAATATTTTATTGATAAAATATAATTAATTAAACGTTGTTCGTAATTTTCTTAATAATTTAGCAGAATAATTCTTCATAATACTAAACCGAATAATTTTATGTTATTCTATGTAATAAAACAAGTATGCAAAATTCAAAAGAACTTTTTAAAAAATATATAGCTCAAACATCTACTTTTGATGCTTTTCAAATAGATGTTGCTAATGCCGAAGGTATTTATGTATATGATAAGGCCGGCAAAAAATATATCGACTTAATGTCAGGGATTGCGGTAAGTAATATTGGGCATAGACATCCGGAAGTTATAAAAGCTATAAAAAAACAAGTAGATAAATACCTTCATGTGATGGTTTATGGCGAATTCATCGAAAGTCCGCAGGTAAAATTAGCTAAACGTCTCGCAGATTTGCTTCCTGATACCTTAAATATGACATTCTTTGTAAATTCAGGTAGCGAAGCTATAGAAGGAGCTATGAAACTTGCACGAAAATACAATAAACGTTCAGAAATTATTGCTTTTAAAGGAGGTTACCATGGAAGTACTTTAGGTGCTGTAAGTATTTTAGGAGATGAAAAGTACAAACAGGACTTTCGCCCCTTAATTCCCGACGTTAAAATACTAGAATTTAATAATAATAAAGATTTAAGTCAAATAACGGATAAGACTTCATGCGTTGTTATAGAGGTTATTCAAGCTGGATCGGGTATTCGTATCCCAAATAGAGAATTTCTTAAAAAATTACGACAAAAATGTACAGAAACGGGTACATTATTAATCTTTGATGAGATACAAACTGGCTTTGGCAGAACGGGAAAGCTCTTTGCTTTCGAGCATTATGATGTAATTCCAGATGTTTTGTGTATAGCCAAAAGTATGGGTGGAGGAATGCCTATAGGTGCCTTCATTTCCTCAAATATTATTATGGATTCATTGAATGATTCGCATCCTTTGCTTGGGCATGCTACTACTTTTGGTGGTCATCCTGTGTCATGTGCGGCATCTTTGGCTGCTTTGAATGTGTTAATTAATAATAATATAATGGATGAAGTAGAAGATAAAGCAAATCTCTTTAAATCATACCTAAAAGACCAACCTAATATTAAAGAAATTAGGAATGTAGGCTTATTTATGGCAATTGAACTAAAGGATAGTTCAGAAATAGATAAAGTTGTAGAACGTTGTATTGAGAATGGTGTAATAACGTATTGGTTTTTATACAATCACGACAGTCTTTCTATAATTCCTCCTTTGACTATTACAAATGAGGAGATAAAAGAGGCTTGTGACAGACTTATTAAAGCTTTAAATTAAAATTAAAAGTTTTAATTAAGATTGGGATCAACAGGAAAATTAACCCAATGTGCATAATCTTCACCAAGACTAAGCACAATGTTATTCCAAACCTGCTCAGCTTTAGTTTTTAAGACGGCTTTTACATTCGTTCTGGTCACAACCCAGGAGTTATTTTCAAGTTCTTCTTCCAATTGGTTAGCAGTCCAACCTGAATAGCCGATAAAGAAGCGAATATCATTGTTAGTAATCTTATTTACAGCAATAAGTTCTTTTATAACTTCAACATCACCGCCCCAATATATCCCATCAGCTATTTCAGTGCTGTCTGGTACAATATCTCCGAACTTATGGATATAGAATAGTTTATCTGTGCTTACAGGTCCTCCTACATATAAGTCAGCATCGAAGGGTGGAAAACCGTTTATGATGTCATTTAACTTTGAATGAAGTAATTTATTTAAGACAATCCCGAATGCCCCTTCTTCATTATATTCTGCCAAAAGTATTACTGCTCTTTTGAAGTAGTAATCATACATAAATGGCTCTGATATAAGAACTTTTCCTTGAGAAGGTTTAATATTATTCGGTTTTATGTCGAGTATTTTATTTAAGTCTGTCATATTATTCGTTTTTTATATATTTTATTTGAGCAAAATTAGTACTTTTGAAGTTAATTTCAACAATGAATAACAAAATTTATACCAAATAATGAATATTTCTGATAATTCAGTTACATATAGTACACTAAGAACGCAATATCCTAATTTTGTATTCGAAAATTATCATTATATTAACAAAGAAGAAACGATTTTTATTGAATATTATTTTAAATTAGGTGATAAATTCTCTTTTAAGCCCACTTTAACGATTCCAAAACGTAGTTTTTACAAGAATTTTGATGAAATTCCTGAAGAATTATTGCAAAATATCATCTTTAATATTGGTATGGTTGAGCTTATTAGCTATTGGAAGGCAGCTTGTTCTCCGAATGTTATCATTAAACCTCATACTTTGACTGAAAATCAAATTTCTTTTTGGAAAAAGCTGTATTTTAATGGTCTGGGGGAGTTTTTTTATCTAAATACTATTAAAGCTACTCAAGATGATTTTATGAATATCATCGTAGATTCTACAAAAAACTTGAATAAAACTGCATATAGTGTAGATAACTCTGTGATTGTGCCTATTGGTGGTGGAAAAGATTCAGTTGTGACGCTCGAATTACTTAAAGAAAGCTTTAAAGATATCCGACCTTTGATACTTAATCCGCGTGGTGCAACACTTGAAACATCTGAGATAGGAGGTTTTAAGAGAAAAGAACTTATTGAGATCAATCGTACTATCGATCCTTTGCTTTTACAATTAAATACTGAAGGTTTTTTGAATGGACACACGCCATTTTCTGCTCTTTTGGCGTTTGTTACTTTGTTGGCTGCCACTATTTCAGGTAAACGAAACATTGCTTTATCAAATGAATCGAGTGCTAATGAAGCTACAGTTGAAAATACAAATATTAATCATCAATACTCTAAATCTTATGAGTTTGAAAAGGATTTTCGTGAGTATGTGTCTGAAAATATTAGCGATAGTTTTAATTATTTTAGTTTTTTGCGTCCTTTAAGTGAACTTCAGATTGCTAAATTGTTCGCTACTTATCCTAAATATTTCAATAAGTTTAAAAGTTGCAATGCTGGTAGCAAAACTGACTCATGGTGTGGCAATTGTCCTAAATGTATGTTTGCTTTTATCATCCTATCGCCATTTATTGATGCTCATGTTATGCAGCATATTTTTGGTAAGGATTTATTTAATGATATTAAATTACTTAATTATTTTAATGAGTTGACAGGTATTGCGGAAGTCAAACCATTTGAATGCGTTGGCACGGTTGATGAAGTAAATATTGCTCTAAAAATGATTATTGATAAGAGAAAAGGGGAGGAGCTACCTTCTTTATTGAAATATTATTCGGAACTTTCTTTATATAAACAAAATAGAGAGCTTATTATCCCAACTTTACTTACTCATATTGAGGAAGAACATTTTGTTGAAGATACCTTTTTATCTCTAATTTTAAATCATTATAAGAGTAATAAGAACAGTATATTGGATAATATGATTCTTGACAAAAACATTCTTATTCTTGGTTTTGGAAAAGAGGGGAGATCTACCTATAATTATCTGCGACAGCATTATCCTAATCAGGCATTTACTATTGCCGACAAGGATCCTTTTCTATTAGAAAAGTTTTCATTTGCAAACGATAAAAATTTGAAGTTTATTTTGGGAAGTACTTATCTTGACCATCTTAATTCTTTTGATTTGATTATTAAAACGCCAGGTATTTCGGTTTTAGATTTTAAAAATCCGCTTCCCGACAAGGAAAAAATTACATCACAAACGGATATTTTTCTTAAAATGTACCATAGTCAAGTTATTGGTATAACGGGTACTAAAGGTAAGAGTACAACTTCAAATTTAATTTATCATATCTTAAAAAAACAGAAAAATAGCAATGTGTTATTGGTTGGTAATATGGGTTTTCCTCCTTTTGATCAACTTATTGATATTGATAAAGATACCTTAATTGTATTTGAACTCTCGTCACATCAGCTTGAGAACATAACTGTGGCGCCTCATATCTCTGTTTTATTAAATCTTTTTCAGGAACATCTCGATCATTATCATTCATATATAGATTATCAGCTGGCTAAATTAAATATTGCGTTTAATCAGAATGCTGATGATTATTTTATTTTTAATTTAGATAATAATCCAATTATAAATATAATAAAAGATCACAAAATCAAAGGCAAAGCCTATACTTTCTCTTTAAATAAGGAAGCTGAGAGGGGGACTTTTATAAAAGAAAAACGTATTTATTTTAATGAAGGTACAAGAAGTGTAAAAGTTTATAATACAACTGATAATTGCAATCTTAAAGGTGAACATAATTTACTGAATATTATGGCAGCTATTAATGTTTGTAAGATTATAGGTGTTAAAAATGATACAATTATCGAAGGTATTAATACTTTTACAGGATTGGAGCACCGTTTAGAATATGTTGGCAAATTTAATGATATTGAATACTATAATGATTCGATAGCTACTATTCCTGAGGCTACTATGGCTGCAATAAAGTCGCTGAAACGTGTAAATACTTTGTTGATTGGTGGCTTTGACAGAGGCATAGATTACAATGAATTAGCTGATTTTATAACAAATTCATTGATTGGTCATATTATTTTTATAGGTGAAGCCGGTAAACGGATTCTTTCTTTAATTGATACTTCTAAAAATAAAAAACAAAAATATATTGTTGCCACAGATTTTGATAATGCTGTTGAATTTGCCAAAACTGTTACATGTAAGGATATGATTTGTCTACTTTCGCCTGCTGCAGCCAGTTATGATATGTTTAAAAACTTTGAAGAACGCGGAAAACGTTTCAAAGAATTAGTGAAAATATCATAATAAAGCGCTATTATTCATATTAATATATCTTTTTGTTTTCTTTCTGAATAAAGAAAATGAATTAATCACCTATTTACTCGAGTAAGTTGTCGATTATGTAGAGATAATCTCCGATTATGTCGAGATAATTGCCGATTATGTAGAGATAATCTCCGATTATGTAGAGATAGATTCCGATTATGTAGAGATAGTTTCCGATTATGTAGAGATAATCACCGATTACGTAGAGAAAATTGCCTGTTAATTATAAGTAATTATCTCTTTATTTTACTAAAGAGAAGATTATATCTTTTTTTTAACATAAATAGCTAATTAACTTAATAATTAGCTTTCTTATTACTAATAACTTCTTCATTATTAATAATAAGAAAAAAATAAAACTAATTATCTAAAGCCCTATTCAGGAAACTATTGAGAGGATACATGGCTTTAAAGACATCTAAAAGATAATTAATGAAGTCTTTATCTACAACTTGCTCCTTAGCAATGGTATGAATTGGTGTAAAACTCTTGAATTTGAGAAGATCAATATCCGGAAAATCCTTTGGAAAATCTTTTGGTGCAGTTTTAAGCTTCTGCGGATCATGTAATTCCTTAAAATACTTTACAAAAGTTTTATCAGCAAGAATTTTCTTGTATTCAGGGGCATTAAAATATATTTCGTTCCTGATTAACTTTACTTTATCTGCCGGAGGCATCCAGATTCCTCCGCCAATAAAACATTCTTCAGGGTCAAGATGAAGATAATAGCCACCATAAAAGCTCTTTTTGCCACCTTTTACAATATAAGCCCCAAAATTTGTTTTGTATGGCGATTTATCGTTGCTAAAACGTACATCTCTGTTAATCCTAAACATACAATCTTTTGCAGTAATAAATTCAATGCCTTTATCAAAGGAATGAATTGCAGGAATAAGCTCGTTAATAAAGTCTTCAACTTCTTTTTTAACAGCATCATATCTCTTTTTATTGGCCTGAAACCAATCTCTTGTGTTGTTTTGTTTTAATTCGGTAAGAAAATCAAAAATATTTTGTGAAAGCATAACCTTAATGTTTTAAATATTGTATGCAAAAGTAAACAAATGAAATTGAAAAATGGAAATATTGAGAGAGAAAAATTTATTAATGATAAGAATATCTACTTATAACTTCCTCATTAGCATCAAACCATCCCTAAAAGGAAGCAAAACATTCTCAACTCTGGCATCATTCAACACAAATTCATTGAATTGCTTAATAGCTATGGTATCTTTATCGTTTTTAGTAGTCTGATTTACAACTTTTCCATTCCAAAGCACATTATCTGCAATAATAAAACCACCTTGCCGGACTTTATCTACACATATATTAAAATAAGCAATGTAATCTTCCTTATCTGCGTCAATAAAAACCAAATCAAACACTTCATTTATAGTAGGAACTATCTTTAAAGCATCTCCAATGTAAAATATAATCTTCTCATTAAGACCAGCTTCCGCAAAATAACTCCTTGCCATAAGCTCAAGTTCTTCATCTATATCAATAGTATGCAATTTGCCCCCTTCTTGAAGGCCTTTAGTAAGATTGATAGCAGAATATCCTGTAAAAGTTCCGATTTCCAGAATTTGTTTAGGACAAATCATACAGCTAATCATCTCTAAAAGCTTACCTTGCAGATGTCCCGATAGCATACGGGGATTCATCTGCTTAAGATTGGTTTCTCTATAAAGTTTATTTAAGATTAAAGATTCGGGAGTTGAATGATTGGAGGCGTATTCCTCTATTAATGAATCTATCATTGTCAATAATAATTATTTTGACTTATAAATTAAGAAACTTAATTGCGATGGTTCGAATATTTCGTTAGCAATTTCTATAATTTCTTCACTTGTAACCTTTTCTATCTTAGCACATAGTTCTGCAATGGAATCAACTTTATTAAAAAGCATATAACTTTTACCTATTGAAAGCATTTCGTTAAGATTTGATTCATAAGCTATAGCCACTTGCCCCATAAGTTGTTTCTTAGCGCTACTTAATTGCAAATTACCTAGTTTAATAGTACGAAGTTTTAGCAGTTCTTTTAAAACAACATCAATAGCCTTAGCATTTGAACCATTATCAGTGCCAAGATAGATATTAAACAAACCGGTATCGGAGTATGGAGTATATGTAGAATCAACAGTATATGCATAACCATGGCGTTCTCTTACAGCAAGATTCAATCTTGTATTCATAGCCGGCCCACCAAGCAGATTATTTAAAACAGTAAGAGCGTTTTTGCGCTTATCCTTAGTGTCAAAGGCCATATTACCAATGATTGTATGCGTTTGATACGTCCTTTTATTCTTAGTAATATTAATAGGTTTGTAACCGGTAAAAGGAATTCGGCTATTTTGCCTTAAATTTGCAGGATGCGATTCAAAATACTTGTTTACCAGCTTTAAAAGTTGGGGAAATTTAATATTACCGACAGCACAAAGCACCATTTCGTCAGTATTATAATGCTTTTGAATAAAATGTCGAAGATTTATGCTGTTAAATTTCCTAACGTTGGCAGGAGTCCCTAAAATTAGCCTTCCAATAGGGTGACCGGCAAACATATACTCCTCATATTCATCATAAATTAACTCCGAAGGATTGTCTTTATAAGAATTAATTTCCTCTATAACTACTTCTTTTTCTTTTATCAATTCCTTTGGTGGGAAATTTGAATTAAAAACGATATCAGAAAGTAATTCAATGGTTCTTTCGAAGTATTCATCAAGAAAAGAAGCATATACACAGGTTTCTTCTTTAGTAGTATAAGCATTTAAATCACCACCAACACTATCTAACCTATTTAAAATATGAAATGATTTGCGTTTTTCAGTACCTTTAAATATGCAATGCTCAATAAAATGAGCGATACCATTCTCTTTTTCATCCTCATCACGAGAACCGGTATTAATAATTAGTCCACAATGCGCAACATTGCTGTTTACATACTTATGAACTACTCTAATCCCGTTCGTAAGTTGAAAAAAGTTATATTCCATTTAATTAATTTACTGTTTTTTGGCAGGTACTAAGCTATTATCAAAGTATATATAAAAGATAGCCATCCAAGCTTTAAAATTACCATCGTTATCATTAATCTTTAAAACCGGACATACTGCAAGTACTCTTTTAGTAAACTTAAAAGTCTTTGTATTAAGTGACCATTCTTCTATAAATCTTACACTTGTAATGTCTTTTTTATCAAGTTCGTGTTTAATAATTTTAGTTTCCATCTTACCTGAAGATGGATTTTCAATATCCACGGTATCTGTAGGATTATAATACTTATTAAACAGATCTTTAGTCATAAGATTTCCAGCATAATCATAAGCTTTTACCTTATTAGATAAAACTGCATCAACTAAGGTATTAATAAAAGATTCTCTTTGTGTAGGTTCAATATTATTTATCCACCATTCAGGAGATTTTTCAGTAGCTTTAAGAGAAATAGTATATTGAATTTTCTTAGTAATGATGTAATTACCGTTAGCAGTGTCGGTATTTAAAGTATCAGCATAAATCCAGAACAATGGTTGTTGATATTTAGAAGTTCCATTCTGATTAAGCTCAGCCATTACAGGACAAAAGCCAAATACATCTTTTTTAATCTCATAAGTCTTTTCATTCATCGACCATTTTTCATCAAATCTTATCTGACTAATCCTATTTTTATCAAAACTATTTGAAACAATTATATCTTCTTTGGCGTCTTTATTCTTATTATTTGAAGATTTTAAAGTATCATAAGTCATTAGGTGAGAAATAACATCCTCATATTTTACTTCTTTATGATCTTTGTCGTAAATCTTAATTTTACTACCCTTTACTGCATCAAAAATAAGATTAATAAACTTATCTCTTTGAGGACCTTCCATGTTATTTATCCAAGGGTCAACATCAGGATCATTATTCATGATTTGTGCGTCATAAACAATACGATCTGTAACAGTTGTATATTTATCTTGAGTTCTTTTACAGGAAAATAAAGCCACAGTAATAAGAATAATACTGTAAATAAGGATGTTTTTTTTCATAATAAAATTGGTTTAATAAATTTATAAAAAGTTATTGATAAAAGTTTATTTATTTATCTTAACGAATTTACCTATATATTTAGTGCCTTTAATAGTAAGATTAACAAAGTAAGTGCCTTCGGCCTGATCAGAAACATCAAGCTGGTAAGTATTACTATTTAAATTAATTTCTTTTGAGATAATAGTGGCTCCAATTGCATTATAAACAGTGATATTTGCCCTTACGGCACTTAAAGGGATATTAAAGTTCACTATACCAGTTGTAGGGGAAGGAAAGAAACTTAAAGTTTCAATATCCTTACTATGTTCTTCAATAGGATTAGGAGAAGTCCACATTGGTGTCTCCCATAGCCCTCTACCAAATGTAGCAGCTTTTATTTTATTAGTTGAATAAGAGATTTCAAGATCATCAATAATAACATTAGGGAGATTATTATTATATAAAACCCAATCAGTCATGGTTGAATCAGTGTAATATATACCTACATCCATACCAATATACAATGCTTCTTTTGATTGGTTAACATATTTAATACAATTGGCTGGAATATTAGGCAAAGTTCCTGAATAATTAATCCAAGTTGTACCACCATCTCTTGTAGTATAAACTTTTTGACCAGTAGTATAACCTGATAATGTAACCCATATAATATTAGGATCGCTTGAACTAATAGTTAAACCAGTAATAGCATTACCCGGAAGCCCATTTGAAATAATAGTCCATGTTGTGCCACCATCAGTTGTCTTATTAATAATATTATCAGTGGCAGCATAAATATAATTGGCATTTGAAGGTGCAATAACCAACGTTTTTAAATAATTAGGGCTATAAAAAGAAGATATTTTAGTC
The DNA here is from genome assembly GCA_037134755.1 of Bacteroidota bacterium. GTDB lineage: Bacteria > Bacteroidota > Bacteroidia > Bacteroidales > JACABE01 > JBAXLO01. The sequence continues at coordinate 7,833 of JBAXLO010000028.1, read as the reverse complement.
CAGTTATGACCTCTGTTTGTAGATTTCCAAACATTAGTAAAACCAGCGTAAATAGTTGCCGGAACAGTTGGGTGTATTGCAATAGGAGTAACCCATGCACCTGAATCAGGAGTTGGAAGATTGCTCGAGATATTAGAAAAATTACTACCTCCATTAGTAGATGCCTGCAAACTTCCATTAGGTAAGGAAGCATACATATATGTAGGATTACTATAATCTATTATACAGTCCATTCCATCACCACCTACTACTTGTTTCCATGTTCCGTTTAAGAGATTAGTGCCATTGTCTTGCCATCCTGTAATAACTTCGGCAGGATTAGTAACTGAGGCACTTAAACGATACATTTGACCAATAGAAAATCCATTATTAATAGTAGTCCAGCTTGAACCTCCATTACTTGTATTTGAAACCCCACCATCAGTACCTGCATATAACACATTTGACGGTGAAAACCTTAAACAATGGACATCTGCATGTACATAAGGTTTGTTATTAGCACCATACCAATGCGCAACTATGCTCAAACTAGTGCCTCCATTAGTAGATTTCCAAATATTAACTCCTCCGGTATATACTTCTTCTGCATTTGTTTTTGAAACAGCTAAAGAAAGATCATACCATGCCTGTCCACCAGTACCTGAACCATCAGTTGACCAATCTAAAATATTTGGAGTAGTGGTTCTTGTAGTAAAAGTTTCGCCAGCATCAGTCGAACGATAAATACCACCAAAACTTTGATCCGCATTATTTCCGGTTAATATATATACATAATTTGGATTTGCAGGAGTAACACCAATTTCGATTCTACTTACTGCATAACCCGTTATAGGTAAGTTTTTAAAACTAAAATGAGCACCACCATCAATTGATTTATAAAAAAGATTTTTGGTGGCAGCATACATTATAGTAGTATCACCGGGTTTAAAACAAATATCTCTGGTAAAATCAAAAGTAAGATTATGCCAGGTTGCACCAGCATCTGTAGTTTTTAAAATACCGTAAGATGTAGCTGCAAATAATGAGTTTGGATTCAATGGATTTATCAATATTTTACTGATTAATCTATTCATTGTTACAGGCCATGTTAAACCTGTAGTATTAAATGTAGCACCACCATCTGTTGATTTTAATATTCCAATAGTATAGGTGTCGTTTCCATCACCATCGCCTGTAGCAATATAAATTGTACTTGGATTAGAGTAATCTACAACGATATCAGATACCCCAATATCTGGTAAATTATCAGTAAGAGGCCCCCATGTTCCTCCTCCATTAGTAGTTACCCATAATCCTCCCCCCGGAGAACCTGCATAAATGATACTTGCATTGGTTGGATGATATGCTATACAATTTACTCTACCTGCTTCACCGCCACCTGTTGGTGGTGCAAAAGGTCCTAATGCTTTCCAGTTGGATGATGTAAATGTTAATGCTTTTGTTTGATGTGTTTTTTTATATTCATAATAGGCATTCCAGGCAGCTAAGTTATCTATTCTATTGCCTGTTGGATATACGCGTGGAGCCACAAAGTCTTCCCATCTTTTAAATTGTTTCCAGCCTTTTGAGCGAGGGATTACTTTTCCATTCCAATAGCTGTTAAATTCTTTTTGTACATCATAGAAGTTAACTTTAGGGTCGAGCATCATATCTACCCATTGCTGAGCTACAGTATGTTTGCCAAGTAATAATAGGAATATGAATATAGGAATTATGACTTTGTATGTTTTCATTGTGTTATGCTAAATTTTCTACAAAATTACAACAATTTCAGTTCGTTTCAATGATAATTCTGTTATTTAACATTTAGAAAACACTTTTGATTTAAAGGGATTGTTATTTTTTAGTGATTTTCATACTCATTTTGTTTTATTTTACTAAATAATGGAGTTCTTTTTTTCATACTAAAACAAATAATAGTATAAACACACCATTTCGATAGGTTATTCATACATAAATCAAAACATGTTTTATTATAATAGTGAGTACATGTTTCACTATTTTAGCATTTTGTATTATTTATTTGACATAATTTATGTTTTAAAAGTCATGTTTTACGCTCCGATAAACATGTCTACCGCTCCGATAAACATGTCTACCGCTCGAGTAAACATGTCTACCGCTCCGATAAACATGTCTACCACTCCGATAAACATGTCTACCGCTCGAGTAAACATGTCTACCACTCGAGTAAACATGTCTACCACTCCGATAAACATGTCTACCACTCCAGTGAACATGTTTATCAATAGACAAAATATTTTGAATAAAATATACAGAATTATTAATTAACAAATATAATAAAAAGAGTATTTGTTACTTTAGTTAAGTAAAAAAACATCTATTTCTGCTATGCGGATAATTGTTTTATCTAAAACCCCAAAAGTCTATAATAGTATTTTATTTTAATGAAAACATTACTGGTATATTATATTGATACCTTACAGCTTTACCATCAATATATGCAGGTTTCCAATTAAAACTAGTTAATTTTACTACTCTTAATGCTTCTTCATTTAAAGAAGGGCTTATACCTTTAAAAATCCTTAAATTATCAATAGCACCATTTTCCAAAACAACTATAGTTACGATTACATTGCCATACAATCCTTTTTCTTTTGCATCAGCAGGATATATAATAGTGCTTTTAAAGAATTGCTGTAAACCTCTCAAACCATCTTTATATTCGGGTAATACATCAACGGAAGTAAAAATATTTTCTTTTATTTCTTTACCTTTGTCATCCCAGTTTCTATTACTTATTTCTTGATTTTTATTATAATTAGATTCCTTGTTTTTTATTCCACTTTCAAATGAATAATAAGCCCATTTGCCTTCTCTTTGTAAAGGAAAAACTGTATTGCTATAACCTTTAGCAACTAATATATTCCTTTTGTAATCTTTTATTTCGTAAGCATTATTAATTAATTTAATACATCTTAATACCGTGTCTTTTTCTCTGGTATTGTAATAAAAATTGTAGAATAAATACGAGGTGTCATTTAATTTCTTTACATTAATATTCGACATTAATATCCATTTGCCATTATTTAAATAATGTCCATTAATTTTAAAGTTATTGTTATCAATTATTGTAGTTTTGTCATAATAATTAGCAGTAGTATCCGATGATTTTACTATTTTATATAACTTACTATAATAAACAGCAGTATCATACTGCGAAAACACTTTTAAAGTAAGCATTATTAAAAGTGTTATAAAAACTATTCTTTTCATTAATATTAGATTTTATTTATTTAACAACTATTTCGTCAACAAAAAGCCAAGTCTCAGCATTCATTCCTCTCCAGGCAGGTAGTTTACCAATATTCTTAATAGTAACTTTGAGATATCGTGTTTTGTATTGCTGAACTAAAGGAACTGTAAATTTAACAACCTGTTTAGGTATTTTAAATCTTGCAGATGCATTAGCATAAAAGCCTGCATTTATAAAATTACTGCCATCATTTGATACTTCAACTTTAATACTTTCGGGAGCTAATATCCTGCTTTTTTCATCATCAAGACAAGTAATTTCAAGCATTTTTACATCTTGCGAAGATTCCAGATCAATAGTAGCTACCACATCTTCGCCTTGCCAACCTTGCCATAATATCTGATAATCTTCGGTGCCTCTAACCCCATCAATCAAACTATTAGGTCCGTTGGCCTGATAAGCATTTGCATATTTTGATTCGAAAGTAATCTTTTTGCCAACAGCCAGATGTTGTACCACAGCATTGTTAAAATAATTTTTCATATCAGTATAATACTCTAATGGAGTATAACTATCTTCGTGCAAGGTTTCAGGGCCATATTTGCTAGCTATCTTATAAAACTTTTCTAGCATACTACCGGCTTGAGGTTTTAATTTATAGATACTATTAAATTCTTTTGTAAATATCCAATCATTAGTAAAAACAGCCTCCTTACTAATTTCAAGCCAAGCATATCTTACGGGTTGAAAAGCACGCTCCACTCTACTATATAATACTTCGTTATCCTTTACACTTTCCAAAGCTTTATTAAAAATATTAATATATTTATCAAGCATCGCAGGCGACAAATATCCTTCCTTATGTATAGCAGGATGATCATAAATAGTCAATGGAATATCTGAATCAATAATTGCTTGACGCGAAATATCAATGTATTGACGGATATAATAAACCGCAGCACCATAATATCCCGTAAGGAAATCATTCATCAGATTATCAATATCCTCATTGGGATTCCACAAAAGCTTAGCAAGTATATAACATCTAAGTTCATTAAATTCACCACCTTTCCCAGGATACCCCTGTTCAAATATCATCTTTGCATTGTTGTTTACAAACAAATCAATATTAGGTTTTAAAGTATGAAAATTAGGAAATGGAGACAATAAATGCGAAAAGTTAGTTACATAATCCCAAATCATAATGTTATTAGTGATCTTCTTCCAACTCTTAAGATCATGAAAAATACTTAAGGGTTCATTCTCTGATTCAATAGGTTTGTTTCGTGTAGCTTCGTAAGTAGATAATACTATGTTTACATTCTTAGCAGGTCTTACATATTTTGGGGCAGTACGACTATATTTATACGCTAATGTAGAGAGCGTTTTGGTAGGAAAAGCAACAGCTAGTTTGTTCATAAAATGAATAATACTACCTGAGTGCGAACCTTCGAGAGAATCAATTGCACGGCATTTATTACACTGGCAATATTGTTCGTTATCCATCTGGCTTACCGACCAATACTTTGCTTTAGGATTTTCTCTCATAAGTCTTTTCAAACTCTCAATAGTTATTTTAACAACTTCAGGATTCGAAAGACAAAGTTGTCCGCGGACTCTTGCACCATTTCTATATGCATAATACTCTGGATGAGCAGCAAAATACTTATCAGGCGAAACTAGCCTAAGCATCGTATGAACCCACAACCCCCATTCATTAGATATACGTTGTTCGGTTGAATTATTTAGTTTATGCCATGCAGCATAATCTTTATCATAAGCACTATGGTAATGAACAACACGGAAATTAAGTTGCGGATTTTGAACATCATTAATAACAGGAAGTTTAATATTCCCTTTATGAGGGATATAAAGTGCATCACTTGAATAATAACGACAACCAAGATATTTATCAAGAAAAGTATAAACAGCATTAATTAGTCCTTGCCCCGAACGTGCAGTAAAATAGATGTAATTATTAACTGTTTTGATTCTGAAACCATCTTCTTTTAGTATATTTGTATTAAAAGTTTTGTCAGAAGATTTTCCTTCTTCAAAGATAATATAACTGCATTTAGCAGTCATATTATCAGTACATGGAATCATAATACCGGTCATTTTCTTTACATAATCGCGCAGATTATCTATAGCATTTCTGCATTTGTCGGAAGCATTTTGAGGGACAAGGATTACATAATCAGTTTTTCCATCACTAAAGAAATTAACATTAGGAGCCGAATACGAATTGGTGTAAAATAATACAGCAATAAGTAGTACAGTGCAATATCTGAAAGCTCTCTTAATATCCATTTCTATGATTTAATTAATAATACCTTATGGCTATTCAATAACAATTATACCGCTATAAGGTTTTCTTTTAAGATTTAAAGATTCAATTTTAATAATTATAGCATTAACCTTAATTTGTTTCATTTGTATTATCTTATTCTAATAAATAATATGTTTTTTTAATATATTAATGATATTTCTTTACACCTGCTTTTACTTCTAACTCCAAACGATTATCTTCGGGTGGAATAGGGCAGGAGTATTTATGATTGTATGCACAATAAGGATTGTAACATTTATTAAAATCTATAACAATAGTATCCCCTTCCGGGATCTTTAAATCAATATATCTGCCTCCGCCATAGGTTTCAAAACCATTGGTAAGGTCAGTAAAGGGTAGGAAAAGATAATCTAAATATCCTTCCTTTTTAATCAGATCAAGGTTTTGATATACATTTAATTTATATATAATGCTTTTGAATTCAAAAGTAACTTCTCCATATTTAACATACATAGGTTTGCGCGAAGTTGTAGTCTTCATGGGGAAAGGAAACTCTCCCATACTTAATTTAAACTTTGCTGTAAATTTATAATTACTATCAGTAGGGTAGAAGTTTAACTTTTTAAAATGAACAATATCTTCATCATTTAAAGGTGACTTTTTTATATCAGCAAACTCCATATTCATGGTGTCTTGATAAGCTTTTATTTCTTCAATATATTTTTGTGAATTGGTTTGGCTGTTACCATTATTAAATGATAATGTTATGATAAGTAGCAAGGTTAGCGTAAGAAGCGAGAAGTTCTTTATTTTCATTAATTACTTATTTATTAAACATAAGAAATGCTTTTTGCATAGCTAATACAAAAAGCATTTCTATAATAATAGGTATGATATTATGCTATTTTAGAATATAGTTTCATAAATTGTACTCTTTCGTAATCGGCTGGATTATTAATATTTGTCATACTAAGTTTTCCTTTAAAATCACTTATAGTTTCAAAACCATGAGCATCCATCCATTTACTAATTCCTTCATTTATTTCTTTAATAGCCTTAGGACCATTCTGAATTACAGCAGACACCACCTGTAAACTGTCAGCTCCTGCAAGTAATATCTTAACAGCAGCTTCCCATGTATGAATTCCTGTTGTGGCAGAAAGATCGCAATTAAGTTTACCCGAAAGTATTGCCATCCATCTTAATATCTGAAAATAATCATTACTATTGCTTAATATTTTATTATCAATCAGGCAAAGATTATCAAGATCGATATCAGGATTGTAAGGCTTGTTGAACAATACCAAAGCACTAACTCCTGTATTAGATAGTTTTTGTAAGCTATTAGCCATCCCCGAGAAGTAATAACCTATTTTTAAAGCAAAAGGAATGGTAATAAACTTCTTAATCTCTTCGGTAATTGTTGTATAAATAGCTTCGTTAACTTCGGCTGTATGATTAAAATCTGAAGGTAATACATATACATTTAATTCAATAGCATCAGCACCAGCATCCTGAATTCTTTTAGCAAAATAATGCCAATCGTATTGCGATACACAGTTAATGCTGGCAATAATTGGAATATCTACAACTTTTTTAGCTTCTTTGATGATATCCAAATAGTTTTGCAAGGTTTTTTGATGAGCATGGTCGCTAATATATAAATAAGCTTCGTCATCTAAATAAGGTCTATCGAAAACCATATTTGTAAATGCATCTTGCCATGTCTTTAAACTATCATCATTTGACTCAAGTAGTTTACTTGTTTCAAAATTGATTTGTTCCTCAAAGATAGATTTGATAACAACTGCACCTGCTCCATTTGCCGCATATTCTTTAATGTTATCAATAGAATTAGTGAAGCTTGAACTTCCTGCAATAACAGGACTTTTAAGTTCAAGTCCCATGTATTTTGTTCTTAAATCTGCCATAATGTCTTAATTTAATGATTTGTTTATATGATATATATTTAAAAATTTTCTATACTGATTGAACACCTCAAAAGTAATTAATCTTTTCAATATTCAACATAAAAAAAGAATATTTTTTTTATTTATTAAAAAAGATATTAAAACCCTATGGATTATATTTCAAAACAAAAGTCAAAATCTTAATAATTTAAATGAAGTTTCTTTTTATTTATTTTAAAGTAAGAGAAATTCTTGATAAGGTTAATTAAATTCAATTCAAAGAATTTTAATAAACGTCCCTCTTCTATATCATCACCGATTAAATCTTAGTCATTCCCAATAAGTATTTTGCTCTGCCCAACAAGGAAGTTGTTCTGCCCAACAAGGAAGTTGTTCTGCCCGACAAGGAAGTTGTT
>JBAXLO010000027.1:0-31352 GCA_037134755.1 Bacteroidota bacterium | reverse complement strand
TTTCTAAATCGGCTACTTGTTCAGCACCATAACCCATAGCTGGCATTAAAGTACCTATGTTAGGATAAATTCTGAATGTTTCAGCTATTCTACCAACAACAAATGGACGAGGATCAACTAATTCTTTTGCACCGAATTTTTTAGCTGCAACTGTTCCTGCACCTAATTTCATTTCACCATGAGTTAATGTTGGACCATCTTCAACAACTAATACTCTCTTACCTTTAATTAGTTCAGGATTGTGAACTGTTAAAGGAGAAGCTGCATCAACAACGATAGCTTCTGGATTAATTCTTGCGATATTATCTCTAACTATTTGTATAGCTTCTGGAGCAGCGCTGTCCATTTTATTTATAACAATAACATCAGCTAAACGAGTATTTACTTCACCAGGATAATAATTAACTTCGTGACCAGGTCTGTGTGGATCAACAACTGTTATAGTTAAATCTGGTTTAAAGAATGCGAAATCATTATTTCCACCATCCCATAATACAACATCACAACCATCAGGATCGTTTTCAGCTGCTCTTAAGATTGCTTCATAATCAACACCTGCATATATAACGTTACCACGAACTACGTGTGGTTCGTATTCTTCCATTTCTTCAATAGTACATTTGTGTTTAGCTAGATCTTCGATAGTAGCAAAGCGTTGTACTTTTTGTTCGTTTAAATCGCCATAAGGCATCGGATGACGAGCAGCAACTACTTTCAAACCATGAGACATAAGTAACTCAATTACTCTTCTTGAAGTTTGGCTTTTGCCACAACCTGTTCTAACAGCACCTACTGCAATAACAGGTTTAGTACTCTTTATCATAGTATCCTTAGGACCTAACAGAATAAAGTTTGCGCCAGCTGCATTTACTATTGAACTAACATTCATAACTCTAGGATAAGGAACATCGCTGTATGCAAATACACAGTCGTCAACTTTTAAATCCTTTATTAAACGTGGTAATTCTGCTTCAGCAAGAATAGGAATACCTTCTGGGTATAATTCAATTCCAGCTAATTCTTTAGGATATTTTCTTCCGTCAATATCCGGGATTTGTGCGGCTGTAAAAGCTACTACATTGTATGCAGTGTTGCCTCTGTAATAGGTATTGAAATTGTGGAAATCTCTACCTGCAGCTCCGATAATGATTACATTTTTTTTCATTATTACTTTCCTTTTTTATATAGTGTTAATAAATAATTGTATTAGAATTGTTAAAAATTTCTGCAAAGTTACATGTTTAAGTAATCCAAAAAAATATTTTTGAAAATATTTTTTTAATAAAATTTAAACAGCTGAAAATTACTGTTATTATTTTTAATTTTTTTAAAAAATAGTTTGATATGAATATAGACAAACGTTTAATGGGGTAATTAGAATTAAATTGTTGTGCTAATAAAATATAAAAAAGCCTTTAGAATTAATTTACTGAAGGCTTTCTTAAATATATTATAGGTAAACTTGTTTAATTTATGCTGCTAATGGTGTTAATGGGGTGATAATTGTTTGTTCTTCTTCAGTAAATGTAATACTGATTTGTTTAGCTACATGATCGAAAGCCATGATTTTGGCTTCTTGTGTGCCTATAGGTGCTTCGATTTCAACCATACCATTTTCATCTGTTAAATATACTTCAGGGAAACCAATAATTTTTACACTTACTCCTTGTAATGGTTCAAGTGTGTTACTATCTGTTATTTTCATAATAATACTACCTGTTACTACAGTTGGTGCATGGTGCGAACGAACTCCAATCTGAATATCATGACATAAATTAATAAATGTTTCGTAAGCTTCCGGATTTTCTTTTTTGATTGAATAGATTGATTTTACTAATCTAAATTTAACTATTCTAGAACCATTCCTAAATAAACTTTTTATTCCTGAAGTATTTATTTTATGATCTGTTTTAATTTCTGCAGGTTCGTTGGATTTTGATAAAAAATTTGCTTTAGCTGTCGTAATTTCAGCAATTGTAAGAGCAGTTACTTTATAAGTTACCAAATTTAGAAGTTGTTCAGTACAAATTTTTATTACAATGTCAGCTGCACTTTCCAGATCGGCAGGTGTAAATCTATTTAATGCGTATTCTGAATAATTTATTTTGTTGTGATTTGCCATATCACCAACTGAAAATAAATATGAACATGTTGGATTACAATTTTCCAATATTTTTTCAACTAAAACCAGATGCGCTTTTTCTTTATCAACAGTAGTTCCTGTTTCATCTGTTTTTTGTAGAGGCATTTTAGCAGAAATCTTATCTGTGTTTGCATCTAAATCATCAAAATCTTTAATAACTGCTGCAAAGGGTGCAAGTATTATTATATTCTTTATTCTAAAATCTTTCATTTCGATGAAAGTGTCGTACTTTGCTTTTTCAGGTCTGGTCATATTATTTGTTATAAATGGTAAAAACTATATTATTTCTTTAATAATATTTCGCAACAAAAGTATTGTAAATAAACTAGAAAACACTAAGATTCCAGATATATTTTAGTTATTTAAGTTAGAGTGGTAGTATTGAGCTATCCTATATTAAGATTTCAACTAAATTGTATAGCTAACTTGATGTTTATTTTTATTTTATTGGATGGAAGCTTTAGTAAAAGGTATAAAAGACTACTTTTTTTTTAATATTACTGATTTTAATTATGTTTTAATTGGTTTTTTATGTAAAAGTTGAATTTGTTTCCGTAATGAATGAATATGGCTTCGTAATTGTGTTTTTTGCTTCGTAATTATTGTTTTTTGCTTCGTAATTAATGATGACGTGTCCGTAATATGCAAATTGGCGTTCGTAATAAATGTTTTGGTTTTCGTATTGAGCGATTTCTTGTTCGTAATAAATGTTTTTTGGTTCGTAATAGTTAATTATGGGTTCGTAATAAATATTTGTGTGTTCGTAATAAAAGTAGACGTATATGCGGGTTTGTGAGCAGGGTTCGTAATGGGCAAATTTGTCTCCGTAATGAATGATGGTGTCTTCGTAATAGCTGATTTGCCTTCGTAATTTATGAAGCTGTCTCCGTAATTAATATTGATGGCTTCGTAAAGTTAGAATATGTGTTCGTAAATATGAATTATGTCTTCGTAATTATGAATTTGCCGTCCGTATTTGTTTATGACGTCTTCGTGAAATGTGATGCCCCGAATGTGGAGTGCAAAAAGGGGATTGTGAAAAGGGAAATGGGCTAAATGATTTTTATAAATATGACAGGATTGATACAACCGAAGATAGATTTAGCATTTTGTTGTAAATATATTTTAGAAAAGTGTTAGGAATATTTGAGTAATTATTAATTCATACTATTTAATATAATTTCAAGTATATATAAATTGTAATACAGCATAAATGATTTTAAAAAAGATCCAAATTGACTATTATTTTAAAACAGTTTATAGATTGATGATTATATTTCGTAAATTTGCAAAAAAAAAACCACTATAGTTTGCTTAGAAAATATATACAAAATACTATAAAATCGGAATTTAATAGAAACGTGCTTACATTAGTTTCGGGTACTACAATTGCTCAGGTAATTACATTATTATGTTCGTTGGTTTTAAGCAGACTTTATTCACCGGGCGATTTTGGTATCTTTACCTTATTTATTTCAATTTCATCAGTTATATCCTTAGTATTAGCAGGAAGATATGAATTGGCAATCAATCTGCCTAAAACTGATAGGGAAGGGATAAATGTACTGGGCTTCTCATTTAAAATCAATTTAATAATCACCTCTATCTTATTTATAATCTCTATAGTTTTATATTTTGCTTTCGATTATTTATTTAAAGAAAACATATTGCTTAAGAGGTGGTTGATATTTATTCCTTTTATAGCTTCATTTTTAAACCTAAGCAATATCTTTCAGAATTGGTTTATAAGAAAAAAAGAATTTAGATTGATTTCTTACGGTAAGGTAATCAATTCATTTGTTAATAATGGAATTGCTATAGGGTTAGGAATTTTTGCTTTTGGTGCATGGGGTATTTTTCTTGGTAATCTACTAGGATTGGTTGCTTTGATACTTTTCTTTGGTGTCTTCTTTTATAATAAATACAAAAAAGATTTTAATCAGATTAATAAATCAGAAATGAAAGAACTTTCGAGAAGATATATTGATCTTCCTAAAGCTAATTCAATTCAAAGTGTGATAGATGCATTTCAAACACAAGGAATAACCTATTTGATGGCAGTTTTCTTCAGCAGTACTACTATTGGTTTGTATGCAATGACTTTAAGGATATTACAAGCTCCAATATCTTTAATTATAAGTTCGATTACACAAGTATTTTATCAGAAAGCATCCGAACAATATTGTCATGGAATTGATATAAGACCAATTATAAGGAAAACAGTGTTGAAAACTTTATATATTGCACTTCCGCTAATAGTAGTAGCAATGATTTTTAGCCCTGTAGTTTTTGCAGTAGTATTTGGTGAAAGATGGCGAGAAGCAGGAGTATATGCTAGGATTTTATCTCCATGGATCTTTCTTGATTTTATTAGAATTCCAATTTCTCAGGTGCCAATAATCGTAAATAAACAGAAAACGCAACTATTTTACTCGTTATTTAATAATTTAATTGTAATTTTGGCAATGCTTTATGCCGGATTAATAATACATAATATTAGAACTGGATTGATATTAATATCAATATTTCAAGTGCTTTATATTATCGGTATCGTGTTATGGATTTATAAAATAGCTAAAATCAATACTAATATTCTTAAATAATAAAATTATAGAATGAAGTCAATTTTACGAGAAAGAAATTTAGAACTATTAATCTTGTTTTTCTTTGTATTCGGTTCTATATTTCCTACATTAAGGATTTTAACAATTGGTGGTCAAACATCAGGTAATTTACGAGAGTACATCTTTTCGGTAATCCCTGAACTTATTTCTGTTTTAGTACTCAGCTTTTCAGGAATCTTATTTTATAAAAATAAACATGTAATTAAGCTTTTGCCTTTTGATTGGATTTTGATATGTTTTGCTTTAACAAATGTTTTATTAGGGTTTTATATAGCAAAAGATGTATTAATGTCAATGTATGGTTTCAGAATGTCCTATTTCCCAATAATCTTTTATTTTATATTTAGATTTGGAGATAAAGAGCTGTTAATAAATATAATTCATAAAACGATTATCTGGTTTTTTATAATTGGAATAATAGGATTAATACTATATTTCGGATTTTATGAACAAATGATATGGATGCTAAAGAAGACTAACCCTTTAGTTCAAGAATACTTTATAGTTAGAATGACTTCCATATTTTGGTCACCTGTTTTGTTCTCCACCATTATGGTTACAACTTTTACTTATTTTTATTATAAGTTTCTAGAATCTCCACTATGGTATTATTATTTAATATTGGGATTATCCTGGAGTTGTATCTTATTATCAGTTACCAGAGGAGGGTTTGTCGTAATTTCATTTGGATTTATATTTATAACGATCATACAAAAGAAATGGAAACTATCAGCACAGATATTCTTACTATTAATAGCAATATTTATTATAATCGGTTATTATATTTCTACACCATTAACTTTCTTATATTGGATATTGAGATCAGTTTCAGATACTGTTGGAATGAAAGAAGGTATTACCAGAGTTGATTTATGGTTGAAAGCAATTGAGAATTTCAAGACACATCCTTTTGGATTTGGATTAGGAAAAGCCGGGCATGTGGCAGCCAGATTCTATAAAGATAGTAAAGATAATATTGCTATATATTCAACTGATGGCTGGTATTTGAAGTTGGCAAACGAAACAGGAATATGGGGCTTGCTATCCTATTTCTTTTTAGCAATATATTTCTTTGCAATTTGTATAAAAAGTAAATTTATAAAGTTTACTGAAAATAGATTTGTCTGGTTATTTGCTCTCTTTATGATGGTAAATATTCAGAATATTGTTAGTAATGTTTTAGATTTCTATTTATTCTCGTTTTTTTATTGGGGCGTAATTGGCTTAATTATAAATATATTGTATAGTAAGATTAAAAAAGCATAAATGGATATATCAATAATAATCGTAAACTATAATGTTAAGCATTTTATATTAAAATGTTTAAAGACTATTTATGAAAATAATAAGTCTTTATTAAAACTTGAAATTATTATTGTTGATAATAATTCAACTGACGGAAGTGTAGAAGCAATTAAAGAAGAATATCCAGAAGTTATAATAATTGAAAATAAACATAATGCGGGTTTTCCTGCTGCTAATAATCAAGGATTTGAGATAGCAAAAGGGAAATATATTTTTATGCTTAACCCTGATACAGAAATACTGGATGATGCTTTGAGTAAATTATTTAATCAGATGGAGCATAATCCTGAATTGGATATTATTGCTCCAATGTTATTAGATACAGGTTTATCACTACAGATAAGTGCATGGAGATTTCCAACACTTTGGAGTTTGTTTTGTGAAATGCATTATTTAAAGAAATTTTTAGAATATAAAAGTTATAGTGATAAGGATTTAAATAAATCTTTTGAAGCTGAAAGTTTTTCAGGTGCAGCTATGTTCTTTAAAAAAGAGGTGTTTGCAAAAATTGGCATGCTTGATGAATCTATGTTTTGGATAGAAGATATAGAGTTTTGCTATAGGGCAAAAAAAGCCAATATGAAATTGTTGTATTTCCCTGAAGCCAAAGTAATACACCATGTTGGACAAAGTGCTAAAAAGAATTATAAAGTTTCATTATCAAATCAGATTTTTAGTAAAATAAAGTTTTTAAAAAAGTATGAAAACAAAATCACTTATTTGGGAATCTTTGTACTAAGTGTTTATCATGTAATATTAAAATTAATTATTTTTACTGCATTGGCACCTTTTAAAACGATTTATTGGAAAAAATCTCAAGCTTATGCTCATATATTATTAAAAATATTTAATCCCCCTTATTAAAAATCTATTTAATAATAAGAATCTAATTATAAATAAAAATGGTAAATAATGCTTAAAATATGTTTTTTAGCTGATGGAATTAGTATTCATACTAAAAGATGGTGTGATTATTTTAAGCAACAAGGGCATGAAATCCATCTTATTACTTTTAGGAATACTAAATTAGATTCTGCTATAGTACATTTTATTGATGTCGGTGATATTTCTGTATCAGGGGGTAATTGGAAAACATTACTTGCTGTTCCGAAAATTAGAAAAATTCTTAAAGAGATTAAACCAGATATATTCCATTCACATTATGCTACCAGCTATGGAATTACCGGGGCATTATGTTTTTTTAAGCCTTATATAGTTACAACTTTAGGTTCGGATATTTTAATAAGTCCACAAGAATCTTTTATTTTAAAATTATTATTGAAATTTGTATTTAAAAGAGCAAGCTGGATTACTACTATGGCTGAGCATATGAAATCAGCAATAATTGAATTAGGAGCAAAAGAATCGAAGGTGTCAGTAGTTCCATTTGGTATCGATATTAATGTATTTAATACGAATAACAGGCAATTGTCTAATGATAAATTTGTAATAACAAGTACACGTAATTTTGAAACTGTATATAATATTCCTCATTTATTAAAAGCTGTTTCCGATATTAAAAAAAGCATACCTAATATTCAATTAAATTTAATTGGAGATGGCTCCCAAAGAAAAGCTTTAGAACAAATGGTTGTTGATTTGAATCTTAAAGATTGTACTACTTTTTATGGTAAAATACCTCAATTACAGATTGCGGAAATTTTAAATCAATCACACCTATTTATTAGTGTATCTTTGTCGGATGGAAATAATATTTCGTTAAATGAAGCAATGGCTTGTGGAGTACTTTGTATAGCAACAGATATTGCAGCAAATATACAGTGGATTAATGATGGAGAAAATGGTTTTTTAGTTAAGATTGATGCTGTAGATAGTCTGTCGAATATAATTTTAAATTCTTTTAATAATTATAATGAACTACAAGATAAAGCTATTAAAATCAATGATGTTATTATAAAAGAGCGGGCAATATGGGCAAATAATATGAAAGTTGTTGAAGAAAAGTATTATTCATTAATAAAAAAGAAATGAAACCTAAAATAGTTTTGATAGGTGGGGGAGGACATGGGAGAGTTCTTATAGATGCAATATTAGCTCAAGATAAATATGAAATTGTAGGGTTTGTAGATACTGCACTTTCTATAGGTAGTGTGATTTCAGGCAATTATAAAGTAGTATTAAACCAAAATGAATTGCATAATTTAGGAGATGTCGCTGATTTTTTTATAATAGCAATTGGCAATAATTTAATACGTGAGCAAATATATAATGAAGCTGTAAAATATTGTAAAGCTGCTATTATTATTCATCCTTCAGCAACAATTTGTCCAAATGTAGCTATAGAAGAAGGAACTGTTATAATGGCTAAAACATTCATTAATACATCTTGTATGATAGGTATAAATACTATTGTAAATGCAGGTGTAATAATTGATCATGATTGTAAAATAGGTAATCATGTTCATCTTTCAATTGGTACCTTAGTTGGGAGTAGATCAGTAATTGCTGATAAAATAACAACTTCCATAGGGCAACATATTAATTCATTCTCAAATTTATAATAATAATATTAAGTATAATCTTTAATAGTAAGTAACCAATTGAAATTACTAATATTAACACAATATTTTCCTCCTGAAGTTGGAGCTCCTCAAAACAGATTGTTTGAACTTGCTGTACGTTTAAAGAATAAAGGTATAGATGTTACAGTTTTTACTGCAATGCCTAATTATCCTCAAATGGTAATTCACAAAGCATATAAAAACAAAATCTATTATAAAGAGCAAATTGAAGGGATTACAGTACATCGTTCCTGGATTTTTGTTTCAAATAAAAAGAATATTGTTTTAAGACTATTAAATTACTTCTCCTTTGTTTTTACTTCCTTAATATTTGGAATATTTAAAACAAAGAAAACAGATTTTATTTTATGTGAATCACCACCATTATTTCTTGGAATTACTGCTTATTTGCTATCAAAATTTAAAAGGAGTAATCTTATATTTAATGTCTCTGATTTATGGCCCGAAAGTGCTGAGAAGTTGGGATTAATAACAAATAAGTTTCTATTAGGAATTACAACTAAATTAGAAGAGTTTTTATACAGGAAATCTAAATTAATTACAGGACAAACACAAGGAATAGTTAAAGATATATCTGATCGTTTTCCTAACAAGAAAGTATATTGGCTTAAAAATGGAGTTGATATTAAATTATATGATAACGATAAAATTCAATCGGATTGGAGAGAAAAGAATGGTTTTAAAAGTGATGATTTTATTGCATTATATGCAGGTATAATAGGTCATGCTCAAGGATTGGAAACTATATTATATGCAGCAGATAACATAAAAGAAAATAAATATATTAAATTCGTATTTATAGGAAGTGGGCCTGTTAAAGAAACTTTACTAAAAATAAAAGAAGAAAAAGGCTTAGATAATGTTTACTTCTTTGATTTAATATCTAAAAGTGAAATTCCTAATGTTCTAAAGGCTATAAACATTTCGATTATACCATTAAAAAAATTGGATTTATTTAAAGGTGCAATTCCTTCTAAGATCTTTGAAGTTCTAGCAATGAGAAAAGCGATAATGCTAGGCGTGGAAGGAGAAGCTAAAGAGCTATTTATTGATGATGCAAAAGCAGGCTTAGCTTATGAACCTGAAAATTATATTGACTTAGCAGATAAAATAACTGATGCTTATAATAATCCGGATAAATTAATTGAATTAGGGAATAATGGTTACGATTACGTGAAGCAATATTTTTCGAGAGATATTATTGCACACGAATTTTGGGAGTTTTTAAATGAAAATAAATAATGATTAAAGTACTTACAATAATAGGAGCGAGGCCACAAATAATAAAGGCATCAGCAATTAGTAGAGCTATAAGAGAAAATTATACTAATGCTATTTCTGAAATAATAGTTCATACCGGACAGCATTATGATCAAAATATGTCGGAAGTGTTTTTTGAAGAACTTCAGATACCTAAACCTGATTATAATTTAAATGTTGGTTCAGGTACACATGGTAATCAGACTGCTGAAATGATAAAAGGTATTGAAACCATTATAATAAATGAAAAACCAAATTGTATCATACTTTATGGGGATACAAATTCTACTTTAGCAGGTGCTATTGCGGCTTCCAAGATACATTGCCCGATAGTTCATATCGAAGCAGGTTTACGTTCGTATAATAAATCAATGCCAGAAGAATTAAATAGGATAATGTGCGACCACAGTGCTACTTTGTTATTTTCTCCAACTAAAACAGGTTATAATAATTTAGTTAAAGAGGGGTTTAAAACTGATAATATTCCTCCTTTTACTGCTGATAATCCAAAAATATATCATTGTGGTGATATAATGTTTGATAACACTTTGTATTTTTCAAATGTTGCTTCTCAAAAAAGCGATATTCTTCAAAAAGAAAATATTAAAGAAGGTAATTATATTTTATCAACAATTCATAGGGATAATAATACTGATAATCCTGAACGTTTATCTTCTATTTTTAAAGCAATGATGGATGTTGCTGATAAGTTTAGTGTTGATTTTATTATTCCTCTTCATCCTCGGACTTCAAAATTATTGAATAAAAACCTTCATTCAGAAGTATATTCAAGATTAAATTCTAATAATCATTTAAAGATTATTGAACCGGTTTCATTTTTGGATATGATTCAATTAGAACAGCATTCTAAAATGATAATAACTGATTCGGGTGGTGTACAAAAAGAAGCTTATTTCTTAAAGAAACCTTGTGTAATTTTAAGACCGCAAACAGAATGGGTTGAACTTGTTGAACATGGTAGTTCGATAATTGCAGATGCAGATTATAAGAAAATTACTACAGCTGTTGAAAAACTCTTAAGTAAAGATGACTTTAGTTTTCCTTCAATTTTTGGTGATGGTAAAGCTTCAGAGTTTATATGTAGCGAAATAATTAATACATTTACGAATGAAGTATAAACTTTCAGTAATACCAGCTGTTTCTCACGTATTCAAGGAGTCTCTAATTTATTGTCTCGTTTTCTTTATCCCTGTTAATAAAATGATATCTACCTATCTAATTATTGCAATAATCCTTTTTTGGTTTTTGGAAGGGAAATTTAAAGAAAGATTTAAACTTGTTGTTAATGATAAAAAAAGAGTCTTTCTGTTCAGTCTGTCTGCTATCTATTTTCTTTATCTAATTGGTTTAATTTTTACTAAGAATTTTACATATGCAGGATTTGATTTACAGGTTAAGCTTTCACTTATTATCTTTCCCTTAATATTCTCAACTACAGATTTTAAGTATTATAAGAATGAAAATATATTTAAAGTACTTACTTATTTTATTACCGGTGTTGTTTTAAATACACTTATTTGTTTAATATCTGCTGCATATCAATACTTCTTTAAAGATCATGATACAGGACATTTTTTATATGCTCGCTTAAGTGGGACTATGGGTTTTCATCCTACTTATTTAGCTATGTATTTTAATTTTGCAATAATGGCTATGTTAACTATGCTTTTTAACGATATTCATTATACAGCAGCAAAATACAAAAATAGATTTAAAATTTATATAGTTTTCTTATCAATTGTTATTATTCTTCTAAGTTCGAAAGCAGGTATAATAAGCATGCTACTTACGTATCTTATATTTATTATATATTTAATTATAAAACAAAAGCGACTAAAGTTAGGAGTTTCTTTACTTGCTGCTATTATTATTTTATGTATTGGGATATTTACTTTAGTTCCTTCATCATTAAACAGGTTAAAAGTTGCTTTTAGTGTAGTATCACAAAATAGTAATGATATAAAGGAAACCGGAGAAAGTACATCAGATAGAATACTGATTTGGAAAGCATCGACTGATATAATTAAAGACAACTTTATAATGGGTGTTGGCACTGGAGATGTAAAAGATGTTTTGATGGAGAAATATAAAGAAAAGAAACTTTGGTTCACTTATGATCATAAACTTAATGCACATAATCAATTTCTTCAGACATTTATTTCAATAGGAATATTAGGTTTTTTAACTCTATTGGCAAGTATTATTTTACCTTTGATTTATGCAATTAAAAGGAATAATATGATATATGTTTTCTTCCTCCTTATTTTCTTTATTAATATACTTGTAGAATCTATGTTAGAGAACCAGGCAGGAGTTGTTTTTTATGCATTCTTTTCTTCTTTTTTATTAATGGTTTCATTTAAGAAAACAATTACAGACTGATTACTTGCTCTTTTCATTTTTCAACATCATTCAGTTGATAAATAAATAGAAAAATATCGAAATCATAAGCATAGAATACTTAATTTTGTTGAAAATTTAAATAAAATGGTTACAGATTATACTGAAGACAGTATTCGCTCACTTGTATGGAACGAACACATCCGTTTACGTCCCGGAATGTATATTGGGAAACTTGGCGATGGCGCTTCTCAGGATGATGGTATTTATGTGTTGATTAAAGAATCAATTGATAATGCCATCGATGAATTTGTAATGGGGTATGGGCGGCTTATTGAAGTTGAAATTCGCGAACAAACTGTCAGGATTAGAGATTATGGCAGAGGAATTCCGTTAGGGAAGATTGTTGAATGCGTGGCTTCTATCAATACAGGAGCTAAATATGATTCAAATGTTTTTAAAAAGGCTGTTGGTTTAAATGGGGTAGGGTCTAAAGCAGTAAATGCAATGGCATCTGATTTTAAAGTTCAGGCTATAAGAGATTTTAAGACTAAAACTGTTGACTTTAAGAAAGGAGTTTTAGTTAATGATACAGGTATCGTTAAAACAGATTTAAAAGATGGTACTATTATTACTTTTACTCCTGATGAAGAAGTATTTGGGCATTATCATTTTATTCTGGAATATATTGAGAAGATGTTGTGGAATTATGCTTACCTTAACAATGGTTTGATTATTAATTTCAACGGTACTAAGATATCTGCCAAAAATGGTTTGCTTGATTTACTTGAGAATAATATTAATGGTACTACTCTTTATCCTATCATTCATTTGAAAGAAGGGGATTTTGAGGTTGCTTTTACACATAGTTCAACACAGTATATTGAAGATTATTATTCATTTGTTAATGGGCAACACACTACACAAGGAGGAACACATCAAGCAGCTTTCCGTGAAGCCATTGTAAAGACAATTCGAGAGTTTTATAAGAAAGATTTTGAACCTAGTGATATTAGAAGTTCAATAGTTGCAGCTGTAAGTATTAAGATACAGGAACCTGTATTTGAATCTCAAACTAAAACTAAATTAGGATCAATGAATATTGAACCTAATGGTCAGACGGTAAGGAATTATATTAATGATATCGTTAAAAGAAATCTTGACAATTATCTACATATTAATACTGATACTGCTGAAGCTTTATTGCGCAAGATACTTGCTTCAGAAAAAGAACGTAAAGACCTAGCTAGTATTAAGAAAGCTGCTAAAGATAGTGCCAAAAAGGTTAGTCTTCATAATAAAAAGCTTAGAGATTGTCGTGTACATTATAATAGTAATGATGAACGTAGATTAGAGACTACACTTTTTATCACAGAAGGTGATTCTGCTAGTGGTTCAATTACTAAATCGAGAGATGTTAACACACAAGCAGTATTTAGTTTAAAGGGTAAACCTTTAAATTGTTTTAGTCTTACTAAAAAAGTTGTTTACGAAAACGAAGAATTTAATCTTCTGCAATCTGCACTTAATATTGATGAGGATATTGATAATTTAAGATATAATAATATTGTAATTGCTACTGATGCTGATGTTGATGGGATGCATATCCGATTACTTATGCTTACTTTCTTTCTACAGTTTTTTCCTGATCTTGTTAAAGCCGGACATATTTATATACTTCAGACACCATTGTTTAGATGTAGGAATAAACAAAAGACTTTTTATTGCTATTCGGAAGAAGAACGCATTAATGCATTAAAACAATTAGGTGCTAATCCTGAGATTACAAGGTTTAAAGGTTTAGGTGAGATTTCTCCAGATGAGTTTCGTCATTTTATAGGTGCACAGATACGTTTAGAGCCTGTTATACTGAGTAAAGATGCTTCAATACATGAAATACTTTCTTTTTATATGGGTAAAAATACTCCGGATCGCCAAAATTTTATAATTGATAATCTAAGAGTAGAACTCGACATGGTTGAGACTGCAAATAAAGTAGCTTAAATTCTTATTAAAACTCAAAAAATATTAGCGGTCTTCATCATTTTTATGGTGAGGACCGTTTGTATTTATTTAATATTTTAATAAAAGTTTAATTTTTTTAAAAAGATAATATATTAAGGATAACCACTCCTGAAAAACATTATAAATTAATGTGTTAATAATTAAAGATAGTTGTAACTTTAATTGAAATAAAGAGTATGACTATTCATTATCATCAATAAAATTAAAGACAATCAGAAATAAATGTTCGAAAATATTTAAAATTTAAAAAATGAAAAAGGAACCACATTCAGGTAATGCAGTAAATGTTGCAAATTTTGAATCAATACTTGGTTATTGTATTGCGATGGGGGCAAAATATAATCCCACGAATCAAATGCTAACTATTGGAAATTTAACAATTAAACTTAATTTGGCGAAAGCCCAAATGAGTTTGGTAAATTCGACTTTTACCGATTATAATAAAGTAAGGAATTTGCGTAAAGCTGAATATAAATTTCTTAAGTCGTTGTGTACACGCATAATAAACGCATTAATAGCTTGTGGAGCTAGTGATGAAACGATAGCAAATGCTAGAACTATAAATCGTAAAATACAGGGAGGACGTGCGAAAAAAGTTGTAACTCCAGTAGTTGGGAAAACAGATGTTGAAACAGCAGTTGTTGCTCCAGAAATATTAGCAAATGAAGCTATACAGAAATCTACAATTGAAGAAATTAAGAAAATATCAGTTTCACAACAAGGCTTTGATTCAAATGAAACTAATTTCTCAAAACTATTAGTACTCCTTAATACAGAACCACTTTATAATCCTAATGAAGAAGATTTAACTATAGATGCTTTAACAATAAAAGAAACTGCATTGAAAGATACCAATTCAGCTGTAAAATTAGAAACTCCATTATATACAAATTCATTAACAGGTAGAGATGTAGTATTATATGAAAGTAAGAAAGGTGTTGTAGATACTGCATTATTAATTAAAGCTTATTCTTTATCAGTTTTAACTGCTACTAATGCAGATTATAAGAAAATAGATCATATTCATTTTAAGACCTTCTAATTGAACAAAATAGTAATAAGGGCAGTAATTTTCAAGCCCTTATTTTTTTGTCGATTCCTCTATAAAATACTAAATAACTTCACTTTGACGAAATCAGGCGATGTATCGTGTAATTCAGGGTATGTATCGTGTAATTCAAGGTATGTATCGTATAATTCAAGGTATGTATCGTATAATAAAATCAATGTATTGTGTAATAAAATGGATTTATCGATTAATTTATTTGATGTATAGTATAATAATTGTAACATATCTGAACATTTTTTCAATGTATGATGTAATTATTGCATAGTATTTGTAAATTTTTCCTATGTCTTTACTTAAATGTTATTAGAATAATTGTTAATAAGTATGTGCGATTTTAGTACAGCGGGATTATTTTTGTGTATATAATTGAAAGCATTAGATAAAGATATAAAAATGCGAGAAAGGTACTTCTTAAATGTTCATAATTATTGATACATTAATTTGATATTAGACAGAAAATATGTACATTTGCAGACTTTTTAACAAACAAAATAAATCAATATTTGATACTATGAGTTTTAGAATAGTTGTTCTAGCTAAGCAAGTTCCAGACACAAGGAATGTTGGAAAAGATGCAATGAAAGCTGACGGAACTGTAAATCGTGCGGCATTGCCAGCGATATATAATCCTGAGGATTTGAATGCATTAGAAATGGCATTGCGAATTAAGAAGATGAGAAATGATGTGGAAGTTATTATACTTACTATGGGGCCTCCAAGGGCTGCAGAAATTATTCGCGAATCTATATATCGTGGTGCTGATAAAGGTTATTTGATTACAGATAGGAAGTTTGCAGGTTCGGATACTTTGGCAACATCTTATGCAATATCACTTGCAGTAAAAAAACTAGCTCCTTATCATTTAATTATTTCAGGTAGACAGGCAATTGATGGAGATACTGCTCAGGTTGGACCACAAGCTGCTGAGAAATTAGGTATTCCACAGATTACTTATGCTGAAGAATTAGTTTCAGTTGATGAAAATCATATAGTTATAAAACGTAGATTGGAAAGAGGTATTGAAGTTGTAAAATCACCATTACCTGCTTTATTAACTGTACATAGTTCTGCTCCAGATTGTCGTCCTCGTAATGCAAAGTTATTGATGAAATATAAACATGCTCGCACAGTGACTGAATTACAGGAAGAAACACGAGATTATACTGAATTATATAATAAAAGACCTTATCTTCAGATAGAAGAATGGACTGTGGCTGATTTGGATGCAGATGTTGAAATGTTAGGTTTATCAGGATCACCAACTAAGGTTAAGAAAATAGAAAATGTAGTGCTTCAACAAAAAGATTCAGTGAATCTTACAGACTCAGATAAAGATGTAGAATCATTGATAAAAGAGTTGTTGTCAACACATATAATAGGTTAATCTTATTTTAAATAAATTTTTTGAAATAGAACTATAAAAAACAATATGAATAATATTTTTGTTTATTGCGAAGTAACAGAAGAAGGCACAATAGCAGATGTTAGTCTAGAATTATTGTCGAAAGGCCGAAAATTAGCTAATGAATTAAATATAAAGCTGGAAGCCGTTGTAATAGGCGACCAGATTACGGAAATTGAAAGTCAGTTATTTCCATACGGAGTAGATGTTATACACAAAGCTCAGGATAGCCGACTTTTTCCATATACAACACTGCCACATGCAGCTATAGTTACCAATCTTTTTAAAGAAGTAAAACCTGAGATTGCATTATTTGGTGCAACTTCAATAGGTAGAGATCTAGCACCAAGAGTAGCATCTGCCTTGAAATGTGGACTTACAGCTGATTGTACAAGTTTGGAAATAGGTGATCATACTGAAAATAAAACTCAGACAATTTATAAGAACCTACTTTATCAGATTCGTCCTGCATTTGGGGGGAATATCATTGCAACTATCATTAACCCTGACACTCGTCCGCAAATGGCGACAGTAAGAGAGGGTGTAATGAAACAAGAAATTGTATCAAAATCAATAAAAGGAGAAGTAAATGTCTTGGATATAGATAAATACTTGTCGAATGAAACAGATTTTGTTATAGAAATTATTGAAAGGCATGTAGAGCAACAAAAGGTTAATATTAAAGGTGCTCAGATAATTATAGCAGGTGGTTATGGAGTAGGATCTAAAGAAAACTTTAATTTACTTTTTAATCTTGCGGAAGTGATAGGAGGGGAGGTTGGTGCTTCAAGAGCTGCTGTAGATGCAGGTTATGTTGAACATTCTCGTCAGATAGGACAAACAGGTGTAACCGTTAGACCAAAATTATATATAGCTTGCGGAATTTCAGGAGCTGTTCAGCATAGAGCCGGCATGGATCAAAGTGCTAAAATTATATCAATAAATAGTGATATTAAAGCACCTATAAACAAAATAGCTGACTATACAATTATTGGTAGCGTTAGTGATATCATACCAAAAATGATTAAATATTATAAAGCAAATTCAAAATAAATAATAGCATATACAATGGCAAATTTTTATACTGACAACGAAAATCTTAAATTCCATCTTACACATCCATTAATGGAGAAAATAGTAAGACTGAAAGAGAGAAATTTTGCTGACAAAGACATCTATGATTACGCACCAGTTGATTTTGAAGATACTCTTGACAATTACGATAAAGTTCTTGAAATAGTTGGAGAAATTACAGGAAATATTATTGCAGAAAATGCAGAATCAGTTGATCATGAAGGACCAACTCTTGTAAATAATCAAGTGCATTATGCAAGGGGAACACAAGAAAATTATGATTCTTTAGTTGAAGCAGGACTTATAGGAATGTCGTTACCACGTAAATATGGTGGTTTGAACTTCTCAATAGTACCTTATGTAATGGCTGCAGAAATAGTATCAAGAGGTGATGCAGGATTCTCAAATATATGGGGACTTCAAGATTGTGCAGAAACAATACATGAATTTGCATCAGAAGAGGTTAAAGATCTTTTCTTACCAAGATTTAAGAATGGTGCCACTGCTGCAATGGATTTAACTGAACCAGATGCAGGTTCTGACCTACAAGCTGTTCAATTAAAGGCTACATTTGACGAAAAAGCGGGTGTTTGGAAATTAAATGGTGTTAAAAGATTTATTACTAATGGTGATGCTGATGTTTCATTGGTTTTAGCTCGTTCGGAAGAAGGAACATCTGATGCAAGAGGTCTTTCTTTATTTGTATACGACAGAAAAGACAATGCAATGATAGTTCGTCGTATAGAGAATAAATTAGGGATAAAAGGTTCTCCTACATGTGAGCTTGTATTTACTAATGCTCCAGCTGTTTTAGTTGGTGACCGTAAGTTTGGACTTATTAAATATGTAATGTCTTTGATGAATTCTGCCCGATTAGGTGTAGGTGCTCAATCAGTAGGTTTAGCTGAAGCTGCTTATAGGGAAGCATTAAAATATGCAATGGAAAGAGAGCAATTTGGTAAAGCTATAATTCAATACCCAGCTATTTATGAGATGTTGACTAACATGAAAGTAAAAGTTGATGCAATTAGAACTTTACTTTATGAAACATCTCGTTTAGTTGATGTTTATAAAGCTTATAATATCATAGCAGAAGAAAGAAGTCTAACTACTGAGGAAAGAAATGATCAAAAATATTATATGCGTAATGCAGATATTTTTACACCTTTAATAAAATTATATTCCAGTGAATATTGTAATCAAATAGCTTATGATGCTTTACAGGTTCATGGAGGTACAGGTTTTATGAAAGATTTTCCAATAGAAAGAATGTATAGAGATGCACGTATTACTACGATATACGAAGGAACATCTCAATTACAAGTTGTAGCAGCAATCAGAGGGGTTGGAAGTGGTGCTTATTTGAAAATATTAAAGGAATATGAAGCACAAACTGTTAAGCCAGAGTTTGAATATTTAAAACATTCGTTAGTAAAACTAACTGATCAATATGGGAAAACTGTTGAGAAAGTTATTGATATGGATAATACAGAGGTGTATGATTTCCATTCAAGAAGACTAGTTGAAATGGCAGGTAATGTAATAATAGGGTATTTGTTATTATTTGACTCTAACAGAAATGATAAATTCAAACATTCAGCAGAAGTATTTATTCGTTTAGCAAAATCAGAAAACACACAAAAAGTTAGTTTCATAAATAGTTTTGATATAAAAGAAATTGGGAATTATAAGTTTTAACTGTTAGAATCTCTTAAATTTATATCTTTAAACTAAATAATTTTATTTAATTAAATAATAATGTTTAAAATAATAATAATAATAATATCTGCACTTCTAATTTGCACTATGCTATTTAGAATGTTTTTTAGATTTAGATTTAAAGACTTTTACACTAGTTTGGTATATGGTAAATATAGTTTGCAATATGTAGATTTATTTAAGAAGAATGATTTAAGAAGTCCATTTATACCTTGCATTAAAGATGAGTTTATCTTTCATATTTTAATGTTTTTAAAGAAAACACCAAAAGCTAAAACTTTTACAACAACTGATAATATTCAATTTGGCAACATTCCGTTTACAACAACTTATAAGGAAGTATTCAGATCGATGGGGATTCCATTTTGTTTTAATTCAATGATGGTAAAAAATCATGAAATTAAAATCATTGGTTATCAAGAAATGCTTAATCAAACTAAATTAAAATCCGTTTATTTCTTTATCAATGATGTTTTTGTTGTAGGGGAGTATTTATTCTCTGATGTTGCTAAAATAGAATCTTTAAATATATCAAAGATACTTGTAAAAAAATATATTAGTGAATCAATTGATAAAATTGAAGAGTTTTATATTGAGGATAGCTCTAAAAATATGATTTATTATAGAGATAATGGTTTTGATTTGTCAGTTAAATACTGTAACTATGGTGATTCACAAGTAAGAAAGATCTTATTTGAATTAGGTAAACACATGTTACAAAAAAATGAGAATTTCGATAATTTAGAAGACAAAATTGCTGAGATGTTTTAATGTTTATAATCAAAATAAATAATAAAAAAAGCTGTAAAGATTATCTTTACAGCTTTTTTATTATTGATAGAATTAGTTTGTTATTAAAATAAATAGAATGTCTTTTATAAGACGAGAAGGAGATAGATAAATACGAAAGGAGCTGCTAACAATACAGCGTCAAATCTATCAAGTATTCCACCATGTCCCGGTAATATATTTCCTGAATCTTTAATATCTAAACTTCTTTTTAACATAGATTCTGTTAAGTCACCAAGTGTTCCGAATATTACAACTATTACTGACATTCCTAACCATTGAATAATAGATAAATCTTTTACAAATATAGAAAGTATATAAGAAGTAATTAAACAAAAAATAAGTCCTCCTATACTACCTTCCCATGTTTTTTTAGGAGAAATTCTTTCAAATAATTTATGTTTGCCAAATTTTTTTCCTATTAAGTAAGCAAAAGTGTCATTACTCCATATTAATAGAAAGAATCCTATTAGAATTCCTTTAGAATATTTTTCATGTTCAAAACCTGGATTTGATAAGAAATTAAGCAATGATATAGGAAGTGCAACATAAAATATTCCAATATATGTAAAAGCTATATTTTGAAATGGTGTTTTATGGTTTCTAAATAATTCTATAATGAAATCTATGAATAGGAGTGGGAGTATAATTAATATAAAGTAAAAATTACTGTTTGAGATAGCAATGTAAGAGCATATTAAAAACAATAAAGCTGAAATAACAATCCCAGAGAAACCAAAAGGTTTGGATCCAGTTTTAGAAATAATGGCATAGAATTCAGTGACTCCAAGTATCGTAAATATTAGAAAAACTAAAGAGAAAGCATAATGATTCCATAATATAGAACCAATTACAAGTATAATAAATAAAGCTCCTGTTATGGTTCTTTGAAAAAAATTACTCAATGTTGTTATTATTTAATATTATTTGTTGGGCTTTAATAAAATCATCACTTGAAACATATAATTCAATTTCTCCAATACGGTAAGAAGAATCTTGTTTGTTTTAAAAAAAAACAAAAGTTTCAATATTATTCTCCAGAAGGAGACCTCTTATTAACTCAATTTCGTATAATTTATAGGAAGTTATTAACTGAACCCAATCATCAGGCATTATCAAAAATTAAATAGTATCATCAACTAAAAAAACATATATTTCTTTAGGTCCATGAGCACCTAATACCAATGTCTTTTCAATATCAGCCGTTCTACTAGGCCCGGTAATAAAAGTTATCATTGAAGGATAGTTAGGCTCATATTTAAGTTTAACTTGTTTAAGAGCCTGTTTTAAATCAGGGACAAGCTGAGAAGCATACGCCAAAACAATATGAACTTCAGGATAAACATTTAATCTACGTCCTGACATTTGTTTTGAAGACACCATAATAGTCCCTAAACGAGCTATTAAATATTCACAAGCTGTAATTCCTAAGTTTTGTTTTAAGAAATCTTCTTCATTACTTAAAAAAGGAATACTTGCATTATTTAATATTTCTTGAATATTAGTATCAAGACAAAATAAATCAGACAAGTTTTTTTCTTTCAGTAAAGCTTTAAAAGTAGTAGTAAAACTATTAATGTTTTCACAATAAACAAAATTACCAGAAACTTTATTTAATGCTTCTGCAAAAGTAATATCTAATGATTCAGTAATATCATTATAGACAGATGATTCAAAATCTAAATTTGGATATGGGTTGTCTGATTTATCAATTAAAGCATTTCTAACTTTTTTCAGAACTTTTTCTTTTGATGTACTTTCTTCCATTATTAATTATTTAAGTTGTGAATTTGATAAAAACTATAAATTATTATCTTTACGACAACATCTTTATTATTTGTTTTATTGTATTATGTTAATAAATTATTTTCATTATTATTAATAATACTTTCAATTTCTCTATCTTTTTCAAAAGGTCTTTTGCCAAAAATTAATTCAAGATCTTCTCTATAAATAACTTCTTTTTCAATTAAGACACTAGCTAAACTATCTAATTTATCCATATTATTAGTCAATAATTCTACTGCTCTTTGATAAGCAGTTTCTATAAGTTTACTGATTTCCTGATCAATTAATTCAGCTGTCTTTTCACTAAACGGCTTTTGAAATGAATATTCTTGTTGCCCTGATGAATCATAATAACTTATATTCCCAATCTTTTCATTTAATCCAAAATAAACAACCATAGCATAAGCCTGCTTAGTTACTTTTTCAAGATCATTTAAAGCACCTGTAGATATTTTTCCAAACTTAACAAATTCAGCAGCTCTACCACCTAATGCTGCGGTAATCTCATCAAGCATTTGCTCTGTTGTAGTTATTTGTCTTTCTTCAGGTAAATACCAAGCAGCTCCTAAAGCTTTTCCTCTAGGAACAATAGTTACTTTAACCAAAGGATGTGCATGTTCCAACAACCAACTTATAGAAGCATGACCGGATTCATGAAAAGCTATTACTTTCTTTTCATCTAAAGATATTATTTTATTTCTTTTTTCAAGTCCACCAACAATTCTATCAATCGCATCAATAAAATCTTGTTTTTCAATAATCTTTTTGTTTTTACGAGCAGCTATTAACGCTGATTCATTACATACATTGGCTATATCAGCACCTGAAAATCCAGGAGTTTGTTTTGAAAGAAAATCAGTACTAACAGTTACATCATTTTTTAGATTGCGCATGTGAACTTTAAATATAGCTTTTCTTTCTTCTAAATCTGGTAATTCAACATAAATCTGTCTATCAAAACGACCAGCTCTCATTAAAGCTTTATCAAGAATATCAGCTCTATTTGTTGCAGCTAAGATAATAACACCTGCATTTGTTGCAAAACCATCCATTTCAGTCAATAACTGGTTTAATGTGTTTTCTCTTTCATCATTTCCGCCAGTCATTGCATTTTTACCTCTTGCACGTCCAATTGCATCAATCTCATCAATAAAAATAATACATGGAGCTTTTTCCTTTGCAGTTTTAAATAAATCTCTAACCCTTGAAGCTCCAACACCAACAAACATTTCTACAAAATCAGAACCTGAAATAGAGAAGAAAGGAACCTTAGCTTCACCTGCAACAGCTTTTGCTAACAAAGTTTTACCTGTTCCCGGAGGACCAACTAATAAAGCTCCTTTTGGAATCTTTCCACCTAATTCAGTATATTTATTAGGGTTCTTAAGAAAATCTACAATTTCAATTATTTCTGTTTTAGCTTCTTCAAGTCCTGCAACATCATTAAAATTTATTGTAACACTTGTGTCTTTATCAAATAACTGTGCTTTTGATTTTCCAATGTTGAAAATTTGTCCTCCACCAGATCCTTTACCCATCATTCTGGTAAAGATTATCATTATTATAACAATAATTGCTATGGGCCAAATAAAACTAAAAATATCGCTTCCCCAATCCCTATGTGTTTCTGAAATTAAAGGTACAGGCTCTTTGTTTAGGATTCGTTGCTTCTCAATTTCTGATTTATAAACTGTATCATTTGCTTTTTTTGTAGTGTCTTTAGCATTAATTTCTTTTTGAGCCTCTTTTAAATCAGTTTGAAATGCTTCAACTGTGATAAATTTATAAGTATAAAATGCTTTACCTTTAAAAAAACTTTGACTGCCTTTATCAGACTTTAAATCTTTATAGTTAGTATCAATCGAGATGCTTTCTTTTTTTACATATATTTCAGCATATTCTTTATTTATAACAATTATCTTTTCAATATCATGTTTTGATAGCATTTTATAGATTTCATTCCAATTTTTAGTAAGTTTAGTATCATCTTTAAAATTGTTTCCTGAAATTGATAATGCAATAAAAATAACTGCTAGTGCGCCATATATCCAATAAATATTGAATTTTGGTTTTTTAGGCATGTTTAGATTGGGCTTTTTATTTGGATTATTTGCAGAATCTTTCTCTTGATCTTTTGTATTTTCTTCCATTATATTTTAATTAAGAAAGTTTATTTATAAACAACTTATAGTAGTAATAGTTATAAAATGAAAAAATTATTCTTTATTCTCTAAAATAGTTACTTCTGCATCAGCCCAAAGTCTTTCAAGATTATAAAACTCTCTAGCTTCTTTTTGAAATACATGTACAATTACATCAAAATAATCAATAAGTATCCATTCTGCATTCATTAAACCTTCGACTTGTCGAGGATTTTCACCTATTACTTTCTTAACTTCATATTGAATTGATTCAGCAATTGCTTCTGTTTGAGGTTTTGAAGTCCCATTACATATTATAAAATAGTCAAACATTGAATTATGTAAACCTGTTAAGTTTAATATAGTTATGTCTTTACCTTTTTTCTCTAAAATGCCGTTAACAATAATGTCTTTAAACATTTCCGAAGATTTCTTTACCGTCTTTTTTACCATTAAATTATTACTTTAACCTGCAAAATTAAGCATTTTTTATGGTTTTATAGCATACTTTTATTACTATTTTTTTATTATTTTTACAACAAATTTATAATACATGAAAAAACAACAATTAATAGGTGCGTATATTATTCGAATGGAGACTGTAAGCTCAACAAATCAATATGCATCAGAAACGATGAAAAATGAATTATTTCCTGAAGGAACTGTTATTTGGGCATTAAATCAGACACAGGGAAAAGGACAAAAAGGAAACTATTGGGAAAGTGAGAAAGGGAAAAATCTATTATTAAGTATAATATTGTATCCTGATTATATAAAAGCGTCTTCACAATTTGTATTAAATAAAATTATTTCATTAGGTGTTGCTGAGTTTATTCAATCATTAACTAAGGGAGTTAGTATAAAATGGCCTAATGATATTTATGTTGATAATAAAAAGATTGCTGGAATATTAATCGAAAATAGAATAATGGGTGACTCTATTCAGTCTTCAATTATAGGTATTGGTATAAATATTAATCAAATAAAATTTATTAGTGATGCTCCTAATCCAATTTCTTTATTTAATATAACTAATAAAGAATATGAATTAAAGGAGTGTTTACAATCATTATGTAACTATTTAAATAAATGGTATGGTAGTTTGTTGAGAAATGAATTTGAACTTATTGATAGTTCTTATTTAAATTTACTTAAGAACTACAATATTTTTAGTAAATACCTTTATAAAGGTATTGAAATAGAAGCCCAAATAAAAGGTGTGACAGAATATGGGAAACTAATTATAGAAACTCAAGAGCGTTTAATTATTGAATGTGATCTTAAAGAAATAACATTTCTTTTTAATTAAAAGAGAATCCAGGAGTTTCTAATAGTTCTTTCAATTTTACAACTAATATGTTTACAAAATTCTGAAGAGGCTTGCTTACCATCATATTTAACATAGGATTTAAATCAGCAATGAATATAAGTTGAGCTTCCGTTTTATTAATTTCAACAACTTTAAAGAACCATTTTAATTCAAATGTAAAAGAAACTTTACCATCAGATTCAATTATTATTTGATCAAAAGGTGTTTTCTCTTTTATTTTCATACTTAATTCTGTAAGTCCTTTTATAGTAAAAGAACATGAATCATCAGTTGAATTCCAATTGATGATTTGTTCCGGCATTAGTTTACCAAAGTTGTTAAAGTTACTCAAAAAATTGTATATTAATTCTTTTGAGTTGTTTATAACAACTCTGTCACTTTCTATTTGTTTCATATTAATGAATTAAAAAGGATGGAAAATTTATTAAAATCCTGCTTTTATTTTATTTTCAGACCATAATTCAGGATTCTCACGCCATTCATTTAATGACATTAAATCATCTGATTTGATATATTCTTTATCAACAGCAACTTTAATAAGTGTGTTATAATCTGTAAGTGTTACTAATGGTATTTGAGCAGTTTTAAACGCATCTTCAGCTACTTTTAAGCCATAACTAAATATTGCAACCATACCTTTAACATTACAACCTGCATCTTGAAGTGCCTTTACAGCATTTAAACTGCTTTTTCCGGTTGATACAAGATCTTCGACAATAACTACAGATTGTCCGTTAGATACAACGCCTTCTATCATGTTAGTCATGCCATGTTTTTTCTCTTCGGATCTTACATAAGCAAACGGTAATCCCAGTTCCTGAGCTACTAAAGCTCCTTGAGCTATTCCTCCGGTTGCAACACCTGCTATTAATTCTACTTCTCCGAATTCTTCAGAAATCATTTCAACAAATTGCTGTCTCATGAAAGTTCTTATCTTCGGAAATGACAGAGTAACACGGTTATCGCAATATATTGGAGATTTTCTTCCACTTGCCCATGTAAAAGGTAGTGTATTATTCAATTTTATTGCTTTAATTTGCAATAAAAATTCAGATGTTTTTAAAGCTATTTCTTCATTAAATTTCATGGTGCAAATGTATAAAGTTTTTGTGAATAATCAGACAATTCATTTCGTAAAAAATATAAACGAAAGAATTTTTAACGCAGAAGATGCTGTAATACTTAGGTTTTACTCTAAAAAATTAATGATGGATTCTTATTATGAATTTATCAATAATGAATCTCTTATGCATCTTTATATTTATAATCCAAATGGTGTAACCAAAGCTTTTAATAAGTTTTGTGATGAATTTAAGGTTATTACAGCAGGAGGAGGACTTGTAAAAGATAGTAAAACTCAAAAGTATCTTTTTATCTTTAGAAGAGGAAAATGGGATTTGCCAAAAGGCAAACAAGATAAAGGTGAAGAAATACGTAAAACTTCTGTGAGAGAGGTGGAAGAGGAGACAGGTATTGATAAGTTAGAGATTATTGAAAAACTTTTAAATACCTATCATATATATATTGAGAAAAAAACAATCCTAAAGAAAACATCTTGGTATTTGATGCAAACTAATACTGATATTATGCCTGTTCCTCAAATTGCAGAAGATATTACAGAGGTTAAGTGGATCGATGAAACCGAAATTAATGAAGTGATGGGTGATACTTATCCTTCGATTAAACTTTTGGTTGATTCTTATTTTAAAAAGAAAAGAAAGTAAAAATTATTCTTTCTTTTCAGAAGTTTCGGGTGTTATTAACTCTTTAAATGTTTTTTCAATATCCTCACTTGGTTTAAGTTCAGGATATTTCAGTATGTTTCCTTCCTGATCTAATAATAAGAAAATGGGAAAAGTAGACACTGAATAGTTTTCTAATAGTTCTATATTTCCTCCGTAATGAAGGAAATACCAATCATATTTCTTTTTTTGCAGATAGAAATCTAAAGTCATTATCTCTTTATCAATAGAGATGCAAACAAAATTAAAGTCTTTATTGTATTTAGCTTTAAGGGCTCTTATTGCTTCAACTTCGGGCATACAACCTCCACACCAAGTTGTAAAAAAGCATAGATAGGTATATTTACCTTTAAAAGAATTGAGAGTATAAACTTTTCCTTTAATGTCTTGTAATTTAAAATCAGGGGCACGACTTCCTATATTTAATGAATTAAAAGATGCTATTAGATTTTGTGCAATTTGTTTATGTTCTTTAAACTTAGATTTTACCGAAAACTTACGAAGTATTTCAATAATACCTGATTCATCATATTTCTTTGAATAATAAATATCTTTCATACCCTGCAAAAAAACAATTTCTCTTACAACCTCATTACGAACATAATTAT
Organism: Bacteroidota bacterium; assembly: GCA_037134755.1. Taxonomy (GTDB): domain Bacteria; phylum Bacteroidota; class Bacteroidia; order Bacteroidales; family JACABE01; genus JBAXLO01. The sequence goes on along the minus strand of JBAXLO010000027.1, from coordinate 3,429 downwards.
CAACACCTAATGAATCCAATAATTTAGTATAATCTTTAGTTTCGTTAATATAATGTTTAAGTTCTGTATCGTTAACATTATGATTACCATTAAAAATAAACTTCTCGTAAAACTGTAAGAAGAAAATCATGTACTCTATATTATTATATAGTATAGGTTTGTTTTCAATATACTTTTGATACAATTTCTTTTGGCTTGTAAGGCTTCCCATTTGCTCTATTCCTGCAATTCGATATTTAATATAGTTGTTGAAATAAGCATTATTAACTTCCTGAAATTCTTTAGTTATTTTATTATTTAAAGTATCAAGTTTACTTTTATCACGTCGCTTATAAAGATCATTGAAATAAGTTAAAATAAAATCATTATAGATAACATTAAATCTGGCTGTTAATTGATTTAAATCAGTAAGAGAGGGGTTGTTGAATTCAATTTGTAACTTTCTTTTATCCATAAATGGGGCTATCTTTTCATCAGAAGCAAAATCGAAAGGAAGAATAGTGATTGAATACTCATTATTAGGTTCCAAATATAGTTCAGCTTTGTATTGATCTATTTGCAACCATGCATAATAGGTATCGCCTATACTTGTTTTTAAAGTAAACTTACCGGAAGCATCTATAATTGTTTCGTCTAATTTCTTTGGTAGTTCCGATATATAATCAGTGTAAGTAAACAAGCGTATCTTCTTTCCTACGGCATTAGTTGTACTTCCATTAATGCGGACATTCTGAGCTGTAAGAATACTTACTGTCAGACATAAAAGACCTATTATTATGGTTATTTTCCGCATTATATATTAAACGACTATTTGTTGTAGAAATTGTTGTCAAAATTACTTAATTTTTTAAATAATGAGTAATAATAATAAAAGAAGGGTGTTTTTTATAATTGGCATAGGAATATTGGCTGTATTTGGCGATAAGAGTTATAATTTAAATATGTGTTAAACCAAGCATTTATGCTTGGGGGTAAATAATGAATAGGTCTTGGGGGGTTATCCCTGATATTTTACGAGTATAATCAGTAATAAAGCCCGTGAATTTAGTGCTTGTTATTAATCCCCGGCATGAATGCAAGGCTTACTAGATTCTTAAATTTTGTTTTAATGATATTATGTTTTTTGAAGGATAAATAAATGCGAGTTTTAATATATGCTTAAATATTAATGACATATATATTTGTATATGTCATTCCCCATGACTAGGAATGGATAATACGTTTGTATTTGTCAATGTTTATAAAAAGGAATGGCAAATATATTTGTATTTTCCAATATTCGTAACAAAAAGTGCTAAAAATCGGTGTATTTGTCATTCCTTGTTACGCGGAATGAAATGTACAAATGTATTTGTCATTAATTTTTTCATGAAATGGACTGATATTTGTGTTTTTTCAATTAATTGCTAAAAATATTGGAAAATACAAATATATTTGCCATTCCACAAGAAAAAGTAAGGAATATACAAATGTATATTTCATTCCACATGACAAGGAATGGATTGTACAGATTTTATTTAGTGATAATTATCGAGTATTTTAGATAATATTGTCATTTTTATCAATTTTATTTTTTATATAGTATAGATAATAAGAGATGTATCTATGTTGAAAAAATATTAACATTTGTTAACAAATAGATGCATTTATAAAATTCTTAAAGAAAAGAAATTAAGGAATATTAACATAAGTTTACATTTTAAATTAATATTCTTTGGAGAATAACGATAAAAAGGAATAAGTTAGTAAATATTTATTGTTTACAATACTTATACATAAGGCTGTAAGCTTCGGAAACACCTAACTCTCCGGCTTTACTAAAATCTGTACAGGCATTTGCAATATCTCCGGTAAGGATATACAATAAGCCCCTATTGTAATGTGCATCTCCATTGGTATTATCAAAAAATATGCAACTACTGTAATCATTTATTGCTCCACTTATATCATTTATCTGGCATTTGGCATAAGCCCTGTTATAATAGGCAAAGCTAAACTTGCCATTCTTAACTATCGTATTGGTAAACTCTTCGATAGCATGATTATAATTATCGTTATTTTCGTTCGTAATCTTTGCACTCTCAATCAGATTGTTCATATTAAATTTTTCTTCTTCTTGTTCGCCCAATTCTATGTATATATTCCCTTTTAAGAAAGAAGAAAGATAATTATATTTAGAGGTATCCGAGACTTGAGATGCAGATTGCAAAGCTTCATAATAGTTTTTTAATAAACCTGATAACACACATTTCCAAAGGTTATTATTCTCTTTTAAAACATTGTTGCCTGTAGATAATGAATCGAGCAAAGTTTTGCTTTCGGCAATATTTGCATAGGTAAGTTTGCTATCAATATTGTCAATCCTTAATTTAAGATTTATAAACTTATTTTGATTTAAAACATCAACATGTTCATTAAAGTTCTTGAATAAATTATTATCATTATCAGGTATCAACGAATAATTATTCTTTTGCATTATCTTAAAAGATTTATATTGAACATGTCCCTGACTAGTATCCATTGCTTGAGATTCGGAACGGAAATCAATTAAAGGTAACAGATAAAGAGAATCGGATTTATTAAAACTCGTAGAATCGTCGCGAGCATTTAATAGAATGTTAGCAAACTTTCTGTCCTGTTCGGCAGCTTTAAAATTATAGAGTTGCGTATATATATTTGAACGTAATAGATAAGCTTTCTGAAACTTTGGATACAATTCAATAACTTTATTTAAATCAATTAAAGCACTCGAAAAGTCAGAGATAAATTGCTTAACATAAGCCCTGTTAAAGTAAGCATTAATATTTACAGGATTAATTTTAATAACATGATTATAATCATTAATAGCTTCCACATAATTGCTTTTGCCTGCATACAAAGCAGCTCTGTTATAATAACATTCGGAATGATAAGGATTAAGTTCTAAAACTTTGTTGAAATATGTCAATGTCTTTTCATAATCCTTCTTACTATAATAATATAAACCAAGGTTATAATAAGCAAGTATACAAGTAGAATCTTTAGAAATCACAAATTCGTAATCATTTTTAGCAGCATTTGAATCAGCTTTATTTAATTCGATAAAAGCACGAATAATAAACTGATTAGGATTGAAAGAAGAGATAGCAATACTTTTGTTAATACTCTGCATAGCTTTGTCGTACTGCTTCTGATCCAGTTCTAAAAGACTTTTATTAAGATAAGCATTTCCATTTTCACCATCTAAAAAAATAGCTGTATTAAAATCGTGTAAAGCATTGCTGGTGTCATTTAATACATTATATATATAACCTCTGGCAACATAATAATTAGAATTGGTAACATTATAATTCAAGGCTTTGTTAATATCTGCCATAGCATTATAAAAATCTTTATAATCAAGTTTAAGTAACGACCTGAAATAATAAGCTTTGCTATAACCTGGATGTA
>JBAXLO010000026.1:0-31544 GCA_037134755.1 Bacteroidota bacterium | reverse complement strand
TAATTTCTATATAATGGTATCCGGTTATTCCTGCTGATAATGAAATTGTAATTAAACCATTATTATTTAGATTAACTCCATAAAAGACAGTATCAATAGGAAATGAAGAAACAACATCAGCGTTAATATTTGTTTTTCTAATTAAAACCATAACAGTATCAACTGTAGTACCCGAGAAATTTTTAAATAAATCTCCAGTATCCCAATTTATACCAAGTGTTTGATTCATTAAGCCTGTAGAACTGTTAAAATACTCCTGAAACATTGCTGTTACCATCAATGTTTTATTAGTAGCTGGAGGCATAAGAGTTGTTACATTGCCTGTTAACGGTAAAGTTGTTAAATAACCAGGTCCACCAGTGTATAAAGAATTAGCAGCAAAAATATAGTAATAATACTGTATACCTGAAAAAAGATTTATATCAGTAATATTTGTATCAGTTTGATAAGCAAATATTACACCTCCACCTAGCATGTCATTTATATCATAAGTGATGCCACTAATAGGAGTTGCAGATAAAGTATTTAATGTGCTCCTTAAAATAAGATAATGATCGGCACTTGTTGAAGGTGTAAAATGCCCTACAATAGAATTAACACTAGCAGTTAAATTTAAATTAGTAGGTTGATCTATAGGATTAACAATAAACGCACCTGATATTGCAGAAGTTACATTAGATCCGCAGTTTCCTGATACAATACAATAATAATATAATACTCCATTTGTTGTAGCTTGTGGAGTATAACTATTTGTTTGAGCTCCATTGGCTGAACCAAGAGATATGCCTCCTGTATTATTTGCTAAAGTATTACTGTACCATTGATAAGTTAAATTACTTCCATCAATGCTAACTGTAATAGGTGTAAAAGTACTATTGGCACAAGTTGTTTGACCTGTTGTAGACTGACTGATTATATTTAAAATAGGATTAACAATAAAAGCACCTGATATTGCACTTGTCGTTGAACAATATGTACCATTTACCTGACAATAATAATAAAGTGTTCCGGATGCATTAGCTTGTGGTGTATAACTATTAGTATGAGCACCATTTGCTGAACCAAGAGTTGTACCTCCATTATTACTAGCAATAGTATTACTGTACCATTGATATGTTAACCCTGTACCTGTAGCAGTTACTGATATTGGAGTAAAAATACCATTTAGACACTGTGATTGTGTTGCAGTAGATTGACTGCTTATTGCTGTTGCAGGAACTACTGTAACAACAGGATTTAATTTTACAGTTGAGCCACTGATAATTGAACCAAAATTACCAGCCCAAGATGTGTAATCATATCCGGCATCTTCAAAATAAACTGACCTTACTCCAGTGCCATAGTTAGTATAAGAATGACTTGTTGTAGTCCAGTTAGAACCATTTGATTGAATCCAAGACGGTGCGTTTGGTGTAGTGTAGGTTGTAGGATTTGACCATACAGAAATTGAAGTACCTCCAGCATTTTTCAATTGTGTTAGTACCCCAAAATAATCATTATCAGATCCGACATTTGGAGAATCAAAAATTCCTCTATAACTATCAGCAATATAGATTAAAGGTTGTGCATCAAGTTCCGTTGCTAAATAACCATTTGATATTAAATCTACAGATTGATATTTTACATCTGTTGCATAGGATGTAACAAAACCTGAACCTGTTGCTGCCCATCCACTTCCACCATTTGTTGAAAGAGTCCATGAAGATAATCCAGAAACAGCGTTAGGGTTTACTATAAGATTCCCATCAGCTACACAACCATTTGCATCTACAACACTTACTATTTGATAATTAGTTGTAGTGATTGGGCTTACAGATATTGTACTACCATTAACTAAACCTGTTATAACAGTATTTGTGCCTCCTGAAGGAAGATAAGTTAAAGTAAATGGACCGGCAGAATTTGTAACATTAAAAGTTAAATTTGTAGAACTTCCTGAACAAATAGATTTAGTACCTGAAAGTATAGGCGGTTTGGTATAAGGATTACTAATAACTGTATAAGAACTTGTACTTGTAGCAACTCCATAAGGGGTAGTTACAGATACTGTTCCTGTTGTACCATTTCCTACAATTGCTGTTATTAATGAAGCGCTGTTTACTGTAAAGCTTGTTACAGCTGTTCCTCCTATTGTAACTGTAGTTGTCCCATTAAAGAAAGATCCGTTAATCGTAAGGGTTGACCCAAAACAACCATGTATTGATCCTAAACTTGAAATTATAGGAGGTGAGGTAGTAGTCGTACTAAATGTAAGTGGTGTTGTTATTAAATAATTAGGCCCACCAGAACAACTTGTAGCATTAACAGCATAAACAAAATAATAATATTGTGTTGCAGGTATTAATCTTGAGTCAGATAATGTTGAGGTCGTTTGATAAGCTATTACAGAGTCCCCTGTGCTAAGTATTGAAGTATATGGATTGTATATAGTTCCATTAATTGGAGCAGTTGGAACATTACTAGTAGTATTCCTAACAATTAAATAATGATCTGCTCCCGGAGTGCCTGTTGAAGCTGTAAATGAGCCTGTAACAGTTGTATTGTTTGGAGTTAATACTAAATTAGTAGCTTGGTTAGCCGGATAAGCACAATGAGTATAATATGAAGATTTAAGAGGATTGGCTGTTAAGTAAAGTGGAGGTCCATTTGAACATCCTGTTGAATCAGATGCAAAAATAGAATAATAATAGAGTGTTCCTGCGGTTAAAGGCCCATTATCAGTAAATGATACACCTGTCTGATATGTTATTACAGTACCTCCACCTAATGAAACTCCTGATGAATAAGATGTCCCATTAACAGGTGTTGCAGTAAGACTATTTGTTGTGCTTCTTACAATCAAAAAATGGTCAGCACTTGATGAAGCTGTAAATGAACCTGAAATAGTTGATAAAGTTGAGTTAAAAATTAAATTAGTTGGTTGTGCAGCTGGGACAACACAATTAGTATAAATATCGCTATTAATTGATGTAGGTGAATAAAGAGGTCCGCCTGTACATATAGCATTAACTGAATATACATAATAGTAATAATGAGTTCCTGAAATAAGTCCATTATCTGTATATGCTGTTGTAGATCCTAATTGGTATGAAACTACTGTGCCACTACCTAACAATTCTCCAGATGCATAAGTTGTCTGATTTGCAGGTGTAGAACTTAATGAACTAAGCGTACTCCTGATTACAAGATAAAAATCAGGTATAGGATAAGGAGCTGTAATAGTACCTGCTATACTTGTTGTACTTGGGGTTAAAGATAAACCGTCAGGAGGATCGGAGGGAGCAATACAAGGTGTATTATTTAATGTTACTGTAAAATTAGTAAGTGGGGATGCAGTTAAATAAGCTATTCCACCGGAACAAGTTGAATTAGCAGCAAATATATAATAATAATATCTTTTATTAGATATAAGTCCATTATCTGTAAATGTAGTACTTGCACTAATTACAACAACTGTATTAGAGCCCAACATAGTCCCTGGAGTATAAGTAACGCCGTTAACTGGTAATAATGAACCAAATGTACTTGCTGTACTACGGAAGATTAAATAACTGTCAGCACCTGAAGCAGGTGTAAAAGACCCTGTAACACTATTTAAAGCAGGAGTTAAAGATAATATAGTAGGTTGAGATGAAGGATTAACAATAAACGCTCCAGATATTGGACTTGTTTTATCAATACCGCAACTACTATGAACTACACAATAATAATAAAGAGTGCCATTTAAATTAGCTTGAGGAGTATAGGTGTTCGTTTGTGCTCCATTTGAAACAAGAGCTGTTCCTCCTGTTGTACTTGCAGTTGCATTACTATACCATTGATAAGTCAAACTTGTTCCTGTAGAAGTTACTGAAATTGGATTAAAAGTACCATTAATACATGCCGTTTGGGTGGCAAGGCTGTAAGCAGTTATATTTGTTGTATCAGCTAAAGTTACAGTGTCACTACCTATTGGGCATACATTATTTATGTATTTTAAGTAAACAGTACTAATTGCAGCAGTTGAAGGCGGTGTATATGAATTAGAAGTCTGATAAGTTAGCCCTCCGTCAAAAGAGTAGGTAAATGGAAGTACATATTGTATAGAAAGATTTTTTATGTTACATCCTTCAGCATTTCCACCTGATCTTGTTGCAATTGAGAAAAACCAAGTTGATTTATTAGCTGCGCCATATGCAGCTGGTAAAGCTACATTACTAAAACAAGTTGTTCCTCCCCATATAACTGTAATCTGATTTGAACTATTTACACTAAAACTAAGAGTTAAATATGTGCCACTTGCTGCTTGAGCAATTTGAGTCGTATAAGCTGAGGTTCCCGGTACAATTGCTCCATTCCACATTATTGATATGCTATTTGTTCCATAAGTTTCCATGTAAATACTTAAACCTGTACCAACTCCATGTTCAATGCCAGCTACACCATTTGCTGTTGCAAGTGCGGCAGGTGTAGTTGGTATGTCAGGAGCAAAGTTAAAACTTAAACCATCAGCAGGAGCACTATTTGGATAAATATTAATATCAACAGAAGCTGAAAATGCTGATGAATTAATTGCAGCAGGATTGTTAATGATCATTTCTGCAACTTGGGATGTAGCATTTTGAGTTAGTTGTAAAACACCACCTGTATATATTGGTGTATTTGTGCCTGTTGCTCCTATTACAGAAGTATTAGCAGGGGCAGATGCTAAAGTTGAATTAACTAGAGTTGCATTCCCAACATTAGCTCCTGAAATAGTTATAGGTGAAGGAGTACCGGTGTAACATACACTTTGAGAAGAAGGAGAGATAGTGAATGAAGATGGAGTTGGACAAATATACAAACTAGCAGTAAGTGGAGTTGTAGTTAAATATGTTATCCCTGAACAGGATGTTCCATTGTTAACTGCATAAATGAAATAAAAATTAGTTGAATTAAAAGATAAATTGTTGTCTGTAAATGCAGTGCCTGTTTGATATGCTATCACAAGATTTCCTGTTCCAAGTGTTGATGTATAGGGAATGTATGTTGTGTTATTAACTGGTATAGTAGGTGTATTTCCTGTAGTGTTTCTAACAATAAGATAATTAGTTGCATTTGCATCTGCAGTAGCTGTAAATGTACCATAAATAGAGTTAGAGTTTGGAGTTAATGTTAAAGCTGTAGGTTGTGCTAAAGGAATTGCACAATTAGTTGTAGTAGCACCAGTAAGAGGACTCATCGTATTATTGTATAATGGAGGAGTACCACCGCCAGTACAATTAGACATTGCTGCAAAAATGTAATAGTAATATTGTGTATTTCCAGTTAATCCTGCATCTATAAATGAAGTACCTGTCTGATATGCAACAACTGTACCTAATCCTGATCCTATTGTATCGCCTATATTATATATTTTTGCATCAATTGGTGTTGCATTAAGAGTACCTGAAGTATTTTTTATTATCAGATAATGATCAGCACTTGGTAATCCAAGTGAAACTGTGAAAGAACCAGAAACGCTACTAACAGCAGGAGTTAAAGACAAAGCTGTTGGTTGAGAAGAAGGAGCAGCACACGAATAATTAACTGTAAAAATAACCTGACCTTTACCTCCTGCACCTCCATTCTCTGAAGCATCATAACTTGAATTTCCACTGCCACCACCTCCAGGTACATTACCTGGACTTCCGGCGTTATCAATGTAATTAGCACAATCTAAATTTTGTCCGCCTGATCCTCCCGGATAAACACCTGAACCCCCATTGGTAAATGCAGAACAGGATTGGTCAGGACCTATACCCCCGATTCCACTAGAACCTCCGGCACCACCACCATTGCCTGTATAACCGGTGGAATAATAACCTATACTTCCATTGCCTCCTGCATGAACTGTTCCTGTGCCCGTTGTGCCACCAGTACCACCAGCAGCATTAGCTGTATTTGAAGCTTTAGCACCACCAGTACCACCAGCAGCAGTTAATGTTGTAAATCCTGTTGCAGCAACTGATGATGCTCCACCGGTTGCACCTGCTGCAGTACCACTACCAGCAGCTCCACCTGAGCCTACTGTAACTGTATAACTAGTACCAGGTACAACTGTTACATTTGTATTTACGGAGCAAGCTCCACCACCACCACCGCCACCATTAGCGTATGTTGTAGGAATCCCACCACCCCAAGAACCGCCTCCGCCTCCGCCTCCCCAGAGGTAAACATTAACAGATGTAACACCTGCTGGACAAATCCATGTTCCTGTAGCTGAATAAAATCCGGTTGTAGTCGAACTTCCTACTAATGGACTTGCTGCTTTATAGAGTGGAGAACCTGCGCAGGTAATAGAATTAGCTGCATATACAAAATAAAAATATTTTGTACTCGGTGTAACAGTTGCGTCTGATATTGAAGTTGATGTCTGATATGCAACAAAAGTACTTCCTGTTAACTGGTTTCCGGATGAATATGTAGTTCCGTTAATAGGTACAGGAGCGATACCTGTAGTATTTCTTACTATCAGATAATGATCTGCTCCGGGTGTACCAATTGAAGCTGCAAAAGAACCTGAAACACTAGTATTAGTTGAAGTTAAACTTATATTTGTAGGTTGATTGGCAGGATAAACGCAATTATTAGCGTATGAATTACCTATAAGTGGGGATGATGTTAAATAAATAGGCCCGTTTATACATCCTGTTGAGTTAGTGGCATAAATAAAATAATAATAAAGAGTGGCTGTAGTAAGAGGACCATTATCATTAAATGAAGTATTAGAAGTGTAATTAATTATAGTACCTCCACCAAATGAAGTGCCGGCAGTGTAACTAGAGCCATTAGCAGGTGTAGCACTAAGACTACTTAATGTGCTTCTTACTATAAGATAATGATCTGCATTTGCAGAAGGAGTAAATTGACCTCCAATTGTTGTATTGCCCGGAGTAAAAGTCAGAGCTGATGGTTGGGCAACAGGAGAAATACAGTTAGTGTAAATATCATTATTAAGTGTATTTGTAGAATAAAGTGGACCACCTGTACAAACTGTATTAGAAGAATATATGTAATAATAATAATGTGTACCCGGATTAAGCCCAACATCATTAAAAGATGTGTTTATTGAAAATGCTATTACAGTATCACCGTTATTATCAAATGCAGTACCGGGAGTATATATATATTGTGGTGTTGGAGATGCTGATGGAGCAATTCCGGTACTATTTCTTATTATTAAATAATTATCAGCACCACCGGTTGCTGCATAAAAAGCACCTGAAATATTGGAAGTTCCAGGAGTTAATGTTAAGCCTGTAGGTGGATTCGTAGGATTAACACATGGTAAACTAGATAGTGTTGAAATATAATTTGAGAGTGGAGATGCTGTTGTTAAATATACAGGACCTCCGGTACATACTGAATTTGCTGCAAATACATAATAATAATAAACAGTACCTGAAGTAAGAGCAGTATCAGTAAATGTAGTTGTGCCTGTCAGGAATGCAACAACAGTATTAACTCCTAATACATTACCATTGGTATAATTAGATAAATTTACAGGCAATGAAGTACCAAAAGTATTTGATGTGCTACGAAATACAAGATAACTATCTGCACCCGGACTGCCTGTTGAAGCAGTAAAAGAACCTGTAATAGTAGTGTTAGTTGAAGATAATGATAAAATAGTAGGTTGTGCAGCAGGAGTACCACAAAGAGTAGTTGTGTTACCATTTAAAATAGATGAAGTTAAATAAAGTGGACCACCGGCACAAGAAACAGAATTGGCGGCAAAAATATAATAATAATAAAGTGTATTTGGTGTTAAGCTAACATCATTAAATGAAACTGTAGAACTGTAAGGCGAATATGCAACTACATAAGTTTCCGTGCCTAATAGTGTACTACCAGCTGTATAAGTTGTTCCATTTAAAGGTGCAGGAGCAGTAGTTGATGTACTCCTAACTATTAAATAATGATCAGCATCAGAAGCAGTAAATGAGCCAACAACATTTGTGGCAGTTGGAGTTAAATTTAAAGCAGTTGGAGGATTAAAAGGAGTTACACAACTTGTATAAGTATTTGCTGAAGGAATGCCTGTTGTCAGATAGGTAGCTCCATTTCCACAGGTAGAATTAGCAGCTATAACAAAATAATAATATTGGACACCCGTCACAACAGCGTTATCAGTAAATGTTATTAAAGATTGAAATGCAATTACAGTGTCAACCCCTAACGTATTTCCTGCTGTGTATGTAGTTCCGTTAACGGGTAATGTTGTAAATGAACTTGAAGTGCTTCGTAAGATCAGATAATTGTCTGCACTTGCTGAAGCTGTAAAAGAGAGTCCTATGTTGGTAGCAGTTGGAGTTAATGTTAAAGCAGTTGCTTGTGCAGTAGGAGCAGGACAAGTAGTAAAAGCACTGCCGTTAGTTGGTGATGTTGTTAAATAAATAGGGCCCCCGCTATATGGCGTAGTTGTTGCAGCATATATATAGTAATAGTATTTAGTATTAGATGTTAAACCTGTATTGTTAAATGTTATACCGGTAGTATAACCTACTACAAGATTTCCAGTGCCAAGTGTTGATGTTCCTACAGTATATGTTGTTCCTGTTGCAGGATTTGTAGGAACTGTTCCTGTAGTATTTCTTACGATAAGATAATGATCTGCATTAACTGAAGCACTGTAAGAAAGTGTGATAGACGTAGGTCCTGAAGCAAGAGATAAATTGGCAGGCTGTACAGTGCAATTCGCTGTAATAGCAACATAACCCTTACCACCTGCACCACCAGTTCTTGATGTTGTTGTATTTGCATTTTCCCCACCACTACCACCGCCACCCGGTGCAGTACCTACATTACCGTTTCCACCAGCAGCTACTAATGCTGCACCACCGGCTCCACCACCTGTAGATCCGCTGGCTCCGGCACCAGCTCCACCACCACCGGAAGTTTTTGAAGATGCAACAGCTGCAATACCTGCAGTTCCGTAATAACTAAATGTTGCTCCGGAAGAAGGTACATTACCCGAAGTTAAAGCTGCTCCTGATGCAGCAGTAGTATAAGTTGTAGATGTACCTGTAGTTGTATTTGTAGTGCCTTTGTTTCCACCAACAGCTAAAACTGTTGCTCCGGTTGAAGATCCTGCAGTTGTATTCCCAAAATAACTACTACCTCCATTAGTTGCAGCAGCTCCAGCACCTACGGTTAAATTGTAAACATTCCCGGCTGTTACTGGTAAATTATATTGCACATAAGAACCTCCGGCACCTCCACCGGCTAATGAATATTTAACAGCAGTTGCTCCACCTCCTCCACCGGCACCCCAACATTGGATAGTTACAGACGTAACTCCTGTAGGGCAAGTCCATGTTGAATTACCGGCAGTTGTAAAGGCAACTGAAGTAATAGTTGTACTATTAGTAAGCGGGGATGTAGTGTTATAAATTGGACCACCTAAACAGGTATTAGCTATAGCAGAAAAAACGTAATAATAATATTTCTTTCCTATTATACGATTAGCGTCAGAAAATGAGCCGCTTGTTGGATATGCAACTACGGTATCAGTAGAACCTAAAATGGGCTGCCCAACAGTATATAATGTTCCGTTAACAGGTATCGGTGTTGTTCCTGTAGTGTTTCGCACAACAAGATAATGGTCGGGAAGAGTACCACCTGTAGCGGCAGTAAAAGTACCTGAAACAGGGGACGAAATTCCTAATGTTAATGCAGTAGGTTGATTAGTAGGAGAAGCACATGGTAGATATGCTGTAATTGTGATATCATCTAAATACATATCATCTCCATAAGCACTTGTTGCATAAAATATATAATAATAGGAGCCTTGAGGTAATGAAGTGGAAGGGCTGTAAGTATATTGAACCCAAGTACTGTTGCCTGTATTGTTTGGTGTAACAGTGCCCAATAATGTTCCACCTGTGATACTAGGTGAGGTATTTATATAAACTGCTACATTATCAGTATAAGCACCCGCATATGTGTACATATAAAAGCTTATTTTTCCTAAAAATGTTGCCGGTGTACTAAGCAATGCAACATTTCCAGCTGTGTAAGTATAACTATTAAAATATGCCATATATGTTCCTCCATGAGGAGCAGGACCGGGAGTTCCTGTACCTGAAGTTGCAATTTGCCATGGAGAACTACTTGTTGAAGATGATGTCCATGAACTGCCGGGAGGAAAAGCACCTCCTTCTTCAAATCCTTCTGTCAAAATGGCAATGGAACTGCCTGTAACAGCAATATTATATGAAGTAATTCCGCCGCCTGATACAACAATATTACCATTATATGCTGTATTATTAGCCGGAGGAGTAAATTTCACATATACAGTTGTTGCCGGAACAGTAGTGCCTGTGTAAGTTATTGGTAAAGTACCGGTATAAGTACCACCTGAAGTTAAACAAAGACCATATCCGGTTGGAGCAGTTAAAGTAATTGTACCATTAGAGGTTAAGTTAGCACCTGCTAATGAAATTGATTGTGGAGTTGAAGAGCCTCCAAAAGCTATATAACCAAATCCTAAAGAATAAGCTGAAGAAGTTAAATAAGGAGAACCATCTAAAAATAAAGAATTATTACTTGGAACATAATTAGTATTTGTAACGGTTCCGTTAGTACCTACAGTAGCTGTAAGTACACCTGCTGTAGTATTATCCATTTTATAATAACCTGAAAGATTAGCATAATTAGGATGTGAAGATGTAACAGGTATATTATACCAGCTTGAAATAGTACCTGCACTAACAGCAGTACTCCATATTCTTACTTCATCAATCATACCCAGAAAGCATCTGGAAGGATAACCATAGTCATTACCAATTTCAATTGGAGTAGTAGCGTCAACCACATAGCTACCGGAAGCAGCTGTAGAGGCTACCTGAACTCCGTCCTGATATAATATAACAGCAGATCCATTGTAAACACCGGCATAATGATGCCAAGCGTTGAGAACAGAGGTACTAGCAGTAACACCATAATAAGTACCACCGCAATCAACATAAAACGATACAGAATTGCTCCCACCCCTGAACATAAAACCACCGGTACCACCTTCCTGAACAACAATAGAGTTTTGATAACCTCCAACTGTTGACCAAGCTGAAGGATTAATCCAAGCTTCAACAGTAAATGAAGTAAAACCTGTCGTTATAGTGGCAGGGATGCTTGCATTAGAAGTAGTAGAAACATTGTCAGGACCAACAAATTGGAGACAACTGTTTTGAGCTTTTAAGTTTTGTAACGAAAATAATAGTAACATCGTTAGAAATAAAATAGTAAAGATTTTTTTCATACTTAGGAATTTTTAATTATGTTTAATTTATATTATTTAAAATGTTAAAATTCAATCTATTTATTTTGTATTCTTAAAATATTTTGAATAAAAAATATACTATTTTCTATTAAAGTTAAATCTTGCCAATTTTTTAAAATTCGATTTTAAAACAAACCTATTCATAAATAATTGTAATATATTTAATTATAATTTTAAAATGTTAATTTAAAAACAATTCGGTAAAATTATAAAACTATTGTAATAAAACAAGATGTTTTTCTTATAATATTGTTAATTAATTGTTAAATCGGATATATGGATAAGCATTTCTATTCTCATCAATTTATATTAATTAAATATTATGGAATTATGAAATGGAAATGCATTTAAATAGAATTATGAAATGTTCTTGTATCTGACAGCGTTTAACTAAACGTAAATAGTAGTAACATCGGTTAATTAAAGATTGCCATTTTGATTAACATCTCCTTTACTAACTTTATAACAGTTAGATAAGTTCACAGGTTAAGTAGAAGAATGGGGCAAAACAGCTACGGAACTGCGACCTAGACCTAACCCCAGCCCTTTCCGAAGGAAAGGGAGTAAAACGGTTGACTAACGGGATGAATAGAACGCTGGTGATGCGGATTTTCAAGCGATGATTATCGCAGATTATTTTTATTGGTTATTTTCTTTTTAAAACGTTGAAAAATTTCACGCTAAGACCGCAAAGGAATTTCGCAAAGGGTGCAAAGACTTTTAACGTTGGACAATTTGGACTGTTGGAACAATGGGTTGTTGTTTTGAAAACTACAAATTATGGATGCGAAGTTCGGAAACTTCGCACCACGTTAGGATGCCTCCATATCCCAATCTTCCCACCACTGCTACAAACTACGACTAACTGGGATTCTAAATCTACTAAACTATTATTTAATGTTTTTTATTTCTTTATCGAAATCTGATTCGTATTCATTATCTTGAATTATTCTGTATTTATCATATTCTGCTTCGGCTTTAAGTTTTGCTTCAAGCATAGTTACTTTACCTTTATCTTTTAGAATAGGGTAATTAGAAAGTTGCAAAAAGTCATTAAGGAATTTTATCCAATCTTGCATTGTCATTATAATTCCACGCTGAGCATTATTTTCAGCAAGATCTAGGTAGGCAGATACAATACGATTCAATTCTTTTATGTGTTGTTCGTTCAGATAGTTTTTTGCTATTGCAACATCACTCTTTAAGATTTTACCATTTGGGGCATGTTTCCATGTTTTTAGACCCATAAATATTTTAGTTGCATCAGCAATAGTATAAATAATTTCTGCAGCTGTTTTGCCTGTTATAGCCCAATGTAATTTATTTTGTACTGAAGCAAAAAAATCTTTAGTTGTTTCTGAATTTTTATCATAGTTAGCACTTAAAGCATAAATATCCGTTATTTTCTGATAGAATCTTCGTTCACTTGCCCGTATTTCCCTGATTCTTTCGAGCAAATCCTCAAAATAATCTTTACCAAAATGTTTGCCTTGTTTCAATCGTTCATCATCAAGAACAAAACCTTTTATTATAAATTCTTTTAAGGTATTAGTAGCCCATATCCGAAACTGTATAGCTTGTTCTGAATTTACTCTGTAACCTACAGCCAATACTGCTTCAAGTTGATAATATTCAACCTTTCGCTTAACATCCCGCAATCCTTCTTTCTGAACTGTTTCCAAAATGGAAATAGTTGCTTCTTCTTTTAACTCTCCTGTTTCATAAATATTCGTAAGGTGCTTGCTTATAGCCGGAACTTCAACTCCAAACAGCTTTGCCATGGCTTTTTGAGTAAGCCAGAAATTTTCGCCTTTATAAAAAACTTCTATCTTAATTGCACCCTCTGCTGTGGTATAAAAAATTAAGCTATCACTATTTGTGTTTTCCATTAAATTTGTTATTTCTATTTTTAGAATAATTAAAATTGCTTTCTCAATCAAATTCCACTTCTCCTGTCTTATTCCCCCTTACAAGGGGGCTAGGGGGATGTTTCTTGTCTTTGCCTCCATATCCAAATCTTCCTACCAATGCTGCAAACTACGACAAACTGGGTATTACTGTAAATGAAATCTTATTTGAATTCTACAACTATATCGTCATATTTCTCTAATAACTCAGGTAAAGTCATTGTTGTAATATTTAATTCTTTGCAATTTGCAGGTATTTTTTTAAACAACTTATTATCATTACTATTTTCTGTTTCTTCAGTTACTAGAATAACATCTTTAAACAGATTATTGTCTTTATTTAAATTCAAACACAAAATAATCATTTTCATATCTGCTTCTTCAAGAAAATGATTTTTTTGATTCTCATATTCAACATCTGTTAATTTTCGCTGTTTTCGTATAATAGTATTTACAAATTGATTATCGATTTGTCTAAGAAATTTAGAGGGTGCAGGTGCAATTAAAGTATCGGTTTTATGTGGAATCTTAGCAGATTTTTGAAAAGATTTATCTGATAAATATGATAATTTTTCTAATATTAATCCTTTTGAATTGTATTTACATTCTTCTAGTACTTTATCAATTATAATTATTTCTCCTTGATATATCTTGTCTTTAATGAAATCATGTAAAACATCATTTTTATCAAAAGGTAAGTAGTAACGAACCAAAGATAATAGAGAGCTTGTATCTATTACTATTTTCATTGTAAATACCTTTCTATTTTATCAGGTTTTATATTCAGGGTTTTGCAAAAATCATATTCATTAATTACTCCCTCATAAAATGCAGTTTGAATAGTTGAAATAAGTAATGGCGAATTTATTGGTTTAGGGGTTGAACCTCCTGGTTTTATCCCTTGTTGTTTTTCAAGATCACTCTCCTTTTTATCATTTTCTATTCGTAATCTGTATTTTTCATCAAAGTCAGCTTTTATATTGTTATAATCGTAAGAAGATAATTTGTTTTTATATAGTAGTCTGGTAAATAAGGCCATTTTACTTAAGTGAGTATTTTTGCTAACTGTTTCTATTGTTTCAAAATAATAGTCATTTGAGCCATCAGCTTTATTGATGTTTTCGATTAGATTATCATATTCTCCAACTAAAAAATAATATGCAAAATCATTACACCATTTTTCTATATTACTTAATTTTGAATTTGCCAAATCATGAAGTTCTAACTGTTCTACTTCTTCTTTATTCAATAAATAGTGTCCAAACTCGTGAATTAGTGTAAAGATTTCTCTTCTAAACGAAGTTTGAATTCTTTTTAATACAATAACGTTTGGATTAAGAAAGAACCCATCAATATTTGCTTTATCTTTTTTATTCCAAGTTTCTACAAATTCAAAAACTAAAATATTGTTTTCAGCAAATTTTCCAATTATAGACTTTAGAAATGTTTTAGGAACATAATCAAATTCAGGGTAAAGTTCTTTTCTAAGCTGTTGAGCAACTATCTTAGGATTATCTTGAATTTTATTTATAGGTAAAGTTCTTTCTAAATTCATTTCAGCAAGTTTTGCAATAGCTGAAAGAGAAATTTTGAATTCTTCAAATTGATTTACAATTTTCTTTGAGCCAATGTTTAAATCAACTCCAAATTTTGATTTTCTAAAAAAGATACTTGCATCTTTTGAAACCTCAGGAGATTTAGGGTCAAGATAAAAGTGAAGACCTTTATTAAAAATACTATCTATCCTTTTTAAATGACTTATGTTAATATCATTACTCATAATATCAACTTTAGTTAAAGGTTTTTTAAGACCTACACTAATCATAGACAATAACTCATCCACTGTTATTTTGTATAATGACAGCAGAAATTTTAATCGTGATATGTTTTGTTCAATTTTCAAGAATATGTATTTGTTTTATTGTTTGTTTTGTTATTGTCTAATTCTATAGCGTTTTAGTCATAATTTATTTCAGAAATAATTTTCACAAAGATATACATTATCTATAACATAAATTCATAAGTTTTCTTATTATTTTCGTATTTCTTTTATCGATATAATATATTTATAATTTGCCTCCATATCCCAACCTTCCCACCACTGCTACATACTCCGTCAACAGTATAAAATTAATTTAATTTAATTTAATTTAATTTCTTTAAAAATAAGATACGCTTAAAGAATGATAAAAGTTTAGTTTGCAATCTGTACTTTTTTTGCACATTATTTGCTATAAGAAATTCTCTAATTCCAATTGAATTTTTTATCAAGGTAGGAAGGATAAAGTACAATTTTACATTGTCAAAATCTTCAATATCTTGAATTTTTGATTTATAGGTTTGAAAATGTTTTTTAATTTTATATATATTTGAATTTATTAAAATAACTAATTCATAATCTATAACAAATTTATATTGAGTGATAATATCAGATAAATCTTTATTAAATTGCGCAATTTTATTAAGATTATCATTGTAATGTTTAATATTCTTCTCATATATATCTTTATTAAATTTTAACCTATTTATTGATAAAATTTCTTTTTCATAGGATCTTTCCATGTATTCTCTCAATTCGTAATCTTCGTATTTTTTTATTAAAAAGGTGGTAGAGTCAAAATAAGTTTCAAAATTAATTGAACCAAAATTAACATTTCTAAATTCTAATGGAAGAAAGTCATCTAAAAAATTATCTATTCTTTCCCAAAGTAAAGAATAGGCAATTGCCTTAATTGGTAGGTTTTTTCTTTTTTCTCTGTTTTTTATTAGTTTATCAATTAAAAAAACAGTAATAATTATTCCCAATATTATAGAGAAATAATTTTGAAGTGCATTTATATTAAACAGAAAATCTGTAAAGTCATTCTTCATTTTTATTTTGATTAGTTTGCAAATAATATTTTCACTTGGTAATTGTAAAATTTGTATAAAAGATTTATTTTTTTCCAAAAGCAACTACTAAACCTAACAATGTACTAATTAATGCCAAAAATATTCCAATTATAATACTGAAAATAATTGAAATTCTAGAGTCAATACTTTGTATATTTAAATCCTTAATTTCTTTTAAATGTTTGACTTCATTATTGATTTCATATAATTTATTTTGTATTTCTAGTCTATGCAATACTTTTTCTGGATCACTTGAAATACTAAATTCTAAGTTTCTAATTCTATCATTAATGTCTTTAAAAACTATAGTTGTATCAATAGTTGATATTGAAAAGGAATCCTTTTCTATTGAGGATATTCTTTTATCTAATTCATTTATTTTATTCTGTAATGAATCACAACAATTATTTGTTACAATTACAGCATTACCTTTTTTTCTAAATTCTTTTTGAAGAAAGAAAACTGAGAATAAAGTAGCTAAAATACCTAAAATTACGCTTGAAAATATCCAATAACTAAATAATTGTTTTTTATTTTGATGAATGATTTCTCTTTGTTCTTTCTTAAGCTTTTCTTCTGCTTTTATTTGAGATGATAAAGTTTGATAGGCAGGAAAATCATCTAATAATATAGGTACCCATATCTCATCATTTTCAAGTCTGAAAACTTCAAATGAATCTTCACCTTTAGATATAACTAAAAATAAAGGAATTGTAGGTGTCCCTAATGCATCACGATATTGCAAGACCTGTTCTCTAGAAAGCAATTCTAATTTGCTATCAATTCTATTTTTAAATTCAATTATACCAATATATTCGTTTGAAGCAAGATCTAATAATGCTAAATCAACAAAAAATCGTTGATTACTTCTTGTTAAAATAGCTATTTCAGACAAAAGTGATTCTTTAGGATAGCCTTTTTTTTCGTTTAAATATAAGATAAACTTTATAGTTAATTGTCTTTCGTTCATATTATTTCTTTATTTAGTGTCTAATAATATTTGTTTAAAAGTATATTTTTATTAAATTTAAGATAATTATTTAATATCATTGGTTTTGCAACAAAAATATTATTTATATTCGTAATTATTTCCCCTCCACAATCCGTATCTCCTCTGCACTCAACCCATAAAGCTGATAAACCAATTGGTCGATTTCGATTTAGAGGGAAGTATATATGTGTTTGCCTTTTTTTAAACTATTTATATTAATTTTATAATTTATTCCTAATTGTTTTTTCATCTGTTTCAAATTCTTTAAGCGTTTTTCCATCAGTTTTCTTCCATTCAGTAAGTCCATTTGCATTTCTACCCATTACTATTACAGCAGCTGTAGAAGGACTACTAAAAATATAATCATCGGTAAATTCATAATATTCACCTTTATCAATTAAAATACTTTCATCTATTAACTTTTGTCTTAATAGAATAAAATTTTGCGACATTGAGTTAACAATAGTTGATGCTGCTTTTGAAGTTTTAAAAACAACAAAACCATCTGAAGTAGGTTCTCCTTGTCCGTCTGCGCCACGTGCAGCTTTGATGTAAAAAGTTTCTTGTTTTTGTTTTGATTTATATTCTCTTTTTTCATCAAATACCTTATGACCAAGTGTGTTTACAAGCATTTTTATGTATTCAATAAACTCTTCCATTTCTGCTCTGTCTGATTCAGAAATAGAGGATTGAGTTGGAATAGTAGAGTTGTCTAACTTGTAACGATTTGCAGATTTTGCTATTTCATGAAGACGATTCTCTAAATATTTTATATGTGCTTTATTAAGATTTTCATCTTTACTTATAAATATTATTGCTTCATTCCAGAAGTCCTTTTGTGTTAATTGTTGATTTAATCTTTTTAAAATAGATTCTGCTTCTCCAATGTAAACTAATTCTCGACCATTATCATCTTTACCAAATAATAGATAAACACCTGTACTTGATAAATCATCTCTATCAGTACAATCTTTAATATTAATACGTGGAATTTTATATGCTTTCCCTGACCAATTGGAAAGTTCACAACTCATTCGCCCATTAGGGTCTCCATCAATGAGGAATATTTTTATTGTTTTACCAAATTTCATTTTAAGTGTTTATGTTTTTAGATGATTTAATAATTTTATTCAACACCTATATATAATAAGGAATACTTATAATTGCTATTATTTAATTTTTCGGCTAAAGTCATATTGGTGTAATTTTATGGTTCTTAAATATTGCATACAAAAGTAAGGTTTTATTTGAAACAAATTATAATAAAAGAAATAAAAAAATAAAATAGGTCGCAGCTACGCTGCTGTTATGTCCTCACCCCAACCCTCTCCAAAGGAGAGGGAGTAAGACAAAGGAATTTGATTTCATAGGTGATATAAAAATAAAAGCTCAACCACAAATGATTGAGCTTTTAAAGCAATTTCAAATTACGAATTACGAATTACGAATTTTTTTATTTGACTTTTTCCTTTATGTACTTTAAGCAATTTAAATACTACTTCTTATACTCCTGTTGGAATCATGCGGATAATAATTGAATATCCTGCTTCAGTAAGTGTAAAAGCAAAACTCTTAGCCCCAAAATCAACACCTACAAGTTTACATAAACCGGCACCCAGAGGATGTTTTGCTTTAAACAAACCATTAACATCTGTAGTATATGTAGTAGCTTTACCGACAAATTTACCGGTAATACCTTCGAGAGGTTCTTCGGTTACGTCATGTATTGCATTTACAGTTACTTCGGCAGTTATTACTTTTGGTTTATTGTGTTTATGAGTTCCTTCGGCAGTAATGTCGATTACTTTTAGATAATTTGCATATAACACGGGATCAGAAATAATAAATATTAACATCTGATTGCTCAATTCTTTTCTGATCAACTGAAAAGTTTCTTTATCAATTTTATTGATTCTTGAAGTGATAACTGTTCGAGCTTTGCGAGAAGCAGAAGGTTCTTTTGTAGCAGCAATAAAATTGCCACGAGCAGTAGTAATATCTGCGATTGTAGCAGTAGTAATACCTGTACCTGCAAGTTCTAAAAGATTGTCGGTTAATAATAGAATTACCCTATCGGTAGTTTGAAGTAAAATTTCCGGTCGTTGACGTGCTAACGATTTAGGAGGGAAATTAAAATTTTCGAACATATCCATATTATTCTTATCGGAATAATAAGCTGCTGCAACACCTGAATTTAGTAGGATTTGTTTGGCTAAAATTTGTTTGTTGGTTTTTTTATCAGCAGTTAATCCTTTATTATTACGGGATTGAATAGCACCGAGATCGTGAATGAGGGTATGATTGGATTCGATTTTGCCAAAAGTAGCTGTAATATTGGCATGTGCAGTGAATTTAGGGATGTTATCCAGGTGAAATTTATCGACCATAACATATACATCCATGTGACCTAAAACTGATTTTTTCATTCTTATTATTGTTAAAAATTTATGATGCAAAGATATATTATAAATAGGGAAAGCTCTTATACTATGTTCACAATTATTTATACTATAGTAGTATTTTTTAAACATCATTTTTCTTTTTAACCCCAACCCCCTACCTACCTACCGGCAGGCTTTAAAAGGGATTATAACTTATTATTATATAATCTTATAAATTGATAAATAAAATAATTAAATTTTTATTTAATAATCAAGGTTAAATGGGAATTAATAACATATATTTGCAAACATAAATTAATCAAAAACATAATGTACAATAAAAATATTAAGATAAAGATAATACATATAAGATCAATGGTTGGCAAATGCAGTATCAAAGTTGTTAAAGATATACTTACTGAACTTGGCATAGAGTATATATGTGTAAATGAAAAGGGAATTGAAATAATGGGTGAGCTATCAGAAGAACGTTACAATGCTCTGGATAAAAAATTGCGTGAATATGATCTGAGTTTGATAAAAACCAAACAAGATAAATTGAGCGAACAGGTATGTACTATAATAATAGGTATGATAAAAGAAGAAGATGGTCATAGTAATGAAAGCAATTCAGAATACATTGAGAGAAAAATGGGCTATGGTTATAGATATCTTGCTAGGATTTTTCCTATATCGAGAGGAATTACAATACAGGATTTTACAGAGAACTATATTGTTAAAGAAGCAAAGATATTAATAATAGAAGGTGAGTTGAGTTTTGATGAGATTGCAGGTCGCCTTCATTTTAATTATCCTTCGTTTTTCTCCAAATTATTTAAGAAAGTAGAAGGATGTTCGCCTAGCGAATATAAGAAAAAAAATTACAAAAAATAAGCAAAAATCATTAGAGATTTAATATAGTGATATTTATAGATAATAACACTCTAAAACCATAATAATTACTAAAAGTGTAAGCATTGTTAGATAGGCTTTTAATCGTTGAAAATTTTTGTGCATAATTTTTGACAAATCGAAAATTGTTGTTCCTGATGCAAACATGACCGGAAATGATATAAAAATGAGTTGTCGTGATATAAACAAGACTGGTAATGATAAAAAAATGAGTTGAAGCGATCTAAAAATTTGTTATCGTGATCTAAAAATTTGTTGTCGTCAATAAAAAATGAATTGACGTGACATGAAAATAGATGAACATTTTTTTAAAATGAGTTGACGCCGTATAAAAATGAGTGAACGTGGTATAAAAATGAGTTGACGCCGTATAAAAATGACTGGACGTGGTATAAAAATGAGTGATCGCCGAAACACTATTAGAAATTATACTGTAGTAATTAAAATGCACATAATAAGATTATTAATTTTTTTATTCTAGGCTCTTCAAACTTTAGACACTCTAAGTACTTCGAAATACGTAATTGTTTTCTACTTTAGGCGCTTTTGTTTTCAGGAATCACTAAATATCATTTATAAGGAAAAGGAATACGATATTGTATGTTATTATTAATAATACCTCTAATAAGTACTATCTCTAAAGTCTTTCTTTTTATCCCATTTAAGATCCTTAAGTACGGAGGCTTTTACATTAATTGTAAAAGTCCAGCTTTTAAGGTAGCCCATAGGCATCCAGTTAAAACGCATTTCCCAACAATGCAAATCCCGGTAGATATCAATACTATTTACAACAAATTGTTTTTGATTGAAATCATAAATCATACTATAACCTATCTTCCATTTAGAAGTAAGATTAAAACTACCCGAGCCAATTAAATTCTGCATAGGAGTTTTAACATAAACTTTGGAAATAGCATTATATGTACTTGAATAACTGAATGAGTATGCAAAATTAGCACTCCAGTTTACATTAAAATCAACATTGTCTTCGAGTATCTGATTTATATTAGAGATGTTGCGGATCTGAGCTGGAGGTGGCGGAACAGCACTAGGAGTAGTAGTCGATTGAGTAGTACTGGATTTCTTTTTAAACATCGAAGGGTTTAAAGCCAGATTCATGCTTAAATTCCAGTTCGTATTATCAAGTCGGTACATGCGACGGTTAACATCCCACTCATATTGATTAACTCTGGAGCCATTAAAAGTTTTAGTGTAAGGATCCCAAGTGCTGCCATAGGTAATATAAAGTTGTTTAAACAAGGTAGTACGACCGCTAACACTTAAAGGAGCCCACTTGAGTGAATCGGCGGCAATATCATAAGCTGTACTGAAAGAAAGATTTTCGATCAATACAATTTTCTTCATCCCTGTTACTGTATCTTTCTTAGAGTTTACTTTCATTTCAAGATTATTGCTTAATGAGAAACTTAAGCTACCTGATTTACCAACAGGAGGTCCACCAAACAAAGTGTTTTCATAAATAGAATACCTTTGAAGCTTACCTGTTGCATCCGTATAAGTTCTCATATTTCCCCAGAAAGGAGCAGCAAAATCAGGACGATATGTAAAGGCAACACTAGGCTGCACAACATGTCTGATAGCTCTTATAAAACCTTTTTTAAACTGAACCATTCCATAAACAGTAGTATTAACAGCCGCCCTATAAGAGAATTCTCGGGCAGCAGCAAAACCATTAAGCGTGTCAATCTTTAGTATAGAGTCTTTGGCATCCCAATTCTTTCTGATAGTTTTATAATACCATCTTTCCAGATATCCAACTGAGTTAGTTAATGTAAAGTATTTGAATAGTTTGATATTGCTGCTTATAGGGATACTGTGTTTAATACCATTTTGCATATTGTCGAAAGTACTCTTTTTAAAGATAGAAGAATCGGTGCTATTGATAGTGTTTTGTAAATTCATAGCATAATTAATGCTTATATTCTCGTACCATTTTAAGCCACCAACTTGAACCTTTTTCCTTAAAGGATAATAAGTATTTGTATTTAAAGAGACATTAGGAAGGTCAAGATCTATTACATGCGTATTGGTGTTATAGCTCTCAGTTGTACTTGCAGTCAAAAATACATCATCACCAAAGTTAGTAGAATAACTAATGCTTGAATTAGTAGTGTTAGTGAAAAGATTATTTAAATCGCGAACACTTTGGTTAAATTTACTACTTACAACATTAACACTGGCAGAGAAACGACTGTTTGGTCTGGCTTTAGCATCCTGATTATAATTCCAGATAAAAGAATAATTAGTGTTTTTTGAATAGGTAGAAGTTCCTTTATCTCCAAGAATATCCACAATATAATTAAAAGAAAAGTTCCCATTATAACAATAACGCTTGTTGTAATTAGAAAGAGCTTTAATAGCCCAGCTACCTCTAGTATAGATGTCACCCCTTAAAGCTAAATCCATTTTATCGCTTATCGCAAAATAATATCCGCCATTCTCGAAGTAGAAACCTCTGTTTGGCGACTCACCATAAGCAGGGAACAAAATACCCGAAGTTTGTTTCTTAGAATTAGGGAAGAATCCAACGGGGACAAATAATGGAGTAGGAATATCTTCGATGTATAAAAATGCAGGTCCCGTTACTATTTCTTTATCAGGAATAGCTTTTGCTCTACCAAACCGAATGTCAAAATGTGGATGTTCCAGATCGCAGGTTGTAAACTTGCCATTTTTGATATAAGTAATATCATCGGGCATCTTTTTCACCAGTTCGCCATGTACATAACCTTCATTTTCTTTAGTGATTACTTCTTTGATAAGCCCTTTCTTTGTAGTGAAATTATAATTTAATTCTTTTGTGTTAAAACTTTTATCACTTTCTTTAAATACTGGACTACCTATAATATTACCGGCTGTATCTGCGACACCTTTAGCAAAAACCTGGTTCTTATTAAAGTCCATGTCAACAAAATCTGCTTTTAAATTTATCTTTTGATAAGAGATGTCAGCGGAATTAAATAGATAAACTTTTTTTTCTTTAACATTAAAACGTAGTGAATCTGTAGATTTATAGATTACCCTATCTTTAATAGGATTTGATTTTTTAGTTGTCTTAGTGCTATCACGAAGACTAGATTTTAGTTTTAATGAATCAACCTTTACAAAGATGCTGTCTGTTTTTTTTAATAATAAGGTGCTATCAATAGCAAATTTATTATTTTCTTGCTGTGCAGAAACGGTTAACAATATCCCTAAAATGAAAGAGATAAAGAATACAATTCTTAAAATTATTGAGTAAGATTTATTTTTTGACAGCAATTTGTAGTATATATGTTGATTTAATATTATTTTTGTAAAAAATTTCAGGCAAAATTAAGCTTTTAAAACATACTAATGATGTATTGAACGAAAACATTCTAAAAAGTATACATTATTATTGTTAAAAACTATTAAAACATGACTAAAAATAAATCAGTTGTAACCTTTTTATTTATTTTTTTATTTATAAGTAATTTTATTTCTTTTGCATATAAGCCGGGAAAAACAGGAAAAGTTACCACTGTAGTGATAGATGCAGGGCATGGAGGACATGATTCAGGAGCTCTTGGTAAAAAGACTAAGGAAAAAGATGTGGCATTGGCTATTGTGCTTAAGGTTGGAAAACTTATTGAAAAAAACTTTTCGGATGTAAAAGTAGTATATACCCGTTCAACTGATGTATTTATTGACCTTTATCGCCGTCCTCAAATAGCAAATGAGATACATGCAGATTTATTTATTTCTGTACATTGCAATTCAAATCCTAGGAAAGAACCTTATGGAAATGAGACTTATGTTATGGGTTTGGATAAAAGTAAAACAAGTTTAGAAGTTGCAAAAAAAGAGAATGGTGTAATTTTATTAGAAGACAATTATAATTCAAATTACGATGGCTACAATCCTAATTCACCTGAAGCAAATATTATCTTTTCTCTGTTTCAGAACGCACATTTAGATCAGAGTCTGGATTTTGCATCTAAAGTTCAGAAATGTTTCAAAGGGAGAGTAAAGTCTATGGATAGAGGTGTAAAGCAAGCTGGATTTCTTGTGCTTTGGAAAACAACTATGCCAAGTGTTTTAATTGAGACTGGTTTTGTAAGTAATGCCGCCGAAGAAGAAGTGTTAGCTTCAGAAAAAGGGAAGAACGAAATAGCTAAATCTATTTATGAAGCTTTTAAAGAATATAAGTTTAAAGTTGAAGGGTTTAATAATCAGGCTAAAAATATGGAATCAAAAGAAGATAATGATAAGATACTAGAAGAAACTGCTGTTGTAGTTGAAAATAATCCTGTTATAACAGATATTAAAAATAATAGAGACACTATTTCAAAGTTTAATCCGGTTGTTTTTAAAGATACTACTAATCAGGAGATTTTATTTAGGATACAGTTTGCATCTTCATCAACAGACAAGCCTATGGATGCTCCAGAGTTTTCGAACTTAAAAAATATCAAGAAATATTTTCATAATGGACTCTATAAATATACTGTAGGGAATGAAAAATCGTTAAAAGAAGCAAATGATTTATTAATTAAAATTCAAGAAAAAGGCTTTAAGGATGCTTTTGTTGTTGCTTTTTTGAACGAACAAAGAATTTCTCCTGCAGAAGCAGTCAGGTTATTGAAAAAAAATAAGTAATTTTGCAGCAAAAAAAACAATTGAAATTAACAAGAGAAATCAAAATAGGAATTGTCTTCGTTATCACCTTATCATTATTTATATGGGGTTTTAACTTCTTAAAGAGTAAAGATCTCTTTACTTCACAAACAGAATATTATGCAATTTATCATAATGTGGCAGGATTAGTGCCTTCAAACCCTGTGAATTTAAATGGGGTGAAAATAGGATATATTAAAGATGTAAGTTTTATAAGTAAAGATAACCCTTCTATTAGAGTTAAATTTATTATCAATACTAATATTAACATCCCTAAAAACTCTATAGCCAGTATCTATAGTTCAGACCTTATGGGATCAAAAGCTATGCAGATCTTATTAGGAAACTCGACTGATAACATAAAACCGGGAGACACCTTAACATCTAATGTTGAAGGTGACTTGAAAGAAGAAATCAATAAACAAGTATTACCTTTAAAACTTAAAGCTGAGAATATGATGGGGTCTATTGACTCAGCTTTGACAACTATTAGATTAGTATTTAACGAAAACACAAGATATAACTTAGCTAAGAGTTTTGAAAACATAAAAATATCTTTGGATAATATTAAGAATACTACTTTTAATGTTGACACCTTGGTGTCAACTCAGAAAAACAGATTCACTTTAATACTCGGTAACATTGAATCTATTACTCGAAATATTAAAAACAATAACGAGAAAATTACTACAGTGATTAATAATTTTGCTTCAATAAGCGATACCTTAGCAAAATCAAAGATCAACCAAACTATTGCTAATACAAATCAGGTGATGACTAATGTTAATACCATACTTAGCAAGATTGACAAAGGTGAAGGTACACTCGGTCAGTTGATAAATAACGATTCACTATATAATAAACTAACCAATGCGTCTAAGGATTTAGACTTGCTAATTGTTGATATTAAACAACACCCTGATCGTTATCTTAACTTTTCTATTTTTAATTTTAGGAAATAATCAGTTTGTATTATACATAGCTTTACTACTATTTTAATTAAAGAATATTCAAAACAATAAGTGAAAATGAACGATTTTCAAAAAGAGATCATTAATGGTATCCCAAGTATATTGCCGGAACCTCAGCCAAGAGATGAGAATGTTAATCATGCACCAAAAAGAAAGGACATACTTAATTCAGAGGAAAAGAAATTAGCATTAAAGAATGCTTTAAGATACTTTGCTCCTCAATTTCATGAAGTATTATTACCAGAGTTTATAAAAGAGTTGGAGGTTTACGGTCGTATTTATATGTATCGTTTCAGACCACAATATAAAATGCATGTCCGCAATATAAATGAATATCCTGCAAAATGTCCTCAAGCAGCTGCTATCATGCTCATGATTCAGAATAATCTTGATCCAACAGTAGCACAACATCCTCATGAGTTAATTACTTATGGTGGTAATGGCGCAGTGTTTCAGAATTGGGCTCAATATCTTCTTACTATGAAATATCTTTCGGAGATGACTGATGAACAAACATTAGTTATGTACTCAGGACACCCAATGGGTTTGTATCCTTCGCATAAAGATGCTCCAAGAGTTGTTGTTACTAATGGAATGGTTATACCTAATTATTCTAAACCTGATGATTGGGAAAAGTTTAATGCCTTAGGTGTTTCTCAATATGGGCAGATGACAGCAGGTTCATACATGTATATAGGACCACAAGGAATTGTTCATGGCACGACTATTACTATTTTAAATGCCGGTAGAAAGATTGATGATAAAGGCCTTGGAGGGAAGTTATTTGTTTCATCAGGTTTGGGAGGAATGTCTGGAGCTCAGCCTAAAGCTGCTGTAATAGCAGGTGTTGTTGGTGTTGTTGCTGAGGTTAATCCTAAGGCAACACATACACGTCATTCACAAGGTTGGGTTGATGAAGTATATGATGATCTTGACAAACTTATTGTGAGAATTAAAAATGCTGTTGCTACTAAAGAGGCGGTTTCTATTGCTTATCAGGGAAATATTGTTAACCTTTGGGAAAAGTTTGCTAAAGAGAATATTCATGTTGATTTAGGTTCTGATCAAACTTCACTGCACAATCCATGGGCAGGTGGTTATTACCCTGTTGATGTTAGTTTTGAAGATGCAAATAAGATGATGGCTGAAAATCCTGTTCTCTTCAAAGAGAAGGTTCAGGAATCATTGCGTCGTCAGATTACTGCTATCAATAAGCTTACTGCACAAGGAATGTATTTCTTTGATTATGGTAATGCTTTTCTACTAGAATCGAGTAGGGCAGGGGCGGCAGTAATGAATACTGATGGAACCTTTATTTATCCTTCCTACGTGCAGGATATAATGGGACCAATGTGTTTTGATTATGGTTTTGGCCCTTTCAGATGGGTGTGTACTTCTGGTAAACCCGAAGATCTTGATACTAGTGATAGGATTGCTATGCAGATTCTTGAAGAGATTGCCAAAACATCTCCTGATGAAATTCAACAACAAATGCGCGATAATATTCAATGGATTAAAGGCGCTAAGGCTAATAAACTTGTTGTAGGTTCGCAGGCACGTATTCTTTATGCTGATGCAGAAGGCAGAATTAAGATTGCTGAGGCTTTTAACAATGCTATTAAGGATGGTGTTATTTCAGCTCCTATTGTGCTGGGTCGCGATCATCATGATGTTTCCGGTACTGATTCTCCTTACAGAGAGACTTCTAATATTTATGATGGTTCAAGATATACTGCCGACATGGCTATACAGAATGTAATTGGCGATTCATTCAGGGGAGCTACATGGGTTTCTATTCATAATGGAGGCGGTGTAGGTTGGGGCGAAGTAATCAATGGAGGTTTCGGGATGTTGCTGGATGGCACTGCTGATGCCGACAGACGGTTAAAAGCAATGTTATTCTGGGATGTCAACAATGGTATCTCCCGTCGTAGTTGGGCTAGAAATCAAGAAGCTATTTTTGCAATTAAACGTGCTATGCTTGCCGAGCCCAAATTAAAAGTAACGCTTCCTAATTTTGTGGACGAAGAGCTGCTTAATAAGCTTATTTAATAAGCTTATATTCATATTAGAGTTAAATTTTTGTTAATTATACATTATTAACTAATATAAGGAACTTTTCCAGTTTAGAATTGTTTACTTTTGCATAGTTTTTGTTAGTATATAAATAATATTTTAATACATAAAACAATGAAAAAATTAATACTGTTTACATATATTCTCTCAATCATAAGCTTGGCTGTATTCAGTCAAAGTCTAACTGTATCAAATGGTGATACTGTTTTAAGCAATAATGCTACGGTTAATGTATCCGGGAATTTCAATTCTACCGTTTCTATTTCAACCTTAAAAGTTACCAATAATAGCGCTGCAACATTAAGTGTTAAAGTTAGAAGAGTTACACTTGATTCAGTTGTTAATTCAACTAATTCTTTCTGTTTTGCAGGTAGTTGTTTTGGCCCTACTACTTATGTTTCTCCAAGCACAGCTACTATTAATGCAAGTGCAATTGATGCTTCTTTTATAGGTGATTATTATCCTAATGGCAAAGCCGGTGCTACTACTGTATTATACACGTTCTACAATACAGCTAATTTACAAGATACAGTTTGTGTTAAAGTTATTTATCTGGGCATTGACAATACAGGTGTTAACGATATACACAAAAGTGATATAGTATTCCGCGATGCTTATCCTAATCCAGCTAATAATGTGGCTACGTTCTCTTATTCATTACCTAAACAAACTAATAGCGCTAAGATAGTTTTAAGGAACCTTTTAGGTGCGGAAGTAATGAGCACTAATTTAGATGAATTAAACGGAAAGAAAACAATAAGTACTACTGATATTAAAGAAGGTATTTACTTCTATTCTCTTATCGTTAACGATAAAGTTTTTTACACTCGGAAGCTTGTTGTAAAACACTAATAAAATATTGTCCTAATATGGAAAAACCTTTCTCTTTTGAGGAAGGTTTTTTTATTTCTACCAATTGATAATAGCTTCTCTTCTTTTTTCTTTCATTAAATTTATTAAAACTTTATGCATAAGCATTTGTTTATTTATTTCTAATTTAAGTAATAAAATAACATAGATGTCACACGACCATACGCATCAAGCTATAACAACTGTAAACAGGGCGTTTATAATAGGTATTATACTCAATCTCGCCTTTGTATTAATAGAAGTTGGTGCCGGACTTTCTATTCATTCTCTTTCGCTACTTTCGGATGCCGGTCATAATCTGGCTGATGTTGCAGCTCTGGCTTTATCGTTGTTTGTGATGAGGATGAGTAGGGTTAAAGCTACTGATAAATTTACGTATGGTTACAAGAAGACTACCATACTTGCAGCTCTTTTAAATGCGGTTATACTTTTAATTTCTATTGGAGCTATCGGTTACGAAGCAATTCACCGTCTTTTTAATCCCGAACCTATGCCCGGTCAGATTATATCTATTATAGCGGGTATTGGTATTGTTATTAATTCTGTTACTGCATTCATGTTCATCCGTTTCAAAGAGCACGATCTTAATATAAAGAGTGCTTTCCTTCATTTACTTTCGGATGCTGTAGTGTCTGTTGGGTTGGTTATTGGAGGTGTTATTATTTATTATACTAATTCATATTGGATTGATTCTATTTTAAGTTTGATAATTGCAATAGTAATTGTTGTAAGTACCTGGAGTTTGCTCAGAAATAGTTTTAAGCTTTCGCTTGATGGTGTGCCTCACGGCATTAATTTAGAAAACGTAAAGGCTGTTGCCAAAAAGCTTGATGGAGTCATTGATTTTCATCATATACATATATGGGCTTTAAGCACTACCGAAAACGCATTGACTGCTCATCTGGTTGTAAGTTCGGATACTACTAACGACCAGTTGCAATGTATTATCAAATCCATTAAACATGAATTCATGCATCTTAACATTCATCATACTACTATCGAAACGGAGTTTGACAACCACACTTGTAAACATATTGATTGCTGAAGCAAAAGGCTTTTAGCTGTTTAGGCTATTAGGCTATTAGGAAAACATAGTGCCTAAAGTTGTAAGTTTGAAATGCCTAAAATTGGAAGAAAGGCTTTTAGCGGTTTAGGCTATTAGGCTATTAGGAATAACTTCAGTCAATTATGTCTTTCCATACGGGTCTCTTGTTGATACGGTTGTTAATACAGTCAGGATAAGAAACCTGACAGTAAATGCAACTGCCCTAAAATTGAAGAAAAGGCTTTTAGCTGTTTAGGCTATTAGGCTATTAGGAAAAACTTCAATCAATTATGTCTTTCCATACGGGTCTCTTGTTGATACGGTTGTTAATACAGTCAGGATAAGAAACCTGACAGTAAATGCAACTGACCTAAAATTGGAAGAAAGGCTTTTAGCGGTTTAGGCATTTAGCCTATTAGGAAAACATAGTGTCAGATTTTTCCTCCTGACAGGCAATGTTATTAAGTTAAGAGATTTTCTCCGTAGGAGAATAATATCAATAGAAAAGAAGCTAAACATTACATCATTTTCCGTAGGAAATTAACATAATATATTCTTTGGTGGATGGTGTATGTCCTACGGACAAGTAGAAACGATTCAATTTATTTTCTATTGATATTTATGCCCTAACGGGCAATCAATTTATAAAGATTATTCCTTAACTAAATGACATTGCCTGACAAGTATAAAACTTAAAAAAGGCTGACTAAGGGACATAAACCGAAATAGGATCCGACCACTCTGACTGTTTGCCTGCTTGGGCAAAACAAGAGCGAGTCCATACTTTTTTACCTGATGTTAGTCCTGGCCATGTATATTTACCGGGGAGACTCATTCTTTGTGATAAGTAAGCATCCTCTGTTGGAGGATCATAGCATACCTGATGCGAAACTCCGCTACATCTGGCATGTGGACGATAATAGATTTCAATAGCTCCTGCATAAGTAGAGCTTTTAGCTGAATGTTTTGGAGTAATTCCATGTTTTCTAGGAGTTGAACATTCAAATCCACTTTCAATAACTGCAGTTTTTACACCTGCTGCTACAGAGTTTACAAAATTTACTATTAGCTTTAAAAGAGCTCTTCCCATTATAATAAAATCCTGATAATCTGCTTTGTCAAGATCAGTTCCACCTTTTGCAACAAGTTTTTTCAGTCTGCCTTCTACTCCTAATGCTGTGATTTCTACTCCGGATAGACGGAAGCCATTGTAACGAGTAGTGGCCTCAAATGCTTTTCCTACTAATTCTATTCTGTTGATAACCTCTTCATCTAATGCTTCACTTGAATTAAATAATGCTGTATAATATGCCATGTTTTTTGTAATTAATTTAATTTATAATGCTAATCGTGTTTATTTAAAATGATTTAGGGTATAATTGTTTGTATTTGCTAATGTCGCAACCGTTCGAACGGCTGTTACAGTCGTTCGAACGGTTGCGACAGCCGGTTGAACGGACGTAACAGCCGGTTGAACGGACGTAACAAACGGTTCAACGGATGTAACAAACGGTTGAACAGCTGTAACAGTCGGTTCAACGAACGTAACAGCCGTATGA
>JBAXLO010000025.1:0-32146 GCA_037134755.1 Bacteroidota bacterium | reverse complement strand
TGTGAAAATTTATATAATCTGCTTTCCATTCTTCGCAAACAGATATACCTCTTCCACCGTAGTATTTGTAATTTGGGTCATTGGTATTCTGGCATCTCTTTTTCATATTTTGCCATATCCTGTAGAGTCTATTTAATTTACCATTAGTGTATGTTAAGCCATGTGTTACTGCAGAAAGCGCCTCTGCTTCTTTTTTTAAACAACCGCAACTTTTCGTAGTCCCTCTTTTTAAGAGATCAGCTCTTACATTAGTTTCGTTTTCACATTCACATTTACAAGTGTAGTATAACCTTCCTTCTGCATTTGTTTGATATGGTCTTAAAACTTCTAATCTTCCGTACTTATTGCCTGTTAAATCAATTCTATTTGACATTTCGTATCTCCTTACGATCTCCATTATTGATATGGGAAGATGCGATGGAGTTTCGCTCTTATCGGGCTGCATACCCTATCCCATATTTTTTATTTATTTCTTAGCTGGCTTTGGACACGGTCGGAACTGATACGCTAACGGTCTTTCTTTCTTGTCCTTATCATCTAATTTCTTCTGTTGTGCTTCTGTTAGCTTCCTTGCCATTGTGTTACCTCATTGGTTGCAAAGTCGAGAGTCGAACTCGAATCAAGGGCTTATGAGGCCGTTATGTTACCGTTACACTACCTTGCGTTGTTATAAGCATAGATAAGGATTTGCACCTTATATGGGTCTGATATGCGGTCTTGATGTTGCAAATTTCTCACGCAATGCCCTCTCCGAAGATAGCGTTTACTATGCGCGATTTTCGTACTGGTACGGTCACGCTTTACCCTCATCGTTTGATGTAGTCTATTCCGCCACTATGCTTATGAATTTTACAGTTCCCACTTATCGGTAGGGTTCACCTGATGTCATTGTTATATAGTAAAGGGATTAGATGCACAGATAATTGGCTCAATGCCTTAATTCTGGTCTGTGGCTTGTGCTAACCCCTTGTACTGTTAGATAAAGTTCTTGTAATCGTCTTTGATTGATTTGTAATAAGGAATAAACTCACTCTTGAATCTTGTGATTGTTCCTTCTTCGTCAACATTGACTTCAATGATGTAACCACCTAATTGGATTGAGATTCCCTTGCCTCTAGTGAAAGGAGTCTGTCCTTGAAAGCAACCTGTCTGTACTGCTTGAACGTTCCTGTATGGGAAGGTTTCGGCTTTGTGATAGTGTCCTACTGCAAGTATGTTGGGTTTCTCTCCACCACTCATTGCTTCAATCATCTTTTGTAGCTTATAAGATAACGCATAGGCTGTGCCATCTATTGGATGTCTTAACTCTAGTGAGCATTTAGGAGTTAGCATTATGATTGCATTGCTCATTCCCAAATAGGTCATGTCTTTTCTTCTTTGTGCTATTACTGGGCCTATGTCGAATCCAGCTCGTTTGTAAATGCTATGATCATGATTTCCAGTAATAAATTCTGTTACAATTCCTTTTCTCTGTGGGTAGACTTTGACTATCTCGTCAATGTGGTCATCTACTCCTTGTGTGTAGCATTCGTATTTATGCCCCATTCTCATTTCTTCGCCTTCGTCCATATCGCCAGTATGATAGACTTTTTCAAGTCCTTCGTGTTGGCATATATCGTAGAAGTTGTGAAGATGTGTGAGTTGAACATATTTAGAATTGATTTGAGTATCGCCCATTAGTCCAAAGCGAAGTATCTTATCGCCTGTCCACTTGTTCTTTATAATCTGTGGTTCAGGGATTTCAAGGTAAGCATCTGTTTCGCTTTCGTACTCGGATTGCGTTCTTAAATATCCTCTGACTCTTTCGTGTATCTTTTGTCTATTTTCATTTGGGAAGAACTCGTCCTGGATAATCGAAGATGTTTCCGTCCAGCTTTTCCCTTTATTAAATTTTAATTCTTTTGCTCTATCGTGCCATTTCATAAATACCTACTTTCAAAAAGGAGGAAAGGACGCCCAAAGACGCCCTTGATGAGAAGTCATAAAAATAGAACTTCCGCTTGGGTAGTTCTCTATGTATACATAATATCATAATGTCATTTGGTATTCTTGGTATCTTTTTCTTCCCCTAAATGTCCGTTTATTTTGCGTCTTACTTGGCTTCCATCGTATCCCACTTCAAATCCAATTTGTTCAAAAGTAAGATGATTAATAAACCTCAATCGAATCATTAACCGTATATCCGCATCTTCTATGGTTTCAATAAATCTGTTTAATCTCCTTATCTCATACCAGCACTTTTGCATATTTAATTCAATCTCGGCTTTAAGGTCTGCCATTTCACTTGCAAAGTTTCCAATCTTATCAGACACTCCTGATGCGTGAGGCATACCTGTTATTTGAGTTGTGCAACCTTCTGCGGCGGTCTTGATTTTCTCGTACTCTAACTTTTGTCGTTCTATCTCTTTATTCAGGTAATGCAGTTGGCTTAATTCTTTCTTTGTCATTTGTTCCTCCTGTACGCAATATTTATTGCTAACATAAGGAATAACCCTAAAATTATATAAGTCATTTTATCCCCTCACTTTCAAAACATTCTTGCAACCTCGCTGGTAATCAATCTTTCTGAAACTCGTTCTGTACTTGCCATTAAAAACCGTATAAAGACAATTGGTCATTGATTCAATTACTCCATAGCCGATTTCTCGATTAGTTTCCCACGCCTTTAAGAATTTAACCTTGTCGCCTATTTTTAAGGTAAAAGGTTTAAGCTCTGGCAAGTCTGATGCTTCGTTAAAGTCTGGGTTTTGCGTCAGGGTTTCCTTTAGTTTTATGCGTTCCTCTTTGAGCTTGTCGGTGTATTTTTTCTGATTTTCGGAGGTACACGCCTTGCATACGGCTTTCTTGCCATCTTTTACATAGCATTGCTTTCCGAAGTCCTCTAAAGGCTTTTCGATATGGCACTTATTACAAGTTTTCATCGTTAATCTCCCTTATGTCTAATTTGATAACTTTATCATTAGCAAATAAATCGACTATCCTTTGAACCGTTTTCTTTATTCCTTCTGCGGTTATGGTGTCAGTTTCGTGGATATAGGTACAGGAATACTTAAACATCTCTACTCCTTCGGCATTAAAACGCCATTCTCCAAAACTTCAAAATCGAATTTAGCATCGTTTAGGTTCTTGATGGTCTTGCGAAGCTCCTCGATTCTCTCCAATTTCTTGTAGGGTACAAACTCTTTTGTTCCAGTTTCACTTATGTTGATTTTTATTTGATACATTTTAGCCTCGTTTCCACATCTTGCATTTTAGGGTTTCGTTCTTCCATTTGGATTGCCCCTAAAATATTAAAGGCAGCAGCGGATAAATGATCCTCGTCACTTTGTCCGTCAAGGTATTTGAAAATGTGCCTTAAAGCCGAATCCATAAATGCCGATATAGGAATCCCTTTCTGATAATTATTTCTTCCGTACTTTTTAGCACCGCCCTCATAGTGTTTGGCTACTCGGAGTAGTGCTGATGGAGGAAGGGAGAAGAAATCCCCCTTACCCTCTGCCATATCCCGTACTGCTCCCGTGCCGAACTCTCGGCGTGTTCCACTATCTTTTATTTCCATAACTTAACCTCGCTATACTTTATTAATGTTTTCGCGTTATCCCAATTTGTTGCGATAAAATTATCACTTATAAAATCAAACTCGTTCCACTCCGTCGGATATGGAGCATATAGAATCTTGTACTTGGCGTTACAACTGTCAAGGTTTGCAGTTACATCATCAATCAAGATGCCGTCTGACATATTAATCTCTGACTTGCCGAAACCACCCTTTTCAAGTCCTATAAACTTAAAGCCTTTAAGGTGTAAGTCGCACCAAGCTCGTTTCATTTCCAAATTCTTTGCTGTGCCGATTGTGACGATGGTGCAGCCTTCAAGGTCGAAACCCTCACAAAGCTCTAAACCTTGATAAAAGTCGAAGCTCTCAAAGATTCCCAATATCTCGTCTTGGTTGGTATTGGGAAATAGGTCAAGGCAATCCCATTGCTTTAGGTCTTTGTAGTCGTGGCTTGTGCCGTGCTTTTGGTTTAGGATTTCTACAAGCCGTTTCATACTGTTGGCAATAGTGCCGTCAAAGTCTATATATAGTTTCATAGTTCCTCCTAAAAAGGCACATCGTCATCTTCGACTTGTGCAAAACCCTCTGGAATATCTGTTGACTTTTCCGCTTTGTCTTCCTTCGGTGATAAAAACTCCACGCTTTCAGCTATAATGTCGGTCTTGTATTTCTTTACTCCGTCTTTTTCATAGGTTTCGTTTTGTATTCTGCCTGAAATCCCTACAAGTTTTCCTTTTGCTAAATAGTTTGCACAGTTCTCCGCAGGTTTCCCCCAAACAACGATGTTGAAAAAATCGGTTACTTTTTCTTTTGAAAATGGTCTGTCAACTGCTATCGAGAAGTTCGCCACAGGTTTTTCACCAGCGTAGCGAAGTTCAACTTCTTTAGTTAGTCTGCCTATTAAAATTACTTGATTCATTTATTTGTCCTCCAATAAAAAAAACGCTTATTCAGCGTATTCGGTGATATAAACTTGTACTGATGGTTCTTTTGCATATCGCTTTGTCGCTTCTAAATGGTAAACTTGGGTATCATCTTTGTAAGCTATTCCATTCAGGGCGTCTAATATGACTTTGCAAATGTTGTCAATGTCGGGCTTTTTACTTGGTCTAATATTTCCTTTTATCATTTCCTCAATGTATTTCTTGGGTGTTGACTTCGGGATTGAGTGGTAAATGTAAATTTCTACCGATAAAGATTTTTCACTATACGTGCCACATTGTTCTTGATAGCACAACTTGACAAGATTTTCATATAGGATTGTTTTTTCGGGCGTGTAGGTTGAAACAAAATTACCACGTCGGGCGAACTTTGCTCGGCCTTTTCCTGTGGGTTCTCCTGAAATTATAAAGTACATCTTATCCCCCAATCTGTTTCGGTTCAAAACTTACTCCGATTGCTAACTGTTCTTTAACTGTTTTAACTTTCTGTTTGTAGCTTCGCATAAAATTAGACCCCTCGACTTCCAAATTCAGATTTTCCGTTGTCGCCAATCGTTGAAGGTCGGAGGGTGAATACATCGCTTGTGCTTCTTCGGGTAGTTTCTCCCACTCTTTGTCGGCGTTGTAGGCACTGTGGCAGATGGCGTACTTGACTTTTGACCAGGCTTCCATTTCAGTTAAGCCTTGCGATATGGATCTAATAGATGCGATTGTCGGCTGCACTGTGGCTGTTAAACAATAACCTTTCACATTGCTTATGAAGTCAGAGTTGCTCATATCATTCAGTAAGCTAAACCAAACACTCATTTTCTCTTTGTCGTCAATAATCTTGAATGTGCCAAAGGCTTTCTCAAGCATTAACATTCCTATTGAAAATTCTTTTTTATCCATTCTCGTTCACCCATTCCAAAATACTGTCTTTAGATGTTTTCTTGCTTGGTGCGTTCAGGTATGATTCAAACTTTGTGCCGAATAAGGTTTCAGGGCGTAAAAACTTCTGCATATCAGTTCCGTTCCACTCGGCATACTTTTTTTGAATAACTATTCTAAAATCTTCTACAGCATAACCTTCTGATAATCTTGCGTTTATATGAGATTGGCTTACCTTACTATCAACTTTATAATTTGCCTTTATAACTTGGTTTAGGTAATTAATGATGTGTGCTGCTGTATCAGTAGTATCTTTATCTAATCTACTCTTATCTTCTCTAGTCTTATCTAGTCTAGTCTTATCTAGAGAGCTAACATTAGTTTTACTGTTAGTTTTACTGTTAGTTTTACATACTGTACTTGTTGCAATTAGGCGTTGTTTGGAGCGATAATCTTGCATATAATCACGCATATACTCCTTTTTATTCTCTAATTGGTCAAGGTTTTGATGCTTCGCCCAATTAGGAATTGTTACTGTATTTTCGATAATTTCTATCATTCCAAATTGTTCAAAAGTTTGTAAAGCTAATTGTACTGTTGACTCTTTTCTTCTAAAGATTGTTGAGAACATTTTATGATCATACGGCATACGATTATTTAACATAAAAACACCGCTATTGTTTTGTTTTCCAGCTAGACAAATTAATTTAAACCAAATCACAATAATACTGTCTGCGTCAGGCAATGTTTCTATTAGTAATACCTTTTCATCATCAAATATATCTGTAACAATCTTTATCCATTTTACTTCTGCCATTACTTCTCTCCCCTCCAATTTGCTTTCAATCTTAATATTTCATCAGGCGGCATTGTTTCGATTCCCAAACTCTGACATTCAGAAATAACCCCATCTAAAAGTATTGCCATTTCCCTTGAGTCAAATTCACTACTGCCAACATAAACCTTGATGTGCTGAAACTGTTTGCCCTTTAGCTCCGTTGCACCGTGAAGCTCATAATACTTTATTGACCTTGTGAACATTTCCACCGCTTCACTAATGATTGAAACCATCGAGCTTTGCCCGTACCTCTTTAACATTTCAAGGTAACATTCATCTTTCGAAGTTCGCATTACATTGGCTAACTCGTTTATTAAGCTCCATAAATACCCATTACTATCAAGACTTCGTTTCTTCTTCGTAAGGGCTATTTGAAGGTCGGTTTCTTTGGCTACATCAAACGATTTCAACGCGGTCAAGCCTTGCTCCCTATTGACATAAGCCTTTAGATAAAAGCCTTTGTCACCATCACCCCAACCTAAATCAATAAGTTTCATTTAATCCTCCAATCCCAAATAACTCTGACCTATTAGTTTTATAAATTCTTCCCTTGTCCTCGTCTGCTCAAATTCTGATTGACAAGCCTTTTTCAATATCAAGTCATAACCTTCGTTCGGCATACGGTGTACTGAATCATTCCCGTCTTGATGATGTTCTTTGCATAAAAAAACCGTAAAGCCTTCTTTAGTTGAGATTTTACGGTTACTCGCTCCGAAACAATGATGAAGATTTAGGTTTCTTGTAGTTCGGCAAAAGAAACATTCTTGCTCGGTCTGTATTAGGCTTTTCATTTTGAAGCCTTCTTCCTGTCATCTTCAATCTTGTTAAGCCTTGTATTACAAGCCGCCATTTGTACTATTGTCATTTCATCAAGAGAATTAATTTTGTAACTTTCGCAAATTTCTGCTACTGTAAATTTCATTGACTCAATTCTTAATTTTATTGATTCCCTTTGTGGCTTGTTTAATTTTGCGTTGATGTCTAGCTCAACTTCGTCTTTTTCCGATGGATCTATTTTCTTATAAGATTTCCCCATATTTGAAAAAACAATAGTTCCATCTTTATCCGATATTGCAAGTTCTTCAATTTCCTTTGTTTCACTTGTTTTTATATAGCTCACTTTTATATCGCTAAATTGCCAAGATTTTTTCAATTTGAATTTGCCTTTGTCGTCAAGGGTTTCACATACAACGAAGATTTTAGGAGCATTATAAAGTTCTCTGCCTATTCCCCAATTAGTGCAAGTTCTCTTGAAACTGTCTGATGCCTCGCCTTTTTCTTTTGCTGA
Organism: Bacteroidota bacterium; assembly: GCA_037134755.1. Taxonomy (GTDB): domain Bacteria; phylum Bacteroidota; class Bacteroidia; order Bacteroidales; family JACABE01; genus JBAXLO01. Next base: position 24,653 of record JBAXLO010000025.1, on the reverse strand, counting down.
CATACTTTCAACGCCAACATCTTGTTTCATAACCCATTGATTAATCTTATCATTCCATATTGAAACATTGCAGAATAGATTATTGTTTATAACGGAGTGTGTCCTTTGCCAATTTTCCGGACCAACAACTTCATCAAGTAAAGCCATATCTACCCTTGCATTTTTATAAAGTAAAAGCCAAACGCCCTTTTCGCTTATTCGGTCAACTCTGACATCTATTTCTTCTGCCTTTAAGTTTCTAAATTTCATTTCTTACCTCCTTTTGGTAACTTTATAATCCAATTAGATCCACCACATTTGGGGCAAATATTGATTGACTTGCTTTCGGTCTTAAAACCACATTTAGAACATTTCATAACTTCCTCCTACAAATAATCTGCCGCTAAATCAGTTAAAGCATCGTAATTAAATTCTTTCCCCAAGTCCTTGAAATCTTCGTCAGCTTCTAATTGATTCAACGACAAAGGTTCTTTCTGTTGCTCCGACAAATACTTGTAAAGAACAATAAATCTTTTCTCCATCTCGGTAAAACAAGCTCCGCAGATAGTTTTTTCTTTCCACTTGTGGCCATCGCCCTGACAAAGTTCAACAGGGCATTTGTCTTTGTAAGCATCAATCTTTCTTTCGGGTTCTTCTGTTTCGCTCACTTTCTTGTAAAAAGCATTCCAATAAACATCATTTAGCATTATGTTTTCCTTTTCGTTTTCGCTGAATCTCATACCTTCCCCCTTGTTCGTTGTAAACCAAAACTATAATTGATATGTAAATTAAAAATAGCACTCCGAAGAACGCTAACAAGTTTTTCATAACTACCTCCCCAACAAAGTTGTGGCGATTCCTGGCATAATTATTGTTGCCAAGATAAACAATATAAAATATTTCATGGCTACCTCCAACTACTCGCAATACCTAATTGGTCTGCGGTGTGATAAGTTCTTCTAATTGCTTTTAGAATCTTAAATGCCTTTGCTTTCTCTTTGGATCTAAACTCGTTTAGTTCTTCTTCGGTTTGGGCTAAAAAATAACCGCTCTTATAATTTGGTATGGCGGCGATTCCTCGTTCCCTTGCTCCTTCTATTTGTCTGCGTACCATTCTATCGGATAGTCCTGTTTCGGTTATTAGTTGAGTTCGGCTTTTAGCGTTAGCCTTGCCGTATGATAGGTATGTTTCAATGTTCATTATTCTTCCTCCAATAAAAAAACACTTCGTAAAGTGCTTTAGTAAATAATTTCTAGTCCATTTCTTACTCTCGTCATATTCATTGGTGTTTTGTCTGTGCAGTTCCAAGCGTTCTTGCTTTCTATCAATTCTTCCTTCTGTCTTTCTTGCTTGGCTTCCTTTTGCTTTTCTCTATTCCGCAATTTAAAAATCCTCCATATCCCCTCGAAATAACTTCCGTTAACATAAGTTCGTAATCCTTATTCTTTTTTAAATAAATAACCTAGATCTAATTTCGGGAAGAAGGTTTTTCTTATTATCTCCGCTTCGTCCAAGTACCATTTGCAATGCCCGTTGATTTTGTTGTTTACTGTCTGTCTGTCCTTTTCTAAAAGTTTTGCTAATGCTTGCTGCGGTATTCCCTGTTTAAACATTTCAAGTTTTAAATTGGCGTACATTTTTTACCTCCGTGTTTCTGAATTAACCTATTGAATACATATTATATGCACTTGCATAGATTGTCAACACTATATTTATTCTTTTGCATATTTATTTTTTAAAGGTTAATATTTGCACTTGTATAAAATAAAACTTGCATTTATATGCACTTGGGTATATAAATAAATTAGACATATAGTTAATGTAAGAAGGAGTTGATACAAATGGGAATTGGGTCGAAGCTTGAAAACCTCTTGGAATTAAGAGGAAGAAATGTTAATGACGTGGCTTTGGCTATAAATGTTAAACCACCAACGTTATATAGCATTATAAAAAGAGATAGCAACCATGTAGACATCGAGTTGGTATTTAAACTAGCAGATGAGCTTGGCGTAAAAGTAGACTACTTTACCGAAAGAAGCAGATCCGCAGACGAAAGCATCGAAGATGTACTCGCCAACAATTCAACTTTTGAAAAGGAAATTAAAATTATGAAAGAAAGACCAGGACTTCATACTCTTGTCTTATCTTCTGGGGAAATATCGGATAAGAACGTGGCAGATGCTTTTAAGATAATCAAGGCATTGAAAAAATAAGGAGATACTATGTTTTCGTTAATTCCAGTTGGTACCCTTCCAAAAGGTATAAATTCGATTATCATTAAAACAAGTAGTAATAATTTTAACGTCTACTACAACCCAAACAACTTGAAATATTCAGACATCAGAAAAATATATTCAGCAAGAGCATTGAGGAAAATGAGAGAGAGAGAGAGAGAGAGAGAGAGAGAGAGCAACTATCGTGCCAGTTATCAGTTTTAAGGAGTGATTCAACATGGCAAAAAACACAAACTGTATTATAAATGGGAAAAAATATTTCAGAAAGTACGCAATAATTGATGGCAAACGCAAAATGTTTTATGGTGAGTCGGAAAGGGATTGGAACAAAAAGGTTGATGAGGCTAAAAGAAAAGAATCTTTAGGCTTGATTGATACAAACATGAGTGTTGATAAGGCTATGGGTATTTGGATTTATAATGCCCTTGCTCATAAGCCATCTATCAGACTATCCACTTTTTCAATCCACGAAGGAACTTATAGAAATAGAATTTTAAGTTCTTCCCTATCCTCCGTCAATCTTATTGATTGTAAATCCGTTCATATCCAAAACTTAATCAATAAACAAATAAAAGACGGTCTTTCAGCTAATGCAATTCAATGCTCTAGAAAAGTATTGAATATGTTTTTCAAGTATGCCGTAACAGAAGGATATATTTTAAAGAATCCTTGCGCTAATGCTTATGCGCCCAAAACGGAAGTCAACGAGGAAATCAAAGTATTCGCCGATGATGAAATCGAACGAATAAAAATTGCCCTTATTGGTGATAGATATAGATTCCTATTCTTGTTTGACTTGGCGACAGGATTAAGACAGGGTGAAGCTCTGGGATTCAAGCATAAAGATATGAAGAAAGACTCCGTTTATGTCAGTAGGCAGCAATGCACAATCAGACATATTGAACAAGGTGAAAAGACTTTATATGAGATTTCAGACGAACCATTAAAAACTGATGCAAGTTATCGAGAAATACCCTTGCCACCATCAATAAGAAAAGAATATCTAGATCATAAAAGACTTTGCCAATTAGAAAAACTTAAATGGGGCAGAGGGAAATTGACCGATGATGATTATTTGTTCCTATCTCCAATGGGTTTAAGATGCCAGACAGGAAACATTCAAAGCAAATGGGAATTAGTTTTAAAGAAAGCCGAAGTTGATTATAAATCGTTTCACTCTTTAAGGCATACCTATATTACAAAACTCGTTCAATCCAATATAAACATTGTTACGGTTATGCAACTTGCTGGTCATTCAAAGATGTCAACAACCTTGAGATATACTCATATAGAAAAAGGCTTTAAAGAACTAACGATTCCAATTATCGAAAACATGATAAAATAGTGTGATAAATTTGTGATAAACATTTCGGTTGAATCCTTGTAAGTATTGCGTTTACAAGGATTTTTCTCTATTTATAGCTACTTGAACCATTACAGTAGTGTGCATATTGGTGCTTTTAATATGTATAATAAAATATACATTAATGGCTATATATCAATGCTTTGTGTATAATATTTTATACATCTATAAATCAAGGGTTATTATTGATTTTGTGATAAATTTGTGATAAACATTTTTAAATTTGTGATAAAACATATTTTACCATATAAATATAGCATCTCTGCAAGTGCATATTGATACCCAATCGAACATCTGTTCTTATCCCCTTAACCTCCCCCACAACGAATGAAAACAACTTTATTAGGCAAACATACCAAAGCGATTAAATTATTCTCTGTGGGGCGATTTAGTGCCTTTGCATATATCTGCCTAACTTTGCACATTAACTGCCTAAAATGTCACTAATAGTATGCAATGTTCGGGACACGATTTTGCCAATCTCGGCAATATCATATTTTCACCGCTTATATTCATCTAAGTGCTTTAACTGACGGATATATTGAAATAACATTCACTCGGTGTCAAGTTTATTTCATTCTTACTTGACAAATTCCCTGATTTGGACGGGTTTCGTTCCGTGATTTGGAGTGTGTTAAATTTGCACGGTGCAATAAAAAAAAGAGGCTATCCGAAGATAGCCTTTAATTGTTATTTATCTGTTATGCCTGGCGAACTGGGGTCAACCCAAATTCCCAAAATTATTAGTAATTGTGACAGGCTATTGAAAGTGTCTTGCCAACCATCTGGAACAGGTACGATTTGCCATACTTGTAAAAATTGGCACATAAACCCAACCAAAGCACTCCAAAACAAAGGGTTACGAATTCTTTTAAGCCACATTTCTTTATTCATATTATCTCCTTTAATTTCCGTATTGAATATACCAAACAATGAATCCAACCCCACCTGTTGCAACTGCGGTCATTAACTTCCAAGCGTTAGACGAAAACTTTTCGATTGTTTCGATTAGCTTTTCAACGTTCTTGATTAATGTTCGCAATTCGACTTTTGTTTCGGTGTCGGCTAACTCCAAATATTTAATTCTATCTTCGTGGTCATCTAAACAATCAACAAATTCCTCGTGACGTTCGCATCGTTCCATTAGTGCCTCCTATTTGTAAATGCCAAGCCTATCGTGTACAACGAATATCCTAACCATATCATCTGATAGGTTAATCAAGCCTTGTGCGTCGCCAACTATAACTTTCTTATCCATTAACTTTTTGATCGTAGGTGCTGCATAAACAGGAATATCTCTAAATGTTTTGTATATCACTTCTTCCACTTCCTTCTCTTTTTTATCGTGAACTTGTGCGAGGAACCAATCCCAATTCAATCCATTTTTCACAAATGCGGGATCTCTTAAAATTCTCGGACAGTTTTTCCCACTCCAATAGTTATGTTGAACTATCTCGAGGTCGCCGAATTCCTTTAGGAGATTTTGAACAAGTATGATGGCGTTCTTTAAGGCATTAAGCCTATCTCCGCTTTCACATATCTCAATGCCGATTGATTCTCGATTACCGTTTCCCATTCCGTCGCCAGCGTGCCAACCCATTTCATTTGTGGGTAAAGTCTGATAAATCGAAATAGCATCAACTACAAAGTGAAATGAAACCTTCTTATCAAGGTTGTTTTTAGTTACATTGTCGGCTTCGTTCTTTGCGGTTGATAGTGGGTTTCCTGTGGAGTGAATTGTTAGATATTTAGGTATCATTGGAATACCTGGCCGTCTATTGCACCCTTTCGGGATTAATTGGGTTATCATTCGTACCTCCAAAAGAGAGCCGAAGCTCTCTATATAGTATTTTTTGCAATATCGAGAATCTTTTGCCTCAATGCCCTTAATTTAACATCTTTACCTGGACTATCAGGCTGTTGATTTAAGAGTTTTTCTTGTTTGCGAAGTGCTGACATCTGCCCTGCTGCTTTGTTGTAAACTGATAACTTCTTTTCTTCTAGTGTTACAGTTTTGCTTGGGATTTTCTCTAAAATGTTTTTATCAGACTTTAGTTTTTTAAGCTGATTCATTCGGTCATAAAAGTCATTTTGAATATTATTATTATAGAGATTGTCAGCAGTAAATGGTTTTGTCAGAACTTTCTCAATGACATTGCCACCCTTAGTTGTTGATGATGTTAGAACGCTTCCAATTATCCCTGTATATGAACTGATTAAATAGTCAATCACTTTAGGGGAGAATCCTTCTCCGTTATTGATTCCAGCTTTGGAAGCGGTTTCCCCGAACCATTTAGCTATTTCCGAAGTGGTTTCATCGTATTGAAGATATTTAGATCGTGCATCTCCAAATCCATCTTTTGTCATATTCAATGGAACGATTGACCGATTGGCAAAGTCTTTGTTGGTTGCAAGGTTTAATGTTGCTGGTGCAAAAAGATTGCTTTGTAAAGGATTGTTTGGTGCGAAGTTTGTCGCAACTGTGTTTCCGTAACCTTTAAATGAGTCTTGCTTTCCTGTCGCAAGCCTTGTGAGCCTTTCAAATAAAGAGCCGAAGATAACACCGCTTTCCCTTGACTTTGGAATTTTGATATATTTTCCTTCGCCGATTGGGATAACATAGTAATTGTCTTTAGTTCTATTATCTAATTGCTCATAGTTCCTGGCGGCTTCTGGCGTTGAATTATTGATAGCATATAAGATAGATGCCGGCACCGTGATTGCTCCTACGCCCTTCGCCCAAGTTGAGCCTTTCTGTAAAGCCCTTATAGATTTATCAACACCTTGCATTGCAGGGTTCAAATAAGGAACTGCTGAATCAATGGCTTTTGTCACATCTCCGCTTCTACCAAAATTTACTGTGACTTCGCCTGAATTGTAGATCGCTTTTTGTTTGGCGGCATAACTTGTACCTTCTCTTTTAAGTGTGCCTAAATACTCTCCATATCTTGGGAGTGTTTCAGTAAACTCATTAAAGCCTTGAATACCCTCTCCAATTTTGCGAAGTACCTTTTTGGTTTTACCGATAGGAACTAAACCTTTTTCATTGTTAAAGAATCCAGTCTTTTTCCCACCAAGTGCCATGAACTCATTATATGCTTCATCTTTCTTGACCATGCTCTTTCCAGCATCTAAAAGATTTTTGAACCATTTTATAGGATTGTTCTCTGTTCCTTGAATATATGAAGTTGGTAAATCTCTTGATATGTTTCTTAATGCGAAGAATGGGTTATATCCTGTTATTAGGGCTTTGAATGGGTTTGTGGCGTATCTAAGCATTGCCGCCATATCATCTAAAGTACCCTCTGAACCACTTTTATTGAGTGTTTTGAAAGCATCGAATAAATCCTTGTGCACTTCCATTCTGATGGGTTTTCCCTCTCTCATAGCAGTCACAAAATATTTACCGTTTCTTTCATCAATCTCAAGCATCTTGTTTGAGAGATTGTCGATTGCATCAATGCCATCTTTTTGCAATGCTTCTGTTGATGTTTTAGTTAAGTCTGCGTTAGCCACTTTCCCTGCGTTGTCATCAACTACTTTTGCCCAAGTTGACATTTGTTCGGGGTATTTTTCAACTGTTTCAAGCAAAGATTTGTAGAGTTCATTTTGCCTTGCTGCTTTCATAACCTTTTGAACCATTATTGGATATGATTTATTGATTGCCATTATTGGCTTGTTACCGCCAACGGCTTGCTTGATGCCAGAATTAGCCTTTAATCCTTTAGGTGCGAATCTATCACCTACTACAGAACCTTCTCTTAAAGTCGGTACGTAATTGGGGTACATCTTCTTTAGCAAATCTCCGAACTCTTGAGTAATCAGTCCACTCTTAACAGTCCATTCGTCGATTATCTTTCCGTTGAAGTCATTTATCTCATTGCTCTTTTCCTTAAATCCAGGATAAGTTTTTTCGTAATTGGCAACGATTTTCTTTGATGCTTCATCGGTTATAGTTGGGTTGACTCCATCACCTAAAAATATTGGCTTGTTTTCTTGGAATCTTTGGATATTATGCTTATGTAATAGGTAATCGTTATAGGCATCTTGTTCTAGTTTAGAAGTGTTTAATATCTTCTCTAAACTATTATCATTCAGTTTCTTACCTTCCATATCAACTAAGTGATCCTGAAAAACATATTCAACTGTGCCTTTAACATTTCTTGCATTAGACCCCATTGTTTTAATGTCTTTGTCTGATGGCATTTCTAAACCTTTTGTTGCTCTGCCAAGCGCCGCTTGATTGTCAAATCCCTTTGTGTAAAATTTATCCCAAGCACTTTTTAATTTATTGGGTTCGGTTGGGTTCACATATAAAGGCTTGTCAATTTTATACTTCGGAGGTCTTGGGTTTTTTTCAACTACTTTGTCTATGGTCTTTTGTATAGGTTCAAACTCGCTTCTTTGCATTTTAATCAATGCTTCTTTGCCAGTTTCCTTGTTGTAAAAATGAACCAAATACGAACCATCGCCAAAGTCTTTAGCAATAGAGCCTTGATTTCCTCGCTCGATTCCTATGACCTTTTCGCCCATCGCAAAGTTTTCAGGTTTATTAGCTTTAGGCAATACACCTGTAATCGTTTCAGGTTTCGGCTTGTCTGCCTTTAACGGCAATGCTCCCAACTTGTTGCTGTTCACATCAACTTTTTCTGCGGTTGAGATTGTGAACGGCGCCTCACGCTGACCGATTGCGGGAGCATACTGGCTTTTGGTTAGGCGTGGGAAAGGGGTTAGGGGGTTCTTGGGTGCCTGTATGGGTTCGGGGGCTATGGGTTCTTGTATTGGCGTTTCTTTAGGCACTATCGCATCAACGGGTTTAATATCTTGTCTTAAAGGGGCGATTTTAGGCATTGGCTTGCCCTTGAATACGGTCTGCTTCGGCGCGGGTAGTTGAAGTCTGTTAACGTCTGCAAGGTTTTGCGATGCCTGACCTTGTGGGTTGACGAAATAGTCTGATTTCATTTCCTGCTCGACTGCCGCTTTGACTTTAGGGTCGCCACTCTTTAAGGCATCGTTTATAACTTGTGGCGATACCTTGTATTTCTTTGCGATGTTTCCAACTGCTTTAAAAACTGCGGTCATACCTAAGTCTGCGCCAATTCCGAATACAGTACCAATAGCGACATCTTTGGCTATCTGTCCTGCATCTTCGCCTTGAATAGCTCCTTGAACACCCATAACTCCTGCGCCTGCGATTGCATCACGCGTTAGTCTTGGTGCAAGTTTAGAGCCTTTTATAGCAAGTCCTACGCCTTTTGATGCCATAGAGAACGGAAGCAATGAACCTGCGATTTGTCCTGCTCCGCTTGCAATTGGGTGCGACTTGAAGGCTTCAAGGTTTTGCGTTGTATTGGTCTTTTTGTCGATTGCAGAAGGTATGCCCATTAAAAGAGCATCTGCGGCGTTTAGCGTAAATGCTCCTGCTCTGGTCTTTGCAAAGTCCTCTGTCCTTTTAGGAATATTAGTTACATCTAACATTCTTGAATGTGTCAAGGATTTCTTAACTACTGGCTTTTCTTTAGATGGTGGTTTGGTAACAATAGGAATGTTTGCAACGGTATTTCCCTTATTCAAAGGGGTTTCTCCGTTTAGTCCTATATATCTTCTCTCCGCATCATATTTGCTTGTTGGGGAAACTGTGTTATTTAGTCCGAGCTTTGCTCGTTCTTTATCATATATTCCCATAGTGTCCCCCTTTTATACGCCATATTTTTGTATTAATTGAGTAGTCTGTGCATCAGGTAAGTTGAGTGATAAGATGTAGTTCCTTAACCCTGATTTGTTTACTGTGCTTACTCCTGTCGATGGGTCTTTACTCACATAAAGATTGTCGATTCCATTTATTGCATTGTTATAGACATCAGATGTTTGGTTCGCTCCAAATTCAGTCTTGTTTTGTGCAAGGTTCGCCCAACCTAAAGCGGTTGACGCTCCAACATTTGCGGTTTCTGCTTTGATTCGATTGAGTTCTGCCAATGCGGTTGCTGGTGCAATTTTGCCAAGAGCTACTTGTTGTTGCAATAAAGTTGCCTGGTCTTTTAAAGTTTGTGGCAAGTAAGAATTTTCAATAGTTTTAGCGGCTATCGTTAATTCATCAATAGTGTTTTGATTCTGTTGGTTCTGTCCTGCTAAAGTAGTTTCGCCTTTGTAGCTTCCCGTAACTCCTGCTTCTTGAATCCCGAACTGTCTGTCAGAGTTCATTTGGTCGATGTAGTTTTGCAAGTATTGGGATTCTGCCCCTGCTTGTGCAGACACTAAATCGTTTTGATAGTTGTTTAATACATTGGTTTTATTGGATTCTATCCCTGCCCTTGCAGATGCTTCTTGCTGACCTAAAGCACCAAGTTGTCCTTGTAATGCGTTCTGCTGGTAGATTTCAGGCATTGAAGCGGCATTACCTTGTATTCCACGAGTTGCCGCCCTCTGTGCGAAGTTCATAGCCGATATGTCGGAGTTTGCAGCCGCTTGATTTCTTTGGTCATAATAAGTCTGTCCTAGTCCCGCGGCTTCATTGTCGAGGTTTGAAAGTGAACCGTCACGAGCCTTGTTGAGTGCCGCTACCGCCGCCGCTATTTGAGATTGCTTTAGTTGGTCAAGGGTTGCAGTTGTATCAATCGGAGTTTGCGTTGGTGTTTCTACTGGTGGTAATTCGGCTGGTGTTATATCTGCAATTAATGGAGTTGCACTTGTTTTAATTGGGGTTGGTGTATTTGCGGTTGGCACTCCACCGTTAGCTTTTGCCCAAGCCTGTTCTCCTGCGCTTCCGCTAGATGCTAGGTTGTTCAAATAAGACTGTTGGTTTGCAGATACAGTTTTAACTGCTGGTGCGGTATATTTTGAAACTGTTGGGCTATATGTTGCAGTGGTTGTTGGCTTTAGTAATGGATTATTGCCTGTAACCATGTTTTTGGTATTGACTGTTGTCCCTATAATTTGACCCATTGATTTCTCCTTTCCAATAAAAAAGAGAACCCTCTCGGATTCCCTTATGGAATTATATTTTTATAATGCTTTTCTTATATCGTTGATTGGTGTAATGAAGAATATTCCGTTCTCTCCTGCATCGGCTATGCCGATTAGTTCGCCTTTGAGATTGAAACACGCCCCACCACTTGAACCAGTATTGAGAATAACTTTTACTGCGATACTGTCATCGTTCATATTGTCTAGCCTTATAACCGTACCCCAAGTAGTAGTATTTATTGTTGCTTTTGGCGAGGATATAAATACAACCTTTTCATTTAGTTGAACTTCATCGCTATCGCCAATCTTAACAGGTTTTATTGATTCCGCAGAGTCTAATACTGTTGCATCTAAAGTCTTATTACTCTCTTGCACGGTCAGATTTGAGCCTTGTGAGGTGGTTATAGTTGGGTACCCTTCTATCACATGGTTGGCGGTTATTATCTCATTATAGCTAACGTAAACCCCTGAACCTTGCGAACGCACTTTTCCGTCAGTTGCGTAAATCATCACGCATGATTCTTTCAGCTTGTTCACATCTAAAGTGGAGATTTCCACCGATCTAGTTAGGTTGTTCCATGAGATAGGAACGCCCACCGCTTCGGAGATTGCTCGTAAGGGTAGATAGGTTGTCCCATTACTGTTGTATGGCTGTACCGCAATCTTTTGTCCATTCACATTGATTTGATAAGTGGCAAGGGTAAATGATGCTCCGTAAACCGTGATGGGGAATATTACTAGTAGTAGAATTAAAATCTTTCTCATAGGCTTATGATATACCTTTCGGGTAAAGTGTCAAGTTATAATTCCGATTCTGCAGTCCAATGTAGAATCAAGCCAGCATTTAATGCAATATTAGTCGCACTAGCGTTACTTACTGCAAGATAACCTATCCTGTTTTCGCCATTATTAGTAGCTGTTACTCCTGTTCTTGAACCTGTACCCACATTATATACAGCGTCAATAGTACCGTCAGAACTATAAATTTTTATATTTGTCGGAGTTATTCTTTTAGTTGTAAGGAACGGAATACTTGTAAAAATTGAACCAGCAACACTTCCAGCTATTGCAATATGCGCTCCAATATGAACAGCGCCATTCTGTGTATTACTTGCTGGTGCAGTACTTAGGTCATAACTTTTCTCATAATACATTTGACATAATGAAAGTTCTAAATTAAATAATCTATCTTCAAAAGTTGTCGCAATAGAACCTTTTTCAAACTGTACTTTTGACAATGTGCCTGTTCCAAACTCGATTGAAAGATTTGTTCCACCCGTTGCCGAACCCGTTACGCCAGTTGCCGAAAAACTCCCTGCTCCGATTTTACCCTGCGCTGTACCTGTCCAAGAAAGCGTGTGTGTACCACTTTGGAGATTAAGCCCTTCTATGACTTGGATTAAACTTCCTGCTGATATTGTGATAGTGGTTACATTTGCGGTTGTTGAGAATGTATAAGTACATCCAGCCGCTCCTGCTTTCCATCTATCGTGTCCGTAAAGTCCAACCGTTTTTATGACTGTTCCACTAACCACTCTTTGATTTATGCCAAAATTTCCATTTATGATTTTATTTCTACCGATTCCATCTGTTATGTTTAATTTCAAGCCAAGTGCGGTGTCGACTTCTGCGGTCAAAACATCATTCAGATAAGCCTTTATTGCGGTTACGGTTTCGTCGAACTTTGCCTTGAACGCCGATTCTGTGAGTCCTCTATCTGCCGAAGTTGTCGCAAGTGATGTTATTATATTTGTTAAAAAAGATGGTTTTGTGAGTGCCATTAGCTACCTCCCTTTATCATTCCACCGAAACGAGTCGGCAATGTAATTGATAGTATCGTGCAACCGTCCGTTCCGTTGTTGCTTAATTTTAGTTTAAAGTAATCTATTTTCTTTGCCCTTATCTTGAACATTTTGGGTTGCGGTGAGTAATTTGTTGCAAAACTAAAGTCTGAAAAATCCCAATCCGAGAAATTGTTTAACTGATAAGATGCAGTTAATGTGTCAGAATTATTTGACTTGTCCGTTTCATATTGAATATCAACATGGGTTTTACTTAAGGGCAATAGAGTGATAAACATTCTTTGCAGAAACTTTCTAATCCAGTCAACTCCGAATGAGAAGAATCCCATATGCCAATAAGCATCAATGGTTGTTCCATCAAAAGTCATCGATGAATCCCACTTCATTAATTTACCGTCAGAAGTACCCATATAGAGTTCTCTTTCAACAATTTGGAATGATGTGGGGGTGTGCGGTAGATCTAAAATATACCAAACACCAGCTTCGGCGTCGGTGTTGATTCGGTAATTCAAAACCCATATCTTTTTGCCAACACAAAGATAGTAAAGTCCTTTATCATTCCAGTCGATTGTCAAGGCGGTTGATAAATCAACGGTGTCTAAATCGTTCTGAATCCTTTTAGATTTCCAGCTTACATTCTTTTCATTTTGAATATAGGTTGCCACCCATTCGTAGATGCCTTTGCAGATAGTAAATGGATTGTTGCCTATGATTTGTGTTTGCCCTTTAGCAACATTGCCTGTTGCGGTGTTCATCGGATAGACAGGGAATAAGGCGGTTATCGCCCCCGTTGTTGGGTCGGTATAATCTTCTTCTTCTGAATACCAAGCTGAATCATTGTTGAATACCAATTGTTTGTTGTACTGTATGCAAATATCAGTGATTTCGTACTCTCCAACATTACTGTCTGAAAACTTTGGAAAATACGAAGGGTCTGAAACGCCTGACATTGTTACACCACTAGGGAATCGAGAGTTCTTATAGTTCGGATTCCCAAAGAGCCAATATCTTGCATAGTAAACGCCACCGTAAAATTTACAGTTAGTTACCATTTGCCTATCGCCTGATGTGGTTTTCGTCCAGGTAATGACTACGTTGTTAACACCAGTAGGGGGAAAGGTTACAAAGGTTACAGTTCCATTCACAAGTGAAACAGTATAATGCGTTGTTAAAGTTTGGGTTACTCCATTTACTGTTACTAAATCGACTGAATTAATCCCAAGTTCGGGGAGTTGGTAAACCGTTGAGCTTCCGTTCCCTGAATACTTCTTGATTTTCGTACCAGTTAGATAATTAATGCTCTCTAAAATAGTACCGCCGCCACTTGGTGGTGAAGCAGTAAAGACAGTAGGAATATATCCAGATACTTGAACGATAACGCCTGAACCACTCCACTTGTAAAATTCAGTACCTTCTTTGATGTAAACTACATTGTTCGATACAAAGAAAGTAGTGGGTGCATCTGCTAAAGTTCCGCAGTCGGTGTTAGTCTTTAAAACTAAATCGTGTTCGTAAATGTGTCCGTTACAAGCAAAAAGTAAATGATTGACTCCTGATAAAGAGCCATACCATATTCCTTGTATGTTATGCGCCCCTAAAGTTGTGAACTGTGAAGTATATCCGTTTGTTTTGGATAGCTTCATATCATCGGTTATGATGAAGTTTGACATTTCAGATGCTTCGCCTAGTTGTAAAAGGGTTTCAGTAGAAGTTTTGTTGACTCCTAAAAAACGATCTATTGCGTATGCTTTTGCTTCTGCCATTAACTCACCCCATAAACATCTTTAATATCGGTCATTGACATTGGAGTCTTTGCGAAGGATTCAATCTTGAGTGTTCTGAATTTTTCCTTACACATTGCTGCAAGTGCGTCATTTTGGTCTGCTATGGCAAAATGCCAAGCCAAATAATAGGAAAGTGAAGCCGCAGTTATGTCATCAACTTCTATTGTTTGAGTAATTAATGTAATTTTAGTGGGTACAGGAACATACTTGACTCTGATTGTTCCCTCATAGCCGAATTGGATATAAAGTTCTGTGTTGCCTTCCCATTTGTGGTCAGTTCCTTCAATATATTGCCAATCGGGAAACATATTTATTACTTGTGATTTGGATTTGAAATCCGAAGGCATATCAACCTTATAATATGGTTTAAATGACGGTACAAGGGTTATTACAGGGTACTTATAAGGGCATAATGCCCTGTTTGAGTGCCTATAATAGTATGAACCGCTAAAACGTATGCGAACTGGATTATATTGGCTTACAGGGGTTATTAATCCCTTGTAGTCATTGAATGAACTTGTGGGAGTTGATGCGTTTATCGTTCCACTAAAGGCGGTAGATGGTACTAGTGATGTCATATAGAAACCATTTACAGGAGTCCACGTTGAACCTATTAGTTCTTCAATATAAACAGTTGCTTGTCCGTCTACCGAAAAGTGAAAACAATTTGCACCAGTTCCCTGATAGCTTTGGTCATCGGTTAAATGCTCAACTGCTATGAAGGAGTCAAATTCTGATATAAGATTCTTCTTTCTCATACAGGAGATTTCAAAGGTCTTAAATAGTCCACCAGATGCGACCATTTCTCGTTGCCATAGGTCTGCAAGATAAGGGGCTTTAGCAGAGTATTCCTTTGTTTTATTTGCATCAATCAACCCTGTATCTGAAAGTTCGTCTATGATTGCGATTGACTGATTAAATGCTTCTTGGATTGTATACATAATTGCCTCCTAAATGTAGGCAATAACCTTGCCTGCTGATAATGTGATTGCGGTAAATGAACCGTAAATCATAACCCCTACTGGAACTGTGCCATAATCGGCGGCTACTGATTGAGTTACTGCACCATTGGTTGTGTGGTCTTGAGATGTCAAAGTTGTGAATGTTGCGGCGGTTAATACCATAATCGCACTGAAACTTCCTGTTATTGCGGTTGTATTTGAAATGACAATACCTTTGTTTAAGTTTCTCATATTATCCTCCTATCTAAAGTGTAAAACGTGTTTAGCAAGTACGTTAGTACCGCCAACTACTGATTCAATGGGGTGTCCTATTTCCATATCGTGAGTTGCGGCTACTGGTATTGTAGCGGCTTGGTCTACTCTACCTGCGGTTGAACTTACGAATGAAATATATCCTCTTGTCGAAGCTACTGTATTCTTCATCAAGACTTGTGCTATGCCCGAAACAACTACCCATACCAAAGAACCATCTGCGACTCCATCATCGTACATAATCCCTATTGGCATATCAGATGAAACCACTGCTACTTTACAGGCGTTGTCTGCCACTGTGTCGGCTTGAACTACTGTTCCTTTGACTGATGCTACCCCTGTCTTGTTTAGCATTTGAACTGCAAGACCACCTATATCTGTCATCTTATAAAGAACGTCAGATGTGCAGACTGCATCAAAGCCACAAGTAGTGTTTAATGACTGAATAAAGAAAGAAGTGTAATCCACTACATTGTTGAAAGTGTTGTTTGGGTGAATGACTACATTTATAAATTTGCCAACATTTAAGAAAATGTCTGTTGCACCTGTATTCTTGATTGAGATTTGTGAGCCTTGATTTGTGTAGGTTGCGCCTGATGTTGTCGCTGTTGCCGAGAATGTTGCTGTATTTGCCATTTTAACCTCCTATAAAAAATAGGGGGGCAAGGTTTCCCCTGCTCCCCCAATGGTGATGAGTTAAGCGATTATGCTATAAGGTGCTGCCAGATCCCGTCTTTCTTTGCGGTTAATACGAAAGCATCATATCTGCATCTCATATCAATCTGAACGCCAGAGATTCCCGGAACCTTGTCGTAGATGTTGTAATCTTCAAGCTTAGTTACGCCAACCGTTACGGAAGGGTGAGTAATTATGAAGGCTACATTTGTTGGAAGGATTGAACTTGGGCATGGTACGATTTTAACTCCGTCTACCATACCGACCATTCCGTTGATTCTTTCGTTTGCCATACATTCTGATGCTAACATGAAGGAAGTGTCCTGTTTTAGGAAGTTGTAATATGCGTAAGAGCAAAATGCAATTCTTCCGGTTGAAGGAACTTTCTTGTTTCCAAGCCATTCTTGACCAGCTAGGAATTTAACATAAGCATTAGAGGCTGTTACTGCGGCGGTTGCTGAACCACTGTTAGCGGTTGCGGCTGTGCCGAGTGCAGAAAGTCTATACAAATCTATTTCTGGGATAAGAATTTCGTCTATCTGCCTTGAAAGAATCTTGCCAGCTACTGCGGTCATGGAAGTGTCATCTAAAGTCTTTTTATCAACTGTGATAGTTGCACTTCTATCTTTAGCTACAGTCATTGTCTGAACTGTGTTCTGTTGTTCTGATGCGGTTCCGTATCTAGCGGCACCAGTTAGAGTGTAATCAGATAGAGCAGTTGTTGGATAAGAGTAAGCATTGATTGTACTAACTCCACTCCATTCATAATCTCTATTGATTGCGGCTTCTGTTAATGATTTAAGTTTGAATCGTTCTACTACTTTTGGGTCATATTTAACTGCATATGTGATTGCCATTTATTTACTCCTTAAGAATTGAAACCCTTAAGAAAGTCATCTTCTATTGTTGGTTCATCGTTTCCGAAAGCCGTTACCGAACCAACGGGCGCTTTCTTCGAGTTCTCTATGTTTTGCGTTAACTGTTTATTCTTTTCGATTTCAGCCTTATAAAGAAAAGCAGTCATACTGTCGGCAAGTGATTTACCCGAATCCCTTTGAATTTCAAAAACCTCTTTGGGAATTTCGGTCACTTTAACATCGGGGTACTCCTTTACGAATTGGGTGTACTCCTTTGTTGTTGCCTCTGTTTTAGTATTCTGTTCCGCTATTTCTCTTGCCCTTCTCACAGTTGGGTGTTCGTCAACAAGTTTGGTTACATCTGTTGCTTCAAGTCCCTTTTCCTGTAAAGACTGCTCATAAAGTGCAATATCATAATCTGCTTTAGTGAGGATTGGTTTCCCATTCCATTCAAAGCCTTGCCCTGCGATATAAAGGTCAACTGCGTTTGTTTCCGCTTCTTGCCTTGCTCTCTCGATGGCGCGATCATAATTCATACCTTTCTGAATCAGTGGTACGGCTTCATCTTGGGTTAACTCCATATCCTGATGATTAAATTTCACTGGGATTTTATATGGAGTATCAACTACTGTTTCAACTGGTTTGGTTTCCTCTGTTTCAACAATAGGTTCTGCATCTGCGACATCTGATAAGTCGATGCCTTCAAAGATATTATCGCCTCCTGCGTCTGTTCCTGCGTCTGCGTTAAAGTATGGTTGCTTTATTGCGTTAAACATAATTACCTCTTTCTGCCTATGGTAGGGCAAATATAAAAAAGAGCCGAAGCTCTTATTTATTCATCTTGTTTCTTATTTGCTTTTCAACCTTTAATGGGTTGTTGTGGTCTGCACCTGCATATGATTTGCATTTGATGTTGGGGCATACCATTGTCAGTTCGACAAATATTTCAGTTTCTGTGTCGGGTGAGTTATCGCCTGTCGCTACATACTTTGAATCTGCTACTTGAAGCTCTGCGCCACATTGACTGCATATTGTTTCAATTGGTTTTATCTTTTTGCCAACTGATTCTGATTGCATTATCTCAATAGGTATTTCTATTGGTCTTTCCATTGTTTCAATATCCATTTAATCACCAACTTCCATTCTTCTTATAAATCTCGGCATTTTGCCAAGTTCCTTGTTTAACTTTAAGTGTTGCTATCTGCCAAGTGCCTTGCTTCACATAAAGGGTTTTGTTTCCCAATATAGAAGCGGTCATTGATAGGCTTGAAGTTCCTGTTAAAGCACCGCTTATATTGATTGTCTGTGGTATATGTATTAAGTCTGCACTCATTGAGAGTGTGCTTGTGCCTTCTAATAAGCCTGTGGCGAGTCTTATAAGGATTGCTTGACCTATTAGGTCTGCTTGTCCTGTCGCTTGTCCGCTAGCGTATTTAATTACAGTCGCATTTAAGGTTAAAGCAGAAGCTCCGTTTAATTCTATTGGTGGCGCTCTGATGATTGCTATTGATGATGCGGTCAGATTACTTGAGCCTGTCAAAGTTCCGCTTGCCTGTATGGTAACTACTGCCGGAATAACTGTGCCTGTTAGATTAAGGTTACTCGTTCCGGTTAGTGTTCCAGTTGCAATTTTTATTAATGTAGGAGTTAGGGTTAGAACGGAAGCTCCAGTTATAGAGCCACTGCCTACTTTTACAAGTACGCTTGATAGTGTTAAATCACTTGTGCCGGTAAATGAGCCTGTTGCATTAACTATTGTTACTCCACTTGCTCCGTACTTTTGCGCTCCATATTTGAATGAGCCATATTTAGCCATAAGCTCACCCCTTATGCGTTGTTGTTATCTAGGAAGATTGCGGGAAATCCGCACGCCCTCGTATCTCTTAACGCTATGGTTGCGGCTGGATCAGGAAGTGCTCCTGCCGTTACTGTAAATTGTCCTTCTGCCGCGTATGGCGATATGACCGTTAAGCCAATGTCAAGATTACCAGGCCATGACTTAGGCAATACGCCAATTCTGCCTGTGGTTGCTCCATAACATTTAATACCTGCAGTTGTTCCTACTGCATTAGCTGATACCGCTATAAAATAAAGTTGATTAGCCGCTAAGGTAATGTTTATCGCACTTCCAATTGATCCCCATGCTTGCGCCGCAGTTGTGAATGTTCCAGAAGTCCATATCCTTGCTAAAGTGTCTGCGTTGTAGATGGCAAGTTGATGTATTCCTGTTGTTATTCCTATTCCAAAATATCGAACCTTATTAAATGTGATCGCGGTGTCAAATCTGAAATAGGATATTCTTGCTATTGTTGATGTGCATAGTGTCGGTGTCATTTCAATGGTGTTCATGTTCATCATTAAAAGAAGTCTGTTAGGGTCGCCATCTCCATCACAGGCGTGAAGTTTTCCTTTCCACGCATCCTCTGCTATTGAATAAGTTTCCAATGCTCTAACTTCTGCATATAGGTCATTGACATGAACCGCTAAAACATCGTCTGTGGTGTCGGCTTTATCAGTCCATGTTTTGACCGATGCTGGGTAAGTTGCTGTTGTCATGTTTCACCTCTATGTTAGTGGAGTAGTTAATGCTCCGGCTGCAACTTGTAATGTGTCGCCTGCCGCTGTGGTTTTATTTGGATTAATAACCCCGCCCCACCAAAAAGTCCCTGCTGATGCCGCACTCCATACTCCAAAATGTGTCACAGTTGCTATTGGCATTAGGGTAAAATTTAATACCCCTGCATTAGCTGACGACTTAGCCGCCGCCGCATTGAATGTGCATACTTGCCGCCCATAGGTGCCGCCCGTTACTTCACTTGTTCCGCTTTCGCCTGGATCTGCTGTGTGTAAACTGATGTAAAGTGCCGCACTTGGCGTAAAATCTACATTTCTCAATATCTTGTCTAAAATCTTATTTGCTGTTGCGATTGTAAAAGCCATAATACCTCCTAATAGACAACCCAAAGGTCGCCATCAATACCATCTGTTATGAGTGGTGCATCGTGTGAATAAGTTATGTTTACTGATTTTCCATTGTGTCCTGTACCGCTTGCTCCTTTAACTCTGCCGACATTCTTCTTTTCTCCGTTAGAAAATGTTAGAATTAAATCTCCATCTTTTAACTCGGTACTTGAAATACTGACTCCATCTTTTCCTTCAATTGTTTTTCCATCATCGCCTTTATCGCCCTTGATGGATTTACCATCTTCGCCTTTATCACCTTTGTCACCCTTAATAGATTTACCATCTTGTCCGTCAATTCCATCTTTACCATTAATAGGTTTTAGCAGTTCGATTTGCTTGATTTCCTTTTCAAGTCTTGCTATCTGTTTATCAAGGGTTTCTTTTAGGTTCTTCTCTGCGTTTAGAACGTCTGTTCGAGCCTCTAATCGCCCCTCTAACGCATCTTTATTAAGTTTTGATATGCTAGTACCTTGCGATTCAAGAACCTTTATAATATCTTGTGACTTCTTCTCTATCTCGGAAAGTTTAGGGTAGAGATTTTCGTCTATCTGCGATTGAACCCTTTTTCTTTCTAATAGGATTTTGATGTACTCAATCTTTTGGTCGTTGGTCATATTAACCACCTAACTTTCCAATCAATTGGTCTAGATTAACATTTGGGTTTTCTTGCACCTTTGATTGTGACTCTTTAGCGACCGCTTGTTGTAGTTCGGGGGAGAGTCCGTTCATAAATTCATCAAAGGCTTTGTTTGGGTCATTGGTTTGTTTGGCTTGGTCGATTACCGCTTGGTCATCTGCCATCTTCTTGGCTTCGGCTATCTTGTCTTTGATTTTTTCGTTGAGTTCCTTGTTCTGATAGTTTTCAGGTAGGGATTCAAGGAAGGTTATCATATCAAAGTTAGGGTCTTTCATTGCCAGAAGATTGTTAAGCATATCAACTTGGTTTTGTTCTGACCAATAAGAAGATGGGCCAACATCACATTTAGTGTTTAGCCACATTCCCTTTAGTTTTCCGAAGTCATATTTCTGCATCTTGCCATCTATGACAATGCTTCGTTTTCCGTAGTAGGTTGTAATCATATCAAGAATGACTCTGCCATTATCTTCAACCCATTCATAAAGGTTAGCCTTTGGATTGTCTAGTGGGATATTGGATTGCTGAACCGTCATTGCGATTGCGGTTCCAGAAGCGGTACCAGGATTAATCGAGCCTGTCATTGCATCATTGATTCCGAGTACTTCTTTGGTGTATTGGATTGTCATTTCAAAGACTCTGACAATGGCGGCTGATATATCGCCACTTTGTAAGTAGGCAGCGAAGTTTCTAACATTGTCGCCAGGTAGTAAATCTTTAACAGGTATTGCCTTGCCTATGTCATTGTTCCATTCGGAGATTTTATCTGCGTTAAATATAGGCTTTTGAAATGCGTTTAACATTTGGTGCTTTTGAATTAAGAAGAGCATTATATTGATTACTATTTGGTTTGGAATAATTCCTTCTATTAGTGATAGTCCTGGTGCTTGGTTGTTAATTCTCTCCCACTTACCAGAGGTTACAGGGTAGAATGAAAGTCCCGTGTCAATGTCTTGATAGATGTATGCGTTCTGGGTTGACTTTGACACCTTGATGGTCTTGGTCTTTCTGTCATAGGAATAGCCGATAACATAAGTGCTTTTACCGTACTCATCTGCTTGTATCTCAATATTTGAGTTATTGGTGGTCATGTAATCCATATTGGAATCAGAGTCAGGGTTTTCTTGACTCTTGAAATATTTGGCTTCTGCTCTTAAATTCTCTGTTAAATCTCTGCCGGTTATCAATACATAAGGTTGAGTTTTAGTTGTTATCTTCGGATTGTTTGGATTGCCTAAATGCACCGAAGTGCCTTCGATAAGTTCAAAGTCTATAACCCCGTCTGCATCGTCAAGTGTTCCACCAAATGGTTTAGTTTGTGAGTCCCATATCCAATGCCCATAATAATCACCCGTGATTGCGCCATCATACATTGCATCACGATAGCGGTTATCCATATTGACCTTTTCAAGTATGTTGTTTACTTCGGCGGTCACTATGTCAGATGCTTCTTTGTGGGCTTCTTGATTAGGGTCTACGGGATCTTCGTCTTTCCTGTAAAGTAGCGGTGAATATTGAATCGCTATCTTGGAAGAAGTGATTGAAGCAACCATCATTTGTATTGCTCTCTTGCACCAATTTAAAACAGGAGGATAACCTCCGTTGGTTTCGATACCTTCCCAATGTAGACCTCTAAAGAAGTTACGATTGGTCTTGACTGATACATAGTAGTTCGGGGAAAGACTGTTGTAGTATTTCTTGCCACGTTCCAGCGCTTCCCATAGTTTAGTTTTATCCATTCTTTGACCTCGCTACTTCTAGGTTGTAATTCAATACAGAATTGGTGTATTTCTGTTCTCTCTCGTCTGCTAGTTTCTTTTCTATCTGCTCAATGGTGGGTTTGGGTTTTCTTGGAATTAAAAAAACCGCCATTAAGATAATGACGATTAGGAGTAGGATTATAATAACTGTTAATATACTAAGCATTTAGCCCTCACTTCCTGCTCTTGCATGAACTTTTTGAGCCTTTCAATAATTCGTTCTAACATATTCCCTCCTAAAAGCTCGGCATCTTTCCACCGAGTCCATCTATCATTGATTGGTATTTGATTTCTGATAAAGGTTTCTCTGTAACTTCTGTTTTAGCATCTTTGTATCTTAAAATATTAATTGCCTGTGTCGCTGAATCCACATCATCATCATTTGCCCCTAAAGGAAATGCGGAGAACTCTTCAACAAAGTCAAATATCCAGTCTGTTTCAGGTAGATAAACATTACCCGCTTCAATCTGTGGGCTTATGGCTGATGCTCTAGCTTCTTTTGACTCTTTAGGTGTTACTCCCATAACTCCGCCTATTTCTTTTGATAGAACTTGAATGATTGCAGATCCATTGGCTTTGTCCTCAATATAGATTGCTTGTAAGTCTTTATGCTTGAGCTTCATAAGTCTTATTGATTGAATCGTTGTCGGAAAGTCCATCTTTGCTTTTACTCTGTCAATCAAATACATATTGGTATCTCTCTTGCCCCATATTTGAATTGATACGAAGTCGTTTTTCTTTCCGTCTTTGAATGTGGCATCAACGCTCATAATCTTAACAGGGCATTCGGGAAGTAACTTATACCACTTCCACCATGCTCTTTTAATCATATTACCTTCTTGCGCTGTTGGTCTGCCTTGCATAAGTGCATTCCATGACCTTGTACCTTCTTGCGTTGTGTAGACCTTTTTAAAGTCTTTGAGCCACGCGTTGTCTTTGCCTATCTGTGGGAATAGTGAATCTCCTTTAGCTCTTCCTAGTATGTCGCCATCTTCTGCTTCTAAAGGGATATTGATTTCCTTGCATCTGTCCGGCATATACTTTAGCAGTCTTCCGGCTAAATCATCTTCGTGCCATCTTGTCATTATTAGCACTATAATTCCATCTGCTGATAGTCTGGTATAGATTGAATTTAAAAACTCTTCCCATATTCTATTACGATAGGTTTCTGATTCAGCTTCTTGTTTGTTCTTCACAGGGTCATCAATGATTATAAGGTCGCCAGGATTTCCTGTAAGCCCTGCCATAATACCTTTAGATATCATCGAGCCTTTATGTGTTTTAATTTCAAGGTCTGTATCTGACACTTTGGATAATTCAATATCGAATAAGTCTTTGCCAAATTCTTGTATTTTTTCTTTGTTTCTTCTGCCGAACCTTTGAGCTAAATCATCGCCGTATGATATTTCAATCACTCGCTTTGTTGGATTTCTCCCCAAATAATAACTTGGCAATGTTTCGGTTACGCTTTGTGATTTACCGTGTTGTGGCGGCATACTGATTATCAATATGTTCTGTGGTATTGCTCTATCTATGAGAGCCTCCACATTGTCGCATACAAGCTTTAAGTGGCCGCCTAATATCCATCTGCCATTATGAACAAGTTTGCAGTAATCAGAGTATGACCGCCTAGCTAATTCATTCTTTACTTCCTGTATCTTCATATTCAATCAACTCTCTTAATTGGTCTATGGATAAATGGGATAAATCAACCTTGGCTTCGGTTTTCTCTGTGGCTTCTCCCATAAGTAATAGATCAAGTTTAACAAGTGTACCTAAATCTTTAGGGTTTAATACTTTTATATCTCCCATGCCTTTTATGGCTTCTTTAATTATCCTTCGGTAGTTTGCTTTCTCATTTAGAATTGTTGTGTTGGTTTTCTTCTCAAGCCCTTTGGAGATTTCTATATCTCGTTGGGTTATTCGTTCTTGCCAGTTGAAATTCTTGCTCCATCCTTCAATTGTCCTTTTACCGCAATTAAACCGCAACGATACCGCAGTTAGTTTTCTAACCTCTCCTAAAGAGTAGTAGTATTCAAATGCCTCTTTGTGTTGTAGGGTTTCTATCATTGTTTTCACTTCCAATACTTAAATTCTGCTTGTTCTCTCGCGTCCACTGCTTCATTGATTGTTTTAAATTTTCCTATATATTTACTCTTGTCATTTATTCCAATAAAAACTACATAACCTTCCCCGTGAGATATACGCGAAACACCATTGAACCCTGTGGTGTTTTTTTCTCCCGTTCTTTTATTGTGGCTTTGCTCTAACATTGTGCTCCATTTGCAATTATCTGCTTCATAATTTCCATTGACATCTATTCTATCTATAGTCAAGTTTTCTTTGTATCCATTGTTAATTGCCCAATTGTGAAAATTTATATAATCTGCTTTCCATTCTTCGCAAACAGATATACCTCTTCC
>JBAXLO010000024.1:0-32337 GCA_037134755.1 Bacteroidota bacterium | reverse complement strand
TAATAATTAGGTGTAATGAAAATACTTTTAACAGGTGTAACCGGATATATTGGCAAGCGACTTTTAATAGCTCTCATAAATAAAAAACACAATGTAGTTTGTTGCGTTAGAGATAAGAACAGGTTAAATTTGCCTGCATATATCAGCGAACATATCGAGATAATAGAAGCCGACTTTCTGAATGCTGCTTCATTAGAAAACATTCCAAATGATATAGATGCTGCTTATTATCTCATACATTCCATGTCGTCTTCGCGAGACTTTAAGAATCTGGAGAAACAATGCGCAGGAAATTTCAGGGATGCTATTGAGAAAACAAATGCTCAGCAAGTAATATTTTTAAGTGGGATAGTTAACGAAAATGTATTGTCAGAACATCTTGACTCGCGCAAAGCAGTAGAAGACGAACTGAAAAGTAAAAAATACCATCTTACCACACTAAGGGCAGGGATAATAATAGGTTCGGGCAGTGCATCGTTTGAGATTATGCGCGACCTGATAGAAAAACTGCCTCTGATGATTGCTCCCAAATGGCTGCATACCAAATGTCAGCCAATAAGCGTTACGGATGTTATTTCCATATTAGAACTCGTGCTTTTTAAGGAGCAAACTTATGATAACAATTACGATATCGGTGGCCCGGATGTACTGACGTATAAAGAAATGTTGCTTGGTTATGCCAAAGTTCGCGGCATAAAAAGGTACATAGGAGTTGTGCCGGTAATGACTCCAAAACTCTCTTCGTATTGGTTGTATTTTATTACCTCCACCTCTTACAAACTTGCCACCGCATTGGTCGACAGCATGAAAATAGAAGTAGTTTGTAGAGACACATCAATTAATCAGATAGTAAATATTACACCCATAAGTTACGAAGAAGCTTTAAGAAAGACGCTGGCAGTAGTAGAAGACAACGAAATAACTTCGAGCTGGAAAGACGCTTTCTCCAGCAGCGACCTTAAATTTAAAATCTCCGATTACCTTACAGTCCCAAGCTTTGGATGCTTTTTCGACAAGCGAAAGTGTGCAATAATCGACTACAAAACATGTATTGATAAGATATGGAGTATAGGTGGAGACAAGGGTTGGTATTTCGGCACAACGCTATGGCAGATAAGAGGTTTCGTTGATAGACTTTATGGAGGTGTGGGCTTAAGAAGAGGACGCACAAATCCTAATCACATAAATACCGGCGATGCAATAGACTTCTGGAGAGTTTTATATGCTAGCAAGGAGGAAGGCAGGCTGTTAATGTTTGCCGAAATGAAACTACCCGGAGAAGCATGGCTGGAATTTAAAATAGTTGATGGAATCTTGTTTCAAACAGCAACCTTCCGCCCCAAAGGTCTCTTGGGAAGGCTCTATTGGTACGCTTTATACCCAATACATTTTATTATATTTAATGGTATGATAAGAAGAATTGCGAAGAAATAAGAGGTGTGGCACAATGGCATGTAAATTCATCAAAAATATTTCTTCAAATACCTTTCCACTTCTTAAAATAAATGTAATTTTGCTGAGCAATTAACAGCAAAAATACACATAGAACAAATCATACTCAAACATATTAAAACACAATGTATAAAATAACAAAACATCCTATTCTGGACGTGCCAAAAGTTGACACTATTACATTTAAGTTTGATGGAAAAGAAATAAACGGTGAGAAGGGATTCACCATCGCGGCAGCATTGCATCAGGCCGGATATCCTGTGCATAGTCATAGCCTTCAGAATCGTGAGCGTAGTCTGGAGTGCGGAATCGGTAAGTGCGGTGCCTGCGAAATGCTTGTTGATGGGAGTATCAAACGCATATGTATCACTAAAGTGGATAACATAAAAGAGGTTGCTGAAATACCTAAAGATTACAACCCAGACATCGCAGAAATTCATAAACAAGATACTATTAAGATCTATAAGACCCGAGTGGCTATTATAGGTGCAGGGCCTGCCGGATTAGCTGCCCGCGAAGAACTTATGAAGCATAATATCCCTAATATAGTTATAGATAATAATGATAAGATAGGTGGTCAATTCCTAATGCAAACCCATCAGTTTTTCTTCTTTGAAAAAGAGAAGAAGTTTGGTGGCATGCGTGGTTTTGATATAGCTACTACCCTTGCCGGGGATAATCATGACGGTATTTTTCTAAATTCTACTGTGTGGGATTTGTTGGAAGGAAAGCGAATAGCTGTGAAGAATGTTGAGACTGACGAGATATATTATGTAGATGCCGAACAACTTGTGATTGCTACAGGTGCGGTGCCTTTTATGCCAACGTTCGAGAACGATGATTTGCCCGGAGTTTATACCGCGGCAGTTGTTCAAAAGATGATGAATAGTGAGTTGACTTTATTAGGTAAAACTGTTCTGACTGTCGGAGCAGGAAATATTGGGTACTTAACTTCCTATCAGTTGATGCAGGCCGGAGCAAATGTAAAAGCAATTGTTGAGGCATTGCCTAACGAAGGTGGATTTCCTGTACAGGCAAACCGTGTACGTAGATTAGGTATTCCGGTTTTAACATCACATATCCTTTTAAAGGCTATCCCTAATGCAACTCATGATGGTATTATTGGTGCTGTGATAGCAGAGTGCGAAAACTTTGTGCCAATACCGGGTACTGAGAAAATCATTGATGGAATTGATGCTATTAATATATGTACAGGTCTTGTGCCCGATGATCAACTTTTAATTAAAGGTAACGAAGTTTTTGGTCGTCAGTGTTATGGTGTAGGCGATGCTATCAGAATTGGTGAAGGAACCAGCGCTGTTTTGAGAGGTAAACAAGTAGCCTTCGAAATCCTGCAAGATATGGGAGAACGATATGATTACGAGGCTTACTTAGAAATATCTAAAGAGTATATAGATTCTCAGCAGCATCCAACCAGAGTGATTGAAGCACCTTACCTACCAGATGCTGAACGTATGAATGGAAAAGGTTTTGTGCAGATTGATTGCCTCTATGGTTTTGCATGTAATCCTTGTGCCTTTGCTTGTAAATACGGAGCTATCACGAAGTCTTCTACCAGCACAGTTCCTCAAATAGATTTTGAGAAATGTATTGGTTGCATGGACTGCGTTTTTCAATGTCCTGGCTTAGCAATCTTCGGATATAATGTTAAAAAAGACTGGGCATTCCTGCCAATTGAATATGCCGCAACCGAAGGTGAAGAAGTTTATCTTGTAGATAATAATGGTGCTATTGTTGGTGAAGGTTCTATTGAAAAGATTCTTTTAAAGCCCAACAAAACAAACATTGCAAGAGTAAAATGTGCAACAGTTCATGGCGAAGATTTAGTTAAAGTAAAAGGATTTATCGTTAAAGAAAAGTATCCTTCAAAGGTAGAGTTTAAACCTGCTGAGGCTGTAGAGTCTAAGACCTATGTTTGTCATTGCGATGATGTGCAGATAGACGAGATATTGAATATAGTTGGAGATAGAAAGTTTATCTCTATTGATGAAGTAAAACACACCACACGTTTAGGTATGGGTGCTTGTCGCGGAAAGCGTTGCATCCCGCGTCTTAAACAGAAGATACGCCCTTACGGGATACAGATATTGGGAGATGCTACGCCTCGTGGTCCATTATCAAATCAGGTAAATATGGGAGAATTGTATCCTCATAATGTGCACGAAAAGATCATTACAAATGTAACGGGTAAAGAGGTTAGAAAAGTAAAAGTACAATCATTTGTTGCAGGTGGAGGTATCGGTGGCAGTGCATTGTTTAGATATCTTTCGGAAGCAGGTCTTAAGCCGGTTATGATAAATAATGGCAGAGGGTCTTCATGGCGTAACATTGCCGGTGGTCGTCCTTCTTTCACAGTTCCTGAGATCAGTGACATTGCTACTCATAATCTTGAAATATTTAAAGAGCTTCAGAAGCTAAAGAACATAGATTATAAAGCTATAAAATATGTTGGCTTTGCACATGATGATGCAACTTACAAGGCTTTGGATGAGTCAAGGAAATGGTCGGATGCACACATGATTGACCCAAAGGATTTCCGTAAGGAGATCTCACCATATTTTAATACTAAACTCGATACTTACAAGGCAGCTCTGATAACCAACGACTGCTGGCAGGCTACTCCCGGCAGGGTTATAGATCTTATCCGCCGTATAGGTATTGAAAACGGTGGTACTGTTTTAGAAGATTGCAACCTGATAGATGTTGAAAAGACTGGCAATACTTTTCGCGCACTTGTGTATGATCACAACAAGGAATACGTAGAATATGAAACCGAAGTATTCATTAATGCTTTAGGTCCTGAAGGAAATAAATTTGCTAAGAAACTTGGCATCGATACAGGTCTGTTTCCTGTAAAACATCAGGCGTTTATAACACGTCGTTTGCCGATGTTAGGTGTGGATGGTCATTGTTTAGATATGCTTATCGACAGAAGAAAATATAAAGGATTCTCTGCTGTTTATGGTCAACAATTAAAAGAAACAGGTCAGATAATTGGCTGTGCTTCACCTGCGATAGATGCTATGGAAACCGACAAGAATCTAAAGGTAAACTCTAAAGAATTTTTAGAGATAGTCTCTGAGATATTTGTTGACTGGATTCCTGAATTATCTTCAGTAGGATTCCAGGCAGTATGGTCAGGATATTATATTGAGCCTCGCTACATGATAGACCCAGAACTAGGATTATTTGTAGGCTTACGCGGACATGGATTTATGTTAAGTCAATATTTAGCTAAGCTATATGTAGATAAATTGACAGGAAAAGATGTTCCAACTTACTTCGACAGACTTAAACTTAGTTGCGACGGTTTACCTGAGACATCATTTAAGTAGGCTTTTAGGAGTTTAGTCTATTTGGCTTTTAGATTCTTAAACTTTTAGGTATGAATTATAATGTATTATTATAATGTAATAGATTAACAAGAAATCATACATAAACTATTATAAAAAAGAAACCTTCACCATGAGAATGATGAAGGTTTTTATTTTCTTTAAAGACTATCAGCCTAAACAGCTAAAAGCCTTTAATAGTATTCAATTAAGGAAGTGTCCAGTAGAAAGTAGCTCCATTGCCAACCGATGAGTCAGCCCAAATATGACCGTTATGTCTTTCGATAATACGCTTAACTGTTGCCAGTCCAACACCCGTTCCCGGGAAATCTTCTTTGGTATGTAAGCGTTCGAAAGGATTAAATAGCTTATGTCGGTTAACAATATCAAATCCAACACCATTATCCTTTATTAAGAAACTATTGGCTTTAAAATCATCAAGACGTTGTATAGTAATTTCTGTAACATCTTGTTTGCCGGAATATTTCCAGGCATTACCAATCAGGTTCTCCAACACAACTTTTAATAATCCCTGATCACCATTACACTCCATGTTCTCCTGAATAAATATATTAACCCTACGGTTAGGCTCATTTTGCTTAAAATTATCTACTATCTGGTTAGCTAATTTAGTAAGATTAACTTTAGAATATTCAAGGTTAGTTTTATTCGACATTGACAGCTTCAATAAATCTTCTACCAATTGAGCCATGTTAGTTGCTGATTGCATAATAATCTCCAAAAACGAACTAGATTCTTCATCAAGTTTATCAGCAAGTTCAGCTTGTAAAATCTCTGTAAGCCCCACTATCTGATGAATTGGAGTGCGTAAATCATGGGAAACAGTACGGGCAAATGCTTCCAGTTCCATATTAGTTGATTGAAGATCTTCATTAGCTGTTTGCAAAAGAGCCTGAGTCTTTATCAACTCATCATTACGCAGAATAGCAGCTTCATATACTGATAGCAAAAGATCAAGTATCTGTTTACGTTCAGAGTTAATATTATACTTCTCACCTCTAAAAACAACTTCTATAACCATCTCAGCACTGCCTGATTGCATTCTAATATTACGGTTGGCTAATAGATATTGAATTCGTGAAATCAAATAATTCTCATCAAAAGGCTTGGTGATAAAGTTATCAGCACCGGCTTGTAATCCTTTAATAATATCTAAAGGATCCTGCAAAGAAGTTAATAAAATAATAGGAATATCTTTATAATTAACCTCCTCTTTAATCTTTTTACAGAATTGATAGCCGTCCATTTCAGGCATCACAATATCACTTATAATAAGAGTTGGTCGTTTAGTTTTTAGAAATTCTAAAGCATCCATCCCATTAACACAAATCTGGACTTCAAAACTGTTTTGTTCGAGCAGGAATCTAAGTTTTTTTGCCTGTACCGGTGAATCTTCAACAACAACTATAAGGTTGTTCTGCATTGTGAAATGACTATATATATCCATAAATATTTAATGTTTTAAGTTATTTAAAAATAAAGTTATTTGTGTGGGATTCATAATAAATTTCGATCCATTCAAACGTATTGCTTCGCCCGGCATCCCATGCACCAGCGAACTTTCTCTATCCTGTGCAATAGTTACACATCCCATATCTTTTAGCTCTTTCAACTCCATTGCACCATCTACTCCCATACCCGAAAGTAAAATGCCTATAGCATGTTTATTTGATGTATTTCTTACACTTCTAAAAAGATAGGATACAGCAGGACGGCAATTATGTTCTGCAGCATCATGTGAAATTATAATTCTGTTGTCATTTGTAATACCTATATGTCTATCTTTAGGAGCTAAATAAATAGTTCCGGGAAGAAGCAACTCTCCATTTTCTCCCTGCTTAATATTTTTATGTGTCGAATTTAATAACCACTTATATAAACCATCAGAGAAAGTAGCATCCACATGCTGAACTATTATTATAGGAATCTGAAAATTGTCAGGTAATCCTTCTAATATTTCCAGCAATACAGGAGGCCCGCCCGCAGATGCACCTATTACAATTAGTTGTATATCCTTTATAGTTTTACTAACAGAAACAGGTATTACAGGAGAACTATTTTCATCAGTAGATTTGACATGTTTAGCAGAACTATGTTTTCTTACTACCTTGACCTCACTCATCAGCCTAATCATGTTAAGAAAATATCTGACACTTTCGTTATGATCTTTATGGCCAAAACCCAGAGGCGTAGGAAGAATAGCTAATGCTCCTGCCTTTAGAGCATTAAAATGCATATCTGTATTCGTTTTATCGTAATTACTACTAACAATAACTATGGGAGTAGGCGCAACTTGCATAATCTTTTCAGTCGCATCAAAACCATTTAGCTTAGGCATATTAATATCCATTGTGATGAGATCTGGATTGTATTTTAAAGCCATTTCAACTGCTTCCTGTCCGTTAACAGCTGTAGCTATAACTTTAATAGCAGGATCTTCGTTTAAAAGATTAACCAGAAAAGCTCTTACTACATCTGAATCTTCTACAACCAGAATAGATATTTTTTTAGCAATAGTCATTAAATGAGTCGTTGAATTATTTCTAATAGATTACTTTGATCGAAACTGCTTTTAACACAATAAGCATTAGCACCCACATCCATACCTTTTAATTTATCTTCGGGCGAATCTAATGAAGTTACTATTATAACAGGCAGATTAGAAAACTGTTTGTCGGCTCTAATCTTTTCAGTCAATTCAAAGCCATTCATTCTTGGCATTTCTATGTCTGAAACAATAAGGTCAAAGTTCTCATTGTTAATCATAGTATACGCTTCCATGCCATCTACTGCTATTTTAACATCATAGCCTGCAGTTTCCAATAAATTCCTAAGCAATGTTCTTGAAGTAAGTGAATCTTCAACTACTAAGATAGATTGAGCAGCATTGTTATTATCCTCTGTGTCTTTTAAGGATGTATTATAGAGCGTTTGATTTCTTGTAATTTTACTTACATCCATTAATTCAGAAACATTTAAAACAGGAACTATCTTTCCATCTCCCATTATTGTAGCTCCAGAAATGTAACGAATGTTAACAAGTTGTGTCCCTAAACTCTTAATAGTCCCTTCCTGTTCACCTATAACTTCATCTACAACAAAAGCAACACGTTTTTGACCTGTTGATAATATTAATACATGGATCTGAAAGTCAGTCCTTGAATTCTTTATATTATGATGTACACCTAAAATACTTGAGAGTTGCAATAGTATTAATACTTGTCCATCAACTGTTATTGTTTCTTGGTTTTTAACAATATTAATATCCGAACGTTTTATTTTCAACACACGTTCAACAGTATTTGTAGGAGCAATAAACTGACTATTCCCTATCTTAAAGATAATACCTCTGAAAGTAGCTAACGATAAAGGTAAGTTGATTTTAAATATAGTCCCTTTATCCAATACTGATTCAATATCTATTGTTCCACCTAACTGTGTTACTTTATCAACAACTATTGCCATCCCCAATCCTCTGCCCGAGATATTGGTTATAAAGTTACTAGTGGTAACTCCCGAAACAAATATTAGTTTAAGTAATTCTTTTTCTGTTAACTTCTCAACTGTTTCTGCTGTTATAGCACCCTCTTTAATTGCTGATGCAATAACTTTATCCTTATTAATCCCTTGTCCATCATCTGATATCTGAATTAATAATCTCTGATCATTTGTTTGTTTTAGCGAGATATTTATTGAAGCATAAACAGCTTTATTTTTAGCTTTTCGTTGTTCGGGTTTCTCAATCCCATGATCAATACAATTACGTAAAATATGAATTAATGGATCTTTGATTTCCTCCAATATACGACGGTCAATTTCAATATCATTTCCATAGATATTGAGATTTACATCCTTGTTTTGTTCTTTCGAAAGGTCTCTGACAAGCTTAGGAAAAATATCCAACAACGAACTGAAAGGCCTTAGCAATGTGTTTTTAATATCTACTAAAAGATCATCAACCATCCTTGAAACAGATCGTTGAAATTGTTCGGCATCTTTAACCAATAGGTTTAAGTTGAATTGAGTCTTTTTAGTGTTTTCTTTTTGCCAGTTATATAATTCATTCCAAGCAAGGTTATCAACATCCGAACTTAAAGGTTGTATAAGTTGCTTTTTGTTTTCTGTTAACTTTGTTTTAGTGTTAATATCAAGTTTAAGAAAGTTTAGATTCTGAACAAAGTTACTTAAGATCGCTTTGGCAGTAATCAGTTCTTCTGCCTGTAATAATATATTACTTAATTTTTCTGTTGAGATACGTACCGTTTCCTTTACAGGAGTTTTCTCATCATTTGCATGAATAATAGGATTCTGTGCAGGTTTCTCTTCTTTGTTCTCGACAACAACAGGTGTTTCAACAACCGGAGCACTTTCCTTTACTTCAGTTTGAACAACTGAAATAGGTGGATAATTTGATTCAGATTTACTATTAATAATAGCCGAAAGTTCTACTATAGTACCTGAAACTATTTCGCTGTTAATTGTCTTTTGTCCTTCAAAAAGATCAGTTAACAGTCCGTTTAGTATATTAATAGTGTTATGAAAAGTATCAAATAAATAAGAAGAATAGCTTAAGTGCCCTTGTTTCATTTTAGACATTACATTTTCCAAAGCCTGACATAATCTTTCTATCTCCTGAAGGTTAACAGCTCGTGCTGCACCTTTAAGACTATGGATTTCCCGAAACATAATTTCTATCATGCATTGTCGTTTCACCCTATCTCCTTCCCTCTCCAGATCAAGAAGATTGTTGGTAAAAGTAGTACTATGCTCTGTAGCCTCTATTTTAAAATCAGCTAAGAGTTCCTTGTAAAACTCTTCTTGTTTAGTACTCATAGCTGTATATTAAACTTTGTACTTAATAAGCATATTCTTAAGACTAACTCCTAGTTCATTCAATTTATTAGCTGCTTCTTGTGTTTGTTTTGTTCCTACTACATTTTGTTCAATCGCTTTTCTAATGTTTTCCATAGCAGGTACTATTTGTTCCATGCCTGCCATTTGTTGCTGGCTTGAAGCTGATATTTGTATTGCAGAATTAGCTGCTTCGTTAGCACTGTCAGTCATCAATTGGATAACATCTCCACTTTGGATAGCTAGTTTGCTTCCTGATTCAACAGCTTTAGCTCCTTGTTCGGTTGCCATCACTGCTTGGTTAACTGCTTTCTGAATATCATTAAGAATATCTTTAACTTGTGTAGTAGCTTGTTTTGATTGTTCAGCCAAACTTCTAATTTCCTGAGCAACTACAGCAAAACCTTTACCTTGTTCTCCTGCTTTTGCAGCTTCTATTGCAGCATTAACAGCTAGTAAGTTTGATTGATCAGCTAAATCGTTTACACTTGAAGTAATTTCTCCGATAACTCTGCTTTGTTCAGATAGTTTTATAACACTTTCAGAGATCATATCCATTTGCACACTAATCTTTTTCATACCTTCAATTGTTTCCATAACTGCATCTTTACCATTTGAAGCAGTTTGAGCAGATAATTGAGATATCTCTACAACTTTTACCGCTTTTTGATTGGCTACCATAGCTGTTTGTCTTATCTCTTCAATAGTAGTCGTGTTTTCTGTTAATGCAGTTGCAGTTTCTGTTGTGCCTGTTGAAACTTCTGTTGCAGAAGTTAATATATTTGTAGTTGATGTGCCTAATATTTCAATCCCATCTTTTATTTCCTGCATGATATTTTTAATGGTTTTAAGTATCCATACTGCAATTAATATGCAAATTAATAATGCAATAGCCAAAGATACAGGAATTGTCCATAATGCTATTTTAGCAAGTTTGTGTGAACTCTCAAGTATTTTTTGAATAGTTACATTCTGGATTTTCCCTAATTCATTTAAATTATTATTTATTTTGTCATAAAGTTCAAACTGTATACTCCCATCTAATAGCAATATTTCCTCAGCTTTATCTTTTTCAATTAATTCTATTTGTTTTTTGGTGTTGTCATTATAATTGTTAATCGATTGAACAACTTCACTAAAAAGCAAAGAATCTGATGCAACATGACTTCTATAATAATTAGTTATTTCACTTATGCAATTATCTGTTGATTTTGTTAGATTTGAAATCTCCTTCAATAGCACATCTTTTTTTGTTTTGTCTTTATTTTGGATAATTTCAAACATAAACGTACGCGATTGATTGATATTTATTTTTATCTTTAATGTGTTTTTTTGAACTACTGAACTTTGTTCCTGTTCATTTTGTGAATCAACAACCATTGAAACAAAAAAGTATCCCATTAATATAACAGTTATACCTAAAACAAAAATAGTTGCTATTCCAGCAATTATTTTTCCAGCTAAACTAAAGTTTTTTAAAATATTCATACGAAATTCTCCTTTATTATTTGTGTTTATTAATATGTTTACTATTTAAAATTGTTTTATTATTAATAAAGGACTTTCTATAAATCCTTTAGTATTTATTACTATAATACCATTATCTGTTATCCCTTTAAGGTATTCCTTTCCCGTTTCGTTTAAGCTATCAGGTATTGATTCAATTTCGTGCAAAGATAACTTAATATTTCCTAATATTCCGTCAACAAGTAATCCAAATTCAATATCTTTATCATTATCTTTTAAAATGATCACTTTATTTTGATCTTTTATCCCTATTTCTTTAACATTAAATATCTTTTTAGCATTATATACAGCTAATATTTGGCCTCTTACATTAATAACTCCTATCACAAAGTCAGGAGTATTTGGAATAGGTGTAAGATCTTTTAAGACTAAAACTTCTTTAATAAAACTTGTGTCTAAGCAATAGGTTTGTGATGCTAACTCAAAACAAAGCATAAAAATTTGTTCTTCATTCTGATCAGTTTCAACGTTTGTTTTCTTTGCAAGCTTAGTCGCTCTTCTCTTTAATATTTCCTTATCGGAGATATTCATTTTTGGTTTATCCATACTAATTAATTTAAGAAGTTATTAATGATCTCTTTCATTCTACTCGAAGTCATTCCATCTGTATATGGAAGCACTTCCTCATCTTTTAATGAGTTTATAAGATTTAAAACATTTTGATAATGCTTTTCCGAAGCCTTTTTATTCCCTTGTTTATGCAATAGGTTAGCCATTTCAAATTGTGCCATCACCAAACTATGATCTATATAAATAGCTTTACGCAATGCCTGTTCTGCTGTAGTAGTTTCATTAAGTTCGAGTAATATTGTAGCTAATAAATAGTGCAAAGCTGCATTCTGGTTATTTGTTTCCAGGTATTTCTCGCACTTCTTACCGGCTTCAATTAAATTGCCTGAGTTGGCTAAGGACTGTACTAATAAAGTTTGTGCAGTTATATTATTAGGTTCTAATTTTAATATTTCATTTAAAACAATAATGGCTTCCTGATAGTTATTCCTTTTAAAATACTTTTGAGCTTCTTTAAGCAACAAACTACTTTCCGAATCTTTAGTTTTATGAGCTGTTTTGTTAGTAGTATTTGCAGTAGTTTTATGTTGTTGCTGAGATTGATGTATCTTTGACTGAAGAACATTAGTATGATTAAAAGCATCAATCTTGTCAACTACCTTCTTACTTAATTGCGATATATATTGCAAAGTATTATTTATCGAATTATTAGCTAAAGAATTCTTCTCTAATATTGTTGTCCCATCAATATAAATAGAATTATATTTAATAAAGCCCTCACTCGAAACCTCCACAGGACTTGTTATTAGCCAACCTCCTTCAACCAAACATTTATAAAATCTATTAGCAACATTCAATATCTGTTCGGGAGGAAAATACATTAATACATTGCGACAAAACAAAACATCTATAGAGTTTTCTCTAATAGTATCTGATGGAAATTCAAATTCATCTACAAGATTTAACTTCCTAAAATGAATCATACTTTTAATCTTATCAGTTATTTTATAATCAAGAGCGTTCCTTATAAAATATTTATCAATAGTACTTTCGTGAGTAGTCCTGAACGACCATTGTGTATAAACACCTCTTTTAGCTTTGCGCAAATAATGTTGATTGATATCAGTCGCCAATATATTTATATTCCACGATTTAATATCAGGTATTGCTTCCGATAAAATCATAGCGATAGAATAAGGTTCTTCACCGGTACAACATCCTGCACTCCATATATCAATAGTTTGATTTATCCCGCGTCTTTGCTCAATAAGCTTAGGCAACAATGTGTTTTTAAAAACATCTATAGCTTCCGTTTCTCTAAAAAAATAGGTTTCGCCAATGGTCAGATGTGTCGCAAGAGTCTCTATCTGTTCTTTAGTGGCAATTGAATTTAAAATTAAATCAAAAAAAGACTCTTCATTATCAATCTTTAATTCTTTACAAGCGCTTTTAAATTTATGTTCAAAATCGCTCCATTTATCTATATCAATATTAATTCCAATTTGTGTTGAAATGGCTTTGCTTACTTCTTTTTTGGTTAGTTGGTTTAGCATAGCAATTGCATCTTATTTTATTGATTCCAACATTAATTTAATTGCTTCTTCGTTTTCAGGAGAAATAAGTCTTTCAATATCATAAATAAAAACTATTCCACTTTCCAACCTTATCAAATATCCAAAATCAATTTTATCAGAAAGGGAAGTAGATTTAATTTTCTCAACCTCATCAATAGTAATAACATCTTTTATCTCGTCGACTACAATAGCAACTATACGTTTAGGAGTTTGAAGTATTAAAAACCTATCATTAACATTAACTTCTTTAGATTCAAGCCCCAGGCAATACCTAATATTCATAACTGGGATAATCTGTCCATGATAATCAACAACACCCATTATAAAGGGTGGAGCCTGTGGAACGATTGTTACTTCAACTGCACGAACAATTTGTATAATACTTTCGATAGTTATAGCATATTGTTGATCGTTTATTAAGAAGACATTAGCTAGCTTTGAATCATCCATAGTTTGTATCAATATATATTTTACAAATATAGGTAATTTTGTTTTACAAATCCACTTATTTTTTATTTTATTTATTAACATTATTTACATGATAACATTTTAAATAAAAAATTAAAAAAATGAATACTATTAAAATCTATAGTCAGTTTATTTTATATGCTGTTCAAAAAAATAATCGGGATATTCTTAAATCTAATACTCCGGATCTTTTTAGTGAAATTATTTAAAAATAGAATTAAAGAATCTCATAATCGATAGATTTTCCAAACTAGATAGTTAAAAATGAAAGAATATACCATTCGGATAGAGTTAACTTTTCTTATTAGTATAATTCTTCCTTATCTCTTTATCTGATACTACTTTGTCAAGATTTCACTAAACTAAGACCTATTTAGATGTCTTAGCTTTTTTATATAAGCTTATCTCTATCTATTATTAATAAATTCATTTTTTATTAATGAAAATGATGGAATACTTTTCAAATTAATTTGTCAATTGAAAAAGGTGTATTTTTTAATCCTTGTTTTTTTTTATTTTTCAATTCTTTAAACAGATTTAACACTAAAAATCATCAATTTTACACAACTGTCACGCAGAAGCGTACTTCTATCAGATATTGTCTTTTTTCTTATAAATACTAAAATAGATTTTACTAAATAATATCCTTATACTTATCCATTGTTAAGCGTGCCATTAAATAACTTACAGTAGATTCGGCACCTTGATTTAAATTAACATGTGTTTCTTCTAAACCATCATAACAACCTCCGGTACAAGGATTGTAAACAATCTGATGCAAACGGTTGTCTCCTAAAAACCAATTAAAAGCAGTAAGCATTTTAAGATAATAATCTTCATTCATAAACTCATCGTAAAACTTACTTAAAGTCATAATAGTATAAGCAACATCAATAGGTTGTTCGCCATATAGACCTGCTTGTTGTCCCTTTTGAAGCCACTTTTTATTAGATATAACTTCAATACCATTTTCATTAAATATCTTTGATAATAAGAATTTAAAAGATGATTTAGCTATATCTTTATAAACAACATCTCCTGTTGATAACCATGCATACAACATAGCTTCTGGCAATACACTGTTTGCATAAGTTAAATAACTTTCAAACCAATTCCATTCTTCAACTGATTCATGCCTATACATCTGAACTAAACGATTAGCAAATGTCTTTAAAAGCTCTAGGTTTTCTTTAGTTTTATTATTAATATTAGAATAATAAATTCCTTTAATAGCAAAAGCCATTGCACGGGATGAATGGATTGATTCCATTAATAGCAAGGACTTTTGATAAATCTTTTTAGCTTCTGAAACTATTTCAACAGGCAAAATATCGGCTAATGAAATTACATAACCCAAAGCCCAAATAGCACGTCCATTCGAATCTTCTAAATTGGTTTCTTTATTTTGATCAGTAAACAGAAGTTCTTTATCAACATAATTTAAAAAATCACCTTTAGGTTGCTGACAGTATTTAATAAAACTTAAATACTTCTTAATGGCTTCTAAACTTTCTTTTTCTTCATTCAATTTATAACACATACAAGTAGTTATAAGTGCACGGGCATTATCATCTAAAGTATAACCACTATTAATATCCGGTTGATTTATCTTTGAAAACTGAATGATCCCTATTTCAGTTGTCATCTTTCTAAGATGATTTAAGTTGATTAATGGGAGATTATATTGTAAAGTAATCTTATCTCCAGCAATACATTCGAATAACATAGCATGCGAAACTGCAGAATTCTCCCAGGCAGTTGAAACTATCTTCTGTAAAGTATTTGAACTAATACTTCTACGCAAAGGATCATTATTTAGTAATCGTACTACACCCTCGGCTAATTGTTGTGAATTGCGAAAGTCGAAAATAATACCTGTGTTCTTTGTAAGTACTTCTTTAGCATGAGGAATTGGGGTAGAAATAATAGGACAAGCACAACTCATAGCATAAACAAAAGTACCACTTACAGCCTGATTGGGATCATTGGTAGTAAATAAATAGATGTCGGTAAGCTGTAGATATTCCAGCAAATCAGGTAAAGCCAAATAGCTATTAACAAATCTAACATGATCTTGAAGAGAATATTCTATTATCTTTTGCTCAAGACTATCCCTGTATTTTTCGCCTTCATTTTTAACAACTTCAGGATGTGTTTTACCAATAATTAAGAACATAACTTTAGGACATTCTTTTATAATAGCAGGCATGGCTTCTAGAGTGGTTTCTATACTTTTACCCGAACTTAACAAACCAAAAGTTGTAAGAACTTTCCTCCCTTTTAATCCATATTTTGCTTTTAAAAAGCTTTTACTAAGATGTGGAACAAGGTGAGTGCCATGAGCAATAACAGATATCTTTTGTTTTGGCACACCATAATCATTCACCAATATATTTGACGAAGTATTAGTCATTACAATAATAGATTCGCAAACAGCTGCAATACTATTAACTTTTGATTTTAACTTTTCATCAGGTGAAGGTAAAACGGTATGAAATACAACAACAATAGGTTTAGTAACACTGTATAAGAAGTGCAGAAAAGCTTGTTCTTGTTTATGAAAGAAACCAAATTCATGTTGAACCAAAACAATTTTAATGTCTTGATCTTTGTTTATACTTATAGCTAAATCTTCGTAATCTTTAGCTATAGAAGTTTTAAGAATATACTTAACCTCTTTAGGATAAGGATAAGTTATTCCATTTGATTCCAAAGCACAAACCTTTAATGATAAAGAATTACTAAACTTATTATTTAGCGATTTAATTAAATCCTGAGAGTAAGTTGCTATTCCACACTCTCTGGGTGGATAAGAAGTTATTATAAGGATTTCAGCCAAATCATTCTTCTTCTTATCTTTTGTTAATTCATTATTAATAATAGATGTAAGTTCTGATTGAATTGTAGTTTCGACATCAGATACATTTTGATTCAAGATTACATCAATAATCGAATCAGTTAAAAGCTTTTTATTTTTCATAACTTTTGGTATAATTTAATAACTCTGACATTAAATCAGGTAGTTTAATTGAAGCACAGGCTATACGTTCATCGGCTGCACCATAGTAAATATATAGTGTTTCGCCAAATAAAGCAGTACCTGTAGGAAAAACCACATTGTTAACATCTCCTCTTACTTCCCAATCAAGTTCGGGTGAAAAGAGTGGATAAGGCAACCGAGCTATTACTTTATCTGGATTCTCTAAATCCAATAAAGCAGCAGCACATGCTGAATATATGAGTCCTCTTTTAGTTGATTGCACACCATGATAAATTAATAACCACCCATGATCAGTTTCAATTGGAGGACAACCACCTCCTATGTAATCTGATTCATGTTTATAAGAAGGATCCATAAGAATATGATCTTGGAAATTATTAAAATAATCTTCCCAATATTCTAAAGTTAGATCTTTTAAGTTTTCAACAGAGGCTATCTGTATACCAGGTCTAATTCTATGTAAAAAAGTTAGTTTACCTTTAATCCTGCGAGGAAAGAAAATTACATTCTTATCCCATAATAATATTTTCTTATCGGGATCGGCTTCCTGATAATAAAACTTATGATTATGATAATAATTTTCATCTACAGTTCCAGCAGATTCTAATAAGAAAACAAACTCAGCATAAGTAATATGAGGAACAATTAGTCCATGCTTTTTAAAATGAATTAAATCTCTGGATGTAGCTAAAGCACCTCGAGCGTTTGTTCCATCATAAGCAGTATATGTCATATAATATACTTCATCAATCTTTACAATACGAGGATCTTCTATACCTTGTGATTCATAATCAAATTCGGAAACCATAAAAGGTTTTTCCCAACGTTCTACTACTGTTAACGGACCATCAAGTTTACAGTAACCAATAGTAGAAATATTCCCATTTTGTACTGCTCTATAAAACATGTGAACATTATCACCTTCACGAATTACTGCCGGATTTAAAACGCCTTCGTTTTCAAACTCCAGCTTAGTCTTTTTTAATAAGATACCTTCTTTTTTAACTGTTATCATTTAGATGTTTTTTTAAGAATATTAGTTTTAATTTTAATAAGTGGAGGCATAGTATCGCCTAATAAATACCCCCATGGTTTTAAAGGTTCAATATGATCAAATATAAGCTTAACAATAGCTAATAGTGGGATTGAAAGGAACATTCCGGAGAATCCCCATAAAGCATTTCCAACTAATACTACTATTATTGCAAATAATGCATTTATCTTTACTTTTGAAGCAACTATTTTTGGTATGATGTAATGATTGTCTATAAATTGAATAATATAAAAGATTATCAATACATAAAGTGAAAACCAGGCAGATGTTTTTGTTACTAAAGCTATCATCATTGGTAAAGCAACTCCAACAAAGCCTCCAATATATGGGATTACATTTAAAAGAC
Organism: Bacteroidota bacterium; assembly: GCA_037134755.1. GTDB lineage: Bacteria > Bacteroidota > Bacteroidia > Bacteroidales > JACABE01 > JBAXLO01. The sequence continues at coordinate 14,180 of JBAXLO010000024.1, read as the reverse complement.
CACCAATAACACCTAGTAAAATAGCATAATCAATTCCTAAAAATAAAAGTGTAATAGTATAAAGACTAGATATAATAACAAATTCAATAAGCAGTCCTATCAGGTAATGCTGAATAACCTTTTTAGTTTTAGTAACTATTTCTCCAACCTGACTTTGGTTATTCTCACTAAAAAGTTTATGAATAAAATCGAGTATTAATGGTTGATAATATAATATTAAAAAGATATAAACCGGAATTAAAAACAATGCTATCAAACCACTTCCAACTGAAGCAATTGTTTGTCCGATTGAAGAGCTTATTATATTTATTAGTTCTCCTTTAGCTTTTAAAATCCAATCGTGGATTTGTTGTGGATTTATATCGAAATATTTAGAAGCCCAAGTAATAGACTGATTAAGCAAAGCTGTAAATTTAGTTACCAGTATTGGCCATGAATCACTAAACAGACTTGCTTGTGAAATTATCAGAGCACCTAATGCAGCTATAACTATGTAAGCAAGTATTAAAGTAAGTGCAATCCCAATTACTCTATTGATTTTCATTCTCACAAAGAGATTCACAACAGGTAATAATACAATTGCAATTATAATTGCAAAAACAACAGGAATAATAATACTTTGAGCTATATATAGTATCGTAAAAAAGGCAAATAATCCTACTAAGAAGATACTTGTCTTTGCGTAAAATGGTATTATAATTTCTTTGTTAAGCATTACTATTGTTTTTATTTCTTTTCTTTTTTCTTAAATACACGTTCAATAACAAATTGCCCAACAGATTTAATAGCATCAGGATGTTGTGCAATAATATTAGTAACACCAAATTGTAATACAGATCCAATAAGTTTTCTAAATACATTGCCTGAAGCACCAACAACAAACTTTCTTGAAAGATATCCTGTTGACATACCAACTAATGTGCCTAACAAATTATCCATTAAGTCAGGCGAAGAAATAACCTCATTTAAGGTATTCTTTAATAAATTTACAGGCTTCAAACTCTCGTAAGTAGTGATGAATTGTTCTTTAAGAAGGTATCGACTTAAGTTTTGTTCAACCTCTAATATTTCAATTGATTTCTTAAGTTCTTCAGTATAATTTATGTTTTGCATCTGATTTTTTATTTAAGAATATGTTTAATAAATAAATTGCTGATAATATTTTTCACCCATTTATGAAGAAAGAATTGTAATATAATTCCCAGTAATCCATAAAAAGCGGCTACTATATAAAAGCCATAATATGTTTTTCCTAAGATCTCGCCAAGCCAAAAAGCTATTCCTAAATTTATAAAAAACAATAGAGAAAAAATTAATACAAATACAATGAAACGAGGCACAAATGATGAAATAACATCTGCTGCTTTATCTAGTGTTTTTAACTTAACTAATTCAATACTTGTTTTTACGTATTCTATCGTTCTTTCAGATAGTGCTTCAATCAATTCTTTATTGTTTTCCATTGTATTTACTTTTTTTATTTAATAATTTCTAATCCCTTTAATTCTTCATTCATATAATAAATTTCATTGATATCTTTAAAAAAACATTGCTAACTAAAAATATTTACATCTTGTAAAATAAGCATTTAACGATTTTGATACTAAATTTTACTTTCCGAACATAATTTTGTTACGCTTATAATATCAATCAGTTATTGACGTCAAACATACAAGTCGATCAATCTTTAAAGATGCATCATCGTTCTTTAAAGATGCATCACCAATCTTTAAAGTTACATCATCAATCTTTAAAGATGCATCGTCAATCTTTAAAGTTGCATCATCGTTCTTTAAAGATGCTTCATCAATCTTTAAAGTTGCATCGTCAATCTTTAAAGTTGCATCATCGTTCTTTAAAGATGCATCATCGTTCTTTAAAGATGCATCATCGTTCTTTAAAGATGCATCGTCAATCTTTAAAGTTACATCATCGTTCTTTAAAGTTAGGTCTTCAATTTGTATTTTTGTTTTTAAATTATGTTTTTCAAAAGGAAATCAAATCACTATTGTAATAATAATTTAGATCCCATCCTCTTTATTTTATCAAAACTTTTGCTAATTAATTTAATTTGCATTTGCATTGATAGAAAGTGTTTCTCCTGATGCGATAGTTAATAGTACTACAGTATCTTCAGTAGTTGTAAGAATATACTTTGTGCTTTTTTGAATTGTTAGTAATTGTCCTTTTTTTAGAGTTATAGATTCTTCAAATCTATGAAACTTTATTTCTCCTTCAATAATTTGAAATGTAATAGATTCATCCGACTTTAAGAATTTCATCATACTACCATCGTGTAAAGATGATAGTAAAATTTGTTTGTAAGGACATTTTAAAAGAATCATTGTGTTAGGTACTCCTTTTTCCCAGGTATATTTTTGTTTCATTTTATCAATCATTACTGATAAATCGAATGATTTCAATGAAGCATTAAGTAAACTGTTTCCTTTTTTGGCAGGAGTTTCTTTTTTCAATGATTCTTTTTCCATGTCTTGTTTATTTTAAATTAGTTAATTAATATTTATTAAAAGGGCTTAAACCTTAGTTGTTTTAGCATCTTCTACTTTGTCTTTACTCTTTTCAGCAAAGTCACAAACTTCTTCTTTTACATGTTCAAATTTCTCTGAAATGTCATCAAGAAAATCATCAAACTTTTCTTTAACTGCATCTGCATAGTCTTCTCCTTTTTTTGAGATTTTCTTTCTGGTATTTGATCCTTTATCTGGAGCAAATAAAATTCCTAACATTGCACCTGCTGCAACTCCGGCCAATACGCCTAATAAAACTTTTCCTGTACTCATTGTGTTTGTTTTTAAATTATTTAGAATAAAATTATTAATAATAGTATAATGATAATTAAAGCTCCTGCTGAAATATAAACTCCTCCGCCTCCTCCGCTATTAACTGCTTTAGCATCTTTAGCTTCGAGTTGTGATTTTATTGAGCGTACTTCATTTCTCAATATTTTCTTTTCCGAAGATTTTAAACTTGATTTGTCCATCTTATTAATTTCGTCTAGTCTTATAAGCAGACAGCTTACTTCTGTTGAGTCAGATGTTTTTGACATAACTAATGATGGTTTTGCTACACTATTTGCAGCATTAATTTTAAGGGGTTGAATTGTTAACAACAAACATATTGTCATTAGATAAAAAATGATTTTTTTCATATTAATTAGATTTAAAAATTATTTGAATTAAATTATTTTCTTACCTTGAATTATTCTAAGTATTACTGCAATTAATGCAATAATTAAAAGGATATGTATAATTCCTCCTGCATTGTATCCTATAAAACCAATAGCCCATACTATTACAAAGATTACAGCTATTAAATAAAGTAGATTTCCCATGTTATTTTTATTAAATTGTTTTTATTAAAGTCTATTTGAAGTAAAAGAATTATTTAGTTTCTCTTGCCATTTTTTCCATTATACCCATGGTCTTTATTTCCTTTATTGCCATGATCTTTATTACCATTATTTCCATGATCTTTATTTCCTTTATTGAATTGATCATGTCTTTCATTTCTTCCAATACCTGGATTCTCCCTTTTATTTCTATGGTCTTTTGGTCCCATATTTACTTTATGATTACCTCTACCGGGTCTTTCACCATAAGTCTTTTGAGATCTATCATGATAACCTTTAGCATATTTATTTCTATGATCATTAAAATTGTCATAAGGAGAATTACCGTGATAGTTATTCAAAACTACTTTATAACCACCATATAAATCATAATTCCTGTATCTTCGTGGAAGGTAAGTTCTGTGAATCCAAATCCCACCTGATTGATAAATAAACATTGATGCATTAATATCATAATATGCCTCCACATCAGGTATGTAATAATATTTAACATCATTATATCCTACAGGACCCCATCTAGGAGGTGTGCCAATATTTAAATTTACTGATACTTGTGCTTGAATAGTACAAGCCAGAAACATCACAACTCCTATTAACATTACTTTTAAAGCATTCATTTTATTGATATTTTAATGATTTTATTTTAATAAAGATGTAGGATAAAAAACAATTGTTATAAACCCTACATCTTTATTATTTAATATTTAGAAAATGCTGTACCCTAATGTAAATTGATACCATACATTCTTATAACGTGGAGTTGTAGATGTGCCATCTCCATTGTTTTGTGTAAGATCCCATCCGGCTCTTACTCCCAACACAAAGTGGTTTACATTAACATCAACACCACCAATAAAACATAGAATGTTTTTACGAACATTATCATTGTTAAATTGCTGTTCCTGTTCATTACTATATATTGTACTTGTAAATTCATTCTTTTGGCTAACCAAATATGAATATTGAGGACCTGCTACTATTGTTAGAAACTGACTTGGTTTTAATTGAAATAAGATTGGAATATCAACATAACTTGTAGTACGTTTGTATTCATATGTGTACCCAAGTAATTTACCGGTTGCTTTAAAGCCTTTTTGAGAATATAATAATTCAGGTTGAACTCCTATATATTTCCCAATAGGGATTGCAATAAAGCCACCGAATACTAATCCAAATTTAGGATCGGCAACAAAATCTTGCCCTTGTACATCGTAAACATTTGAGTAATTTGTTCCTATTTTTGCACCCATTTGTAGAATTTCACGTCCATCTGCTCCATTATCTTGAGCTTTACTTATGTTAATCATTGCTATTATTGCTACGATTATTAAAATTGTTTTTTTCATTTTGTAATTTATTAAATTATTAATTATTGTGTTATAAATTATTTTGAGTTCTTAACAGTTAAGTTTTTAAATGTTTTACCAAACTCATCCATATCATGACTAAACTCTGATTTAAACTTTTCCCATTTGTCTTTTCCATCTTCTTTATAATCTTCAAGTCTTTTTTTCATATCACTGTTTTTAAGTTCTAATGCAGCTAATTTCTTTTCATATTTAGCTTTGTCTTCTTTCTTTTCTGTGGCTATTCTTGCTTTAAATTCAGCAATACTTTTTTCGTGAGCAGCTAGTTTTTCTTCAGATTCTAGTTTAAATTTTTGGTATTCTGTAACAGAGTCTTGTTTTGCAATGCTTAAATCCTGCTTAGCTTCCTGCAAGTTTTTTTCAGCATTTTCTACTTTTTCTGATGACGATCGACAACCGATAAAAATTGTTCCTGCTGTAATCACTATTAAAGCAAGAATTAAAATTGTTTTTTTCATTTTGTATTATTTAATTGTTTTAAAGATTTTCAATAATTTTGAACCATTCTTCTTTAGTTTTGCCTAGCTTATTTTGAATTTTGCCTAGCATTTCTTCCTTCTTTCCTTCTTCAAACAGAAGGTCATTATCTGTTAAGACTGCAAATTTCTGTTTGAGCTTTCCTTTTTGCTCATTCCAGGATCCTTTAATTTCTGTTGTATTCATTATATTTAGTATTAAATTTCCGCTACTGGCGGTACAGTTTTTTTATGATTTAATAATATGCAAAGGTACTTACTGTGCGCTCCTCAGGTGTTACATAATTAGTGAAAAGACTTACATCATTCACACATTTAAGAGTCTGATATTTTGTTATTATATTATAATTGTATTTATATTCAATAGGAGTTTGAAGTAATTAATGAGCAGGTCTTTCTTCTTTGGTGTTTTGAACTGGTTTGGGTTGAGGTTGTTGTTGTCTTACCGGCTGAACATTACGTTGAGGTTGTACAGGCTGTTGTCTTGTCGGTTGAACATTTCTTTGCTGTTGAATAGGCTGTTGTTTTACAGGCTGAACATTTCTTTGAGGTTGTTGAGATTGCTGTTGTCTTGCTGGTTGAACATTTCTTTGTGGTTGTGTTGGTTGCTGTTGTCTTGCCGGTTGAACATTTCTTTGTTGTTGAATAGGTTGCTGTTTTACAGGTTGGATAGTACGCTTTGGTTGTTGCTGTGTTTGCTTTACAGGTTGTGTTGCTTTCAAAGGAGGCATTTCTGCTTTCCTTTGTTTTGAAGTTTTAACTTCTTTTAAATTTACAACTTTAGCAGGTGCAGTTCTTTGACCACTTGTGTTATTCTTTATAAATTGAGGTCTATATATTATAAGCTGATCTTTATTTGTAGTTTGCCCTGGCTTACTTGTTTCTTTAACAACTATTGGATTGATCTTTTTACCTCTGTATTTTTCTATTTCATTTCTATTTGGCCCTGTATTATACGATACATTACGTGATTTATCTACCCTTGGATTGTTAATAACTGTTGAGTTTTTCATAATTGCACCTCTTTTTGAAGAATGCATATAATGATTTCTAATATCTCTTCTTCCAAAATACATTCCTCTTACATAAGTATAATGATTATGTTGTTCATAATATCCATTGCCATAAGCTTCACTTATATTAATGCCCGGACCTATTGGTGCCCATCCATAATAATCAGATGACATTCTCCAGCAAACCCAACCCGGTCCCCATTCGTTATCCGGAACCCACATTGGTCCATATGTTGGATCAGTAAACCAACGACCATAATGAAAAGGAGCCCAACCCCAAGGATAATTTGAAATCCATGCCCAACCTTCATCAGTAAGTGTCCAATATCCATTAGTTGCATAAGGTACAAATCCTGATTCAACATTAGGAATCCAAACATAACCATAATCAGCATTATCTACCCAAGTTCCATAAGGACTTAATTCATCATAAAATACTTGAAAGCTTATAGACTCTTGTGCATTTACTTTTTGAGGACTTATATTTAAACCTATTAAGATTATAAATAAGATTAAAAAGATTTTAATTTGTGTTTTCATAAAACAATTGTATTTAATTTCCGTAACTTACGGTATATTTGTGAATAAATTTTATTAATGCAAAGGTAGAGCTGCTTTAAAGTATAAGTATTACATAATTAATTAAAAGACTTACATCATTCACACATTATCAACTTCGCAAAAAAGGAATTCAATTTTATTTTAATATCTTTTGTAATATTCTAAAGAAATTCTTTTCATATAAATCTAATTCATGATCAACTTTTAATAGTTCGTTGATTTCTTTTAAAAGTTTCTCTGTATCTAGTTCTGTTGGATAAAACTTTTCCTTATATGATAGAATAGTTTCAATCCTATCATAATCTGAATCTAATTCAAATACATTATGGATATGTCTGTATTCGCTTTTAGATGCTTTTGAATGGATCAATTGCTTTTCTTCTTTTTTTAATTCAAAATCTGCATTAGCAGCATATAAAAGAAGATATACTTTGAATTCATGAGAATTCCAGTTTAATTTATTTTCATTCATAACTTATAGTTTAATTTTCGTAACATTTGATGTCTTTTTTATAAATATTATTAATGCAAAAGTACTTCTGATTCACACGATAAGTATTACATAATAATAGAAATAAGTTACATCATTCACAGGTTTATAGTTTTATTCTTAATGTCTATTTTATTTAATAACATTTAGTCTTTTAACAATTTTATTAATATGCTATTATTGAATACCAAACAACTTTAAATTTAGCTTTAATAAATAAATAATCATTGAGAATAATATAGATATAATACAATTTAATTAAAATGTGATACAATTTAAGTAGAATATAATACAATATAACTATAATGTATAACAATTAAACTATAATGTATAACAATTAAACTATAATGTATAACAATTAAACTAAAATGTAATACAATATAATTAAAATGTATTACAAATAAGTTAAAATGTCATACAATTAAACTTAATTGTATGATATTATAATACTATTTAATCATTATAGGCTTAATATAAGACTTATTCTTTATCTTTTTCTTCAATTCATATATTAAAAGACAAACAGCACCGGCTGTTAAAGGTAAGAACCAATCAACAACAAGTAATGGCGAAGTATGAAAGTAAAGATTGAAAGCAGGTAAATACACAATAAATAAGATACATGAAATAGAGAAAGCAAATGCTAACAGCAGATTTCTATTAGAGAACAAGTATTTACCTAATGCATTACCATAAGTTCGTCGTGAAAGAATATTAGCATATTGACCGAAGATAATGGAAACAAATGTAATTGTAATTGCCTTTTCATAATGACCAACACCATGAGGATTGATAAAAAAAGAAAACATAAAAGCAGCATATGCAACAAGTCCCATAATTAAACCTGAAAAAGCAATGCCTCTCATCGCTTCTTTGGTAAGAATTTTGTCTTTGGGATTTCGTGGAGGATCTGCCATAATACCTTTTTCTGGTGGATCATAAGTTAGCATCATAAGTGGAAACATAGCACCAACCATATCTATTAATAATATCTGCACTGCTATTATTGGAGTGGCAATACCTATAAAAACACCTGCAAACCCTAATAGAACACATACAAGTTCGGCTATATTACACGAAAGGTTAGTTTTGATAGTCTTCTCAAGATTCCTAAAAATAGTTCTTCCTTCTTTTACTGCTACAACAATAGTAGAAAATTTATCATTCAGTAATATCATATTTGAAGCTTCTTGTGCTACTTTAGAACCATTTTTACCCATTGCAATTCCAATATCAGCTCTCTTCAAACTTAAGGTATCGTTGACACCATCGCCTGTTACAGCAACAATTTCTCCTTGTTTCATCAGTAAATCAACTATCCTGAATTTATCATCAGGAGACACTCTTGAGAATATTAAAGCCCTATTCTGAAAAATATCTTTTAATTGTTTATCAGACATTCCAGCTAGATCAGCACCTTTAATAACTACAGGATCTTCATTATCTTCATTCATTAATCCTATATTTTTAGCAATAGCTATTGCAGTTACTTCATTGTCGCCGGTAATCATAAACACTTTCATATGTGCTTTGAAAACAGACTCAATAGCTGCCTTAACTTCCTTATGAGGAGGATCAAGCATGGTAACAAATCCTGCATAGGTCAATTCCTTTTCTGCTTCATCAACTGTATATTCTTTTTTGCTATTAAGATCTTTATAAGCAATTGCAATAACTCTAAGTGCTTTTTCAGAGAACGTTGCCGACATTAAAAGTATTTTCTTTTTTTGCACAGCTGTAAGTGTACTTATTTTTCCATTAATAATTATCTTTGTTGATACTTCCAGAATAGACTCAATAGAACCTTTTACAAAAGAAATTACTTCCTTTTTATGAGACCTAATAATTGTGGCTCTTTTTCGAAAAGAATCAAAAGCAAATGATTGAACTAAGGGATAATCTTTATCAATATCTTCTAATTTATATCCTGCTTTCATTGCTAAAGTAGCGAATGAAGTTTCGGTAGGGTCTCCGATTGAATACCATGAATGATGATCTTTGTCAGGAGGGCTAATTTTACCTTTAGATGAAAGATATCCTGATAGAAAAAATATCTTTAAATCACCCAATGTATCTTTATTTATAACTTTAGATTGCTCATCTAATATATCACCGTCAGGTTTATAACCTAATCCAGTAACAGTATATGATTTCCCATTAAAGTAGCATCCTGTAATAGTCATCTCGTTTTTTGTAATCGTACCTGTCTTATCTGAAGCGATTACAGTGGCAGAACCTAATGTTTGAGCAGAGGCAATCTTCTTTACTATTGCTTTCCTTTTAGCCAATCGTCCAACAGCTAATGCAAGTGCCATTGAAATCTGAGCAGGTAATCCTTCAGGCACCATTGCAGCAGCTACACTAACTGAAAAAACAAGGGCCACAGCAATTGAATCTTTCATAAGCATACGGATTGCAAAAAGAACTGCTGCAATAATTAATGTAATAAAGGTTAGTTTTTTTGCCACATCAGCAATCTCTATTTGTACCGGAGCTTTAGGAGTTTTAATCTTTTGAGAATTCGTACTGATTTTACCTATCTCTGTTTGTATTCCTGTTGCATAAACAATACCTGTAGCTTCACCCCTTGCAACAGTTGTTCCCATGTAAATGCAATTCTTTATATCAGCAAAAGACAGGGTTATATCTGTAGTAAACATAGGATCTTTGTTTGCAGGTAATGATTCTCCAGTTAAGATAAACTCATTTGTTGAAAAACCATCAGATTCAATTATCCTTATATCAGCAGGAATACCATCACCATCAATTAATTTTACTATGTCTCCAGGAACAAGAGAACTAACAGGGATTTCAATTACCTTAGCATTTCTAATAACATTGCATTTATCTACAACCAGATTTCTAAGTGAAGCAAGAATATTTTCTGATTTCCATTCTTCGTAGAAACCAATCATCGAATTTAGTACAACTATAATTATAAGAATAGAACCATCACGAAACTGCCCTAAATAATAGGACACAGCCGATGCAACTATCAAAATTAAAACAAGCGGACTAATAAACTGACGAAAAAGAATCTTTAATACATTTATGTGATTTGTTACTTTTAATACATTGCCGCCATATTTCAGTAATGATAATTTAACTTTATTATCGTCAAGTCCATCTTTAATATTACTATTAAATTCTTTTACGACTGTATCAATATTTCCTTTGTAAAATTCCATTGTCCGTTAGCTTAATTTGTTTAATTAACCTCCAAATGGAGTTGTGTTATTTTCCTTTAGTTGTGGCGATTGTTTGCGGGGAGCATTAGCAAAGTCAACACTTAATATGTAATAGGTTATAGCCACTAAAGTCATTATAAAGAAAACCCAGAATATCCATGAATGATGTAACTTATTCCATTTCCATTCTCCTTTATTTAGATGATGTCCTGTAAAATGATCCTGCCAATCTTGACGTGGTTGTTCGATACCGTTTTTGTTCATTACTTAATTGTTTATTATATATATTGTGAATAAATTTTCACCATGCAAAAGTAAGCTTGATACTAAAGATTAGTGTTACATAATTAATATTAAGACTTGCAACATTCACACATTTTAGATTTTAATTTGATAGCTTCACCTTTATTTATCTATTGATGGAATATTCTAAATATTATTTAATAAATAACCAGAAACTTTATCTAATTGATGGCAACCTGTGAATGATGTAACTATTAACTTTTATTATGTAACACGACATCCTACTAACAGACCTAATTTTGCAGCATGAAATTTAATTCATACTGTGCCGCCAGAAGCGGAAAAATTTAAATAAATAAAAATGGAAACTATTATTAAAAATCACAAAAAAGCAGCTACACATTTAGAAGAAGCTGCAAAACATCATCATGAAGCTGCAAAGCATCATGAAGCAGGGAGCCATGATAAAGCTCATGAGTGCACAATTAAAGCACATGGTCATACGACCCATGCTTGTGAAGCTCAGAAGGAGATTCTGAAACAACATGCAAAATAAATTAATAAAAGAAAGCACTTTCTATTAATATGGAAGTGCTTTTAATTACAAAATTTAATTTAAAAGATTTAAAAGATATTTTATTATTAAAGAATCATTTAAATAAATAAAGCATTTATAAGAAATTAATACATTAATAAAATGAAAACAAAAGAAATTAACACAATAGTAAAATGGTCAATAGATCATGATCATAGTGAAATTGAATTTAAAGTCAGACATTTATTAATTGCTCACGTTAAGGGTGAATTTAAGGTATTTGATGCAAGCATTTACACAAACAATAAAGACTTTTCGACAGCTGAAATTGATTTATGGATAGATGTTTCTTCTGTGACAACAGGTAATGAGAAACGTGATGAACACTTAATAAGTAGTGACTTCTTTGATTTAAGAAATCATAAACAAATAACTTTTAAATCGAGTACTATTGGAGAACCGGATGCTGATGGTATTAGTGAGTTGTGGGGAGAATTAACTATGATAGGTGTAACTAAGAATGTTAAATTAAACATTCAATTTGGTGGGATTGTAAATGATCCATGGGGAAACGAAAAGGCCGGATTTACTATTACAGGGATGATTAATAGAAATGATTGGGGGCTTAATTGGAATGCAACTATGGAAAATGGTGGCTTTATGATAAGTAATGAGGTTATAATTTCATGTGAAGTTGAACTTAATAATGTTAACCAAAAAGATTTGATAATGGAATTAGAACCCACAATTGATATAATAAGTAGTAAATAATTAATTATTTATAATAGCATCTTAGTTAATTAATAATTAAATAATAAAAGATGGCAACTATAATTGAAAATCATAATAAAGCTGCAAAACATTTAGAGGAAGCTGCTAAATTTCATCGTGAAGCTGCAACGTTTCACGATGAAGGGGATAATGATAAAGCCCATCAGAGTACAATTAAAGCAATTAGGCACACCTTACATGCCAAAGATATTCAGAAAATGATATTAAAACAACTTGCTATTGATAAGTAATTAATAAATAAACTTAATTCTAATATTATGAAAGCTATAATCGATAATCACAGAAGAGTTGCTAAATACTTAGAAGATGCTGCACAATACCATCTGGTAGCTGCAAGATTTCATGAAGCAAATAACCATCATAAGGCTATTAATAGAACATTAATTGCTTTAGGTAATACAGTAGAAGCTTGTAGCATTCAAAACGAAATTTCTAATCAATATATAAATACAAACAATTAAATTTTAATCAAATGAAAACAAAAATCATTACAACAGTAATCGCAATCTTAATAAGCGGAACTATGGTATATGCGCAAAGCAATCCTAAAATAAGTAAAAAACAATCAATCTCAACAGTAAAAGAGTCACCCAGAGATTCAGTTTATTATACCTGCTCCAGGCATCCTGATATTATAAAGGAAAACCCGGGCTTGTGTCCTAAATGTGGATTGATACTCGAGGAGAAAACATATTCTAAATTAAAAATAAAGAATAACAAAAAGGAGCAACTCAAACCATATACTTGCTCAATGCATCCCGGCATTAGCATGAGTAAATCAGGCATCTGCCCTAAGTGTGGTGAAGCTCTTGTAAAAAAGACTTCAATGACAACAGCTACAAAAGGTGTAGATAAAGGAATAGTAAAAACTTATACTTGCACTATGCATCCTGATGTTAATAAAGAGTTTCCGGGTACTTGTCCGGTGTGTGGAATGGAACTAGTTGAGAAGAAATATAGTTCTGATGTAAAATAATTCTGAGAATCCTATTTTAATTCTAAACACAGGTTTAAATAGTAAAGGAAATATTAAAATCCTACTTGAAATAAAAAGTGAAATAGGATATTAACTAATTAAAATAAGTTTGTGTTTTCAAAGTATAAAGGCTTCAGCATTTATTTGTTGGAGCTTTTTGCTTCTGAATATTATTGCAAAAGGAAATTATAACTAAAGATGTAGTTTGCAGTTTTCAATTAGTCTATGATCAAGATCACTGAGTAAGTTTGCATTCTCAACTTTTAAATAAATACTATAACTCTTTTTATAGTTTTTTTCTTTGAATTCATTTCGTGCTGTTTCTATCCTAATTAAATCAAATTGAACGCTAAATTCTTTATGAGCACTTTTAGCATATTCTTTTAATATACATTCATTAATTTCTGAAAGTTCTTTTAGTTTAGTACAATCACCTTGAAAGAAGTCTTCGATCAAAAAATCAAAGTCTTGTAATATCTGTTGAAATGCTAAAAGTTTATTTCCTTCCATGAAACCGTGAAAATTTCTTTTGTCAGCATAGCCAAGTTGGTCGACATAAAAATCATGGTACGTTTTTATATCATCAATCTGATAATCTATTCTGCCAACTGTAGGGAGGTAATTTATTATGAATTTTTTATTTTCTTTTTTATATGTTGCTATATTAAAAATTCCAACAAAGTTTTCTACATTTTCGTAATTATCAAATTCAAAACCATGATTTACAAGAAAAGGTTCTAATATTTGAAGTCCTTGTGTTAGTTCTTTTAATGGTTTCATTTCTTTTTTATTTAAAATGATTTTATTTGCGCACAAAGATACATTAATTTAGCACACTATATTAAAAATATTAAAATAATAACATTATATTAAGGTTTCAGAGCAGAAGTGCTCACATTTAATTTTGTTTTTTAACAGATTCCTCACTTCGTTCTTTAACTCTTTTTTATGACAGTCGAGTTTAAACTAACAGATTCCTTACTACGTTATTTATTTTTTAAAGTGGTGGTGATTAAACTGACAGATTCCTCATTCCGCTTCGCTGCATTCGGAATGACAATTGTTTTGGGTTTTGGTGGAGGGAAGTGCGGCTTTGCCGCACTTCCCTCCCATACTAAAAAAGAAAAGCTGTCATTCCGAACGAAGTGAGGAATCTCAACCCATTTCTC
>JBAXLO010000023.1:0-32753 GCA_037134755.1 Bacteroidota bacterium | reverse complement strand
GAATAGATTTCTTCATTGTCAGAATAGATTTCTTTATTGTCAGAATAGATTTCTTCATTGTCAGAATAGATTTCTTTATTGTCAGAATAGATTTCTTGACTGTCGAAATGGATTTCTTCATTGTCGAAATAGATCTCCAGACTGTCGAAATGGATTTTTTGACTATATTAAATTATTTATTGTCCAAACACAGATTATTTCTCAAAGAATGATTCTTTTCATCTAATTTAGAATCAAAGCTAAAATTAATTTATCTAAAACAATTCAAATCCTAATATATTAATTTATGATAAAAAATTATCCAATAAAAAAGCCTTACAGATTTCAGCAATCTATAAGGCTAATATTATCTTATTGAGATATCTTAAAATGCAAAACCAATAGTAAGCCCTGTTCTGATACCTGTGCCGCTCATCCCAAATCCTAAATTTTCATCCGTTTTAGTACCTTCTTTTACACTAAAATTTCCTGAATTATAACTTGGTCCAACAAAAAGATCAACAATAAAACCACTAGGGGATATTTTCTGAAATCCAAATGATAAACCACCACCAAATGATTCGTAAAGAAGTTTATTTGCATTTTCCGAAAGTTCATAATGTTGATAACGGAGATAAGGAGCAATATAAAAACCACTTATAGCCCTTTGCTTGGTATAAAACCTAACTTCCGGAGTTAATCTAATACCTTCATACTTTAAACTAGAAACAGTAATACCAGTGTAACCAACACCCAATTGAGCACTTAGATTATTTTTAATCTTATATTCAAAAGAAATATTACTTGTCAGCAGGAACAGACTTAATGGGTTTAACTTAATGGCAAACTTATCATCCGAATCAGAATAATTTCTGCTTGGCTGCGCAATCATCTTAAAAGACATTAAAAGAACTATTGCTACTAAAACTATTTTTTTCATAAAATGTGTGTTTATTTGTAATTTATTAATTCGAAAAACCAGTACAAAGATACTATTAAAAGTAATAATTTACAAATAAAATTAAAAAAAATAAATTATTAATCTTATTTAGATTTATTTTACTGTTTTATATATCTTTTTCATTAGATTTCTAAGAAGTTGACCAATTGCAAGTAAAGTATTGTGAAACAAAATTCTTGGCCCTGAATAACGCATTACAACTCTGATTTGCTCTCACATAATTTTATTATAATTTAAAATCTCTTCTACTATATTTAGGATTAAAAATACAGATGAACTTAATAATATTAATCTTTATATTTTATATTTAAGGTGCAAAATAATTTATAAAAAGCTTTATTTTTAAAAATAAATTGTTATCTTTTGCATATTATATAATTTAAAATCAAATATTATGAAAATGCAAAAATGTTATAATCGGGAAATAGACTATTTAAATGTAGTGTGAGTTTTTCAGCAGACCCTAATTATTATTGGTGCAAACCCGGAGTACATAACTGTATACTTCAATTGTCAACTCTTATTGTTAATGGAAGTTTTTATCAACAATATGGTATGTATATAGATTGTTCAAATATAGGTATTAATAAAAATACTGATAAACAAAATGATATTATTTGTTATCCTATTCCTGCTAAAGAAAATCTTACTATAGAAACAAACTCTGATACAGAATAAACCTTATCGGGCAAATCATTTATACATCTAATATTAATAAGAAAGCTATTGTTAATACTTTCGCTTTCGCAAATGGTATTTATATCTTAAAACTATCATCAGATAAAGAAACGGTGGTAAGGAAGTTTATAATAGAATAAGAATCAATTACAAATTACGGTGCTTCGGCTCCACTCTACGACCCCTTTAACACAACGGTCGCAGAGCGGAATCGAGGTGGAAAACAGTTTTTAGGAAATTTGTGAAAGAATAACCTCTCGACTTACACTATTGTTACTGCACTTTCAAGTGCATTGCTTTAATTATTATTGCAATTTATTTGTTTTCAGCGACAAATTGTCGTATCTTTACACCCTTAAAACAAATCTAATAATTATAAACAATGTACAATGAAAACAATGAAATTAGTATTTACTAGGATGTGGTTGGCTTTTTTGTTGATCATAAATATTATCGGTTTTTCGCAATCCAAAGTTAGTATTGCTGTAATAGGCATCGACACAAAAGGAACAAAGCTCGATAATATTTCTATGGGGAATCTTGTTCGTTTAGAACTTGAGAAAACAAATCATTTCGAAGTTTTTGACAAATATGATGTTAACAATCTATTGTCTGCAAAAGGAGTAGATCCTGACAAATGTTATGGTAAGATAAAACTTATAGAAGCAGGAAAAATTCTAGGAGTCGAAAAAATACTTACAGGCTCTGTTGAGAAATTTGGAGAGAAGATAATTTTTGTTTTGCGAATGATTGATGTAAAATCCGAAAAGATTGAAAACACCAATGTTATGGAGTACCTAAATCTTGAAGATCAGATTCAGATTATGGCTAAACTATCGGTAAACAATATCATTGGCATCGTCAACGATAAGCTTATTGTTGATTTATTAATTGATTACGATAATCTGGTGTCGAGTCCTAAAACAACAGTAAGACTAAATGGACCCCGAATGGGAGTTGCCTTTTTTATGGGTAAATCAGCTAAACGTATGGAAGCCTCAAAAGATGAAGGAGGATATAATATGTACCCAATATCTTCTGTATTTGGTTATCAATACGAATTTCAATATCTGAGTGCAGGAGATTTTCAGGCATTGGTTGAAGTAGTAGGGGCTTTCAGTGGGCTAGAAACAGGCAATTTCATCCCATCGGTTTCGGTTATGAATGGCTTTAGGTTTAATAAAAATGGTTGGGAGTTTGCTTTAGGTCCGATATTTAGGTTTACACGTGTAGCCGAAGGTTATTATGATGAAAATGGGAATTGGCATCTTACATCAGCAATGCCTCTTGGTAAAATGTATCCATTAGAAAATGCAATAGATAACAGAGGTGATGTAAACCTATCGGCAAGTTTGATAATAGGTGTGGGCAGAACCTTTCGTTCAGGTTATTTAAATATCCCAGTTAATATATACTACATCCCTAGAAAAGAAGGAGGGACAATTGGTTTAAACTTTGGATTTAACATCGCTAAAAAGCAAAACAAGTAGTAGGAATAATTTATCTTACTAAATAATTTATTTGTAAAATATCCTTCTCTTATTAAAATAAATTGTACTTTTACAAAAAAAAGGACAATGAAAAAACTACTTACTTTAGTACTGTTTACCTTGCTTATACAGTTAGGGATTTCTCAGCCTGTGAATACTGATTTAAGTAACGGACTTATATTTGATGGCGAACCTTATTTGGCTATCAATCCTACTAACAATCAAAATATAGTGGCGGCCTGGATGGGTATGAAATATACCAGCGGTTTGTTTCGCATCCTTATCAAAACAAGAGCTAGCTTTGATGGTGGCAATACCTGGAGTACTTATAATACGCTTCCTCACTTCGGTACGGGTTTTGGTTCGGCAGATGTTTCTATGGCTTTTGATAAAAATGGTTTACTTTATTTAGCTTATATTGATTATAAACAATCGCCTGATAGTGGAGGAATTTATGTAGCACGTTCTATGGATGGAGGATTAAATTGGGATACTCCTTCCAAAGCATTCGATATGTATGACGTTCCAAATAAAAGAGCTATTGACCGTCCTTGGTTGGTTGTTGATAATTCGAATACTGCTAATTCAGGAACTTTATATATTACTACTAAACCTGCTCCATGGATTACTCCCCCTAACCGTAATTATTACAAAGTGTCTTCTGATAGCGGACACACTTGGAGTACAATTGCCAGTGTAGATGGAGGTACTCACTTAGTTGGCAGCATAATTGCAGCTCCGATGGCTGCTCCTGCCACTACAATTAATGGTGCTTTTTGTGCAATCTACCCAAGTTATGTTGCCTCTCAAAATATTTATCCTGCTTTTTATCTTGCTAAATCTTATGATAAAGGACAAACGTTTAATTATACTACTGCTTATACAACTGTAGCCTCTACTATTGATACCAATTTTAAAACAGGTTATCATCTAGCCACAAGTCCCCTTGATAGTAATAAGATGGTTTTTGTTTCACCTAAATCTACTTCAGGAGATGTTGATATAATGGCTCTTCATAGTAATGATGCCGGACAAACATGGAGTAATATTGTTCGTGTAAACGATAATACAGCAGGAGCCGGTAAAGCTCAGGATATGGTTTGGTGTGCTTATAATGAAGTTGGTAATCTGGTAGTAACATGGCGAGATAGACGCAATGCATCTACAAGTGGTTTCTGGAATGCAGGTTATGATTTTTATTATGCAATAAGTACTGATAATGGACTTACGTTTTCTGCTAATCAGCAATTATCTAGTCAGTTTATAGCCTTTGATTCAGTTATAGCACAAAATGGAAATGACTTTATGAGTTGCGAATATAAAGGTGATACCCTATATTCGGTTTGGGGCGATACCCGTAATGGAAAGATGAATATTTATTTTGCCAAGACTATCGCAAGCACTAATACAAATGTCGGAATTACTGTGCTTGATGGAGAAGACCCTCTTTGGAACATCTACCCAAATCCCACACATGGTGAACTGTATGTTTCTGTTTCTAAAGAAATGATAGGTAAAGAGATTATAGTTTACGATATTAATGGTAAAAGACTATTGCAAACTATTGCTAAAAACAAACTTAGTAAGATCAATGCAAAAGACATTGGTAAAGGAATCTATTTTATAAGCATTGATAAGGAAGTAAAAAGGTTTATTAATGAATAAAATGAGAAGGAAACTTTTAATAATAACAACTTTATTTTATTTATTAGCAACAACAACACTGCTAAAAGCTCAAGTGGAGCAACAAGCAGCATCTAAAGTTATACCTTTTCATACAACAGAAAATACTCCTTATCGAAACTATGTTAATCCCGTTACAATTTCTGATTTAAGCAAAGTGTATTCGCAAGCTGATACTAATAGTAAGGTTTTATTGACACTAGATCTTAATACAAAGTTGAATTTATTAGGTGAAGGAGAAGATACGTGGGAAACAGCAACTGAAAAGATAAATGATAGTGGTGAAAAATATGTTTCAAAACAATATTCAATAATTAACTGGTATAAAATTGCTATAGCTAGTGGAGAGGCTTATATCTTAGCTTCAGATATTGCTACTCATTCTTTTACTAATGATAAAAATCAAATAGTTTATTTTATAGTTACGGAGTATTCAACACAACATAACCCTGGTGGCAATAGCTTTACTGTTTATAAATTCAACAAAAAGAAAAACCTTTTTGTTGACACTTTAGTTAGTAAAGATATAAGAGGTGATGTGATTCAGTTTAATAATATTGGTTGGAAAAATGTGGATGTACTTATTCACGCTAAAATGATAAATGCTTATTGTGGAGGAGGGGAGAGTGATGCGTTTATTGTAGATGCTAACAATAAGCTATCAACACTTATAAATACAAGCTCGAATGCAGATGACGGGAGTGCCGATTCTTATTGTTCAAGTGTCTGGTTGCCTATGACTAGAAATAATAAAGTTCAACTTATTGCTAATGGGGATACTGATAGTCTCTTTATTGCTTTTTCAGAGAAATTAAACGTTTATCCTTTTCCTAAAGAAATTACGGTTCCTAAAAAAGAACTTGTTGTATATAACGAAAAAGAATACAAAAGTATTTATAATAAAAAAGGTGAACCTCTTGTTAATGTAGATGGCTCCTATAAATATAAAAAGACAAGAGATAAAACTATTTATTATAGATGGAATGGAAAGAAATTAGTTAAATTAAAATAAAGTAAAGATGAATCGTAAATTATTGATTCAATACCCTGAGAACAATCCATTTGATTTTGTTGATAAAGGAATTATAGATTTAGATAATGCCATTAATGAGTTTAACAGTTTCGACTGGGAGCTTCAATATATGAAGATTGAGAAAAGAACGGTTCAGAGGCTGACATCGGCAAATCCCTCTATCATTTTTCAAAATATTGAAAGGAATGAATCACTACAGATTAGTGGAGATACAAAAGGTAACTTTAGTATATGTCATCAATTGGATGATAAATCAGGTAGCGATTTTATTTCGGAAGACATTACTAAGAATAAGGATGATATTGAAGTCATTGATTACATCATTGCTTTTTATAACAATGAATTGGATATTGAGTTAAATATTGATAATGATACTCCTGAAAAGAATATTGAAATAGGTAATCACAATCCCAGAAGGCTTATAACTTCTAATTTATGGTATTTGCTTATCCCTTTTCCGGTCATATTGCTTTTAATAGTACTCGATAAAATGATTAATCTCCTCCTTGTCATTTATATTATAAGCTTTTTTTATGCTTCGTTACTATTAACTTTTTTCCCGTTTATAGTTGTCTTTCTACAATATTTATTCAAACCCAGAATTAATTCAGCTACTATTGACACTGAAAAAAGCGCTTTAATACTTTATTATCCTGATTATAATATTAAGATACTTAAGTCTGAGATATTACAATGTGTTTATACATCCACTTCTAAGAGTAAAAACATATGTAATTCTCTGAGAAATCTGATAATTACATTAAAAGATAATCAGCAACACATTTTAACAACATTAACATTTACTGAGGCTGAACTATATTCAATACTTGATTCAATCAATGTAAATTATTATATAAATGATGTCTATTTGCCTTTTATTAAGACTACTATTTTTCAAGAGGAGTATAATGTTGATTTAAATGATTTTTCAAATAAAGCTGATTTGGAAACTTTATATGCAGATTATCCTGATAGTATGCTAAATGATATTGTAAAAAATGAATTAGATTATCAACCGGAGGCTGTAAAGATTGCAAAGAACGAGCTTAGGAAAAGAAATCATATCTCCGGAAGGGAATCTTAAAAGAATAATCAAAGGGCTAAAGAGCTGTTTTAAATAGTTTATTTACTCTATATAACAGCAAATATTATTTTTACTTAAGTGGATAATAAGTTGTCTCTTCTATTTTTATCAAAGATATTTATAGCAAATTTACTATATTACCTAAGCATTCAAATCTCAGATAGAATCCTAAACAACTCTGTTTAGACGGTTTTGTCCTAGACAATGACTTCCTAGAGCTAGACAATGACTGTCTAAACCTAGGCCATGACTGTCTAGTCCTTGACAATGATTATCTAAAGCTAGACAATGGCTTCCTAGGGTTAGACAATGACTTCCTAGACCTAAACCGTGACTGTCTAGACCTAGGCAATGTCATCCTAGAGCTAGACTGTGACTTCCTAGAGCTAGACCATGGCAGTCTAGGCTTAAACCGCTTTTTTGAAAATCTGAGGTGTGTTGTTTTGATAACTTTTTGTTATTCCATAAAATACAAACAAGGTAATAGTAAGCTGTTTTTTTAAAAAAAAAGTATATAATCATAATTTAAATTAGTTTTAAACACTTCAAACTTCACATTTCTTGCCTGCCGGTAGGTTAGGTAAGTATTTTAGTACTTCTGTCAATTCATAATTCATAATTCATCATTCATAATTATTTTCTTACCTTTGCAGCCTATTAAATCAATAATTAGTTTAGATATTTAAAATGTCGAATAAAGCAGTAATACTAGCAGATGGTCAGTTTCCTCAGCACAATATACCTCTGGATATTCTAAAATCAACAACAGAGATTATTTGTTGTGATGGTGCTACTGTTAAGTTATTTAATGTCGGTATCGAACCTAAATATATAGTTGGTGATTTAGATAGTATCCCCTCAGATTTAAAGCTTAAATATGCTGATAGACTTCATCATTTCCCTGATCAGGATACGAATGATCTTACTAAAGCAATTAATTTTTGTATAGATAAAAATTATGATACAATATATATATTAGGAGCTACAGGATTGCGGGAGGATCATACGTTGGGTAATATTTCTTTATTATTAGCTTACGCAATAAAAGGGATAAATGTATTAATGCTCACAGACTTTGGAACGTTTACACCTTTACTTTCTTCAGGAACATTTCAAAGTTACAAAGGACAGCAAATATCTATCTTTCAATTAACATCTGATACATTAATAACCACTAAAGGACTGATGTATCCAATAGAAAACCGATCGTTACTTAAGTGGTGGCAAGGCACTTTGAATGAAGCATTATCTGATTCTTTCGAAATTAGTTTTGATAAAGGAGAGTTAATTGTCTTTCAAACATATTAATCTTTGATTCCTGATTGGAAAGCAATGTAAATATTAGATTTCGTTTAAAGGTTTTCTCTCTACAGTTGGGTTCTTCTTATAATCAGTTACTGATATTCCTGTAATAGTTTTAAACTGGTTAGAAAGGTATTGCACACTGCTGTATCCCATCGAAAAGGCAATTTCACTTAATGTAATTTCGCCATATTCAATCATCTCTTTTACCTTTTCAATCTTATTAAGAATAATATATTTCTCGAGAGTATTGGGTTCATATTTAGAAAAAAGAACAGAAAGATGTTGGTAAGAATAACCAAGCTTTTCAACCAGATAATCAGAGTTGCGGATAATAGAGTTCATGTTGTTTGCATAATGTATAAGCTCAACAACAGCAACTTTAATCTGTTCAACAAGTATTAAATCCTTGTTTTTAACTAACTCAAACCCGTTATCTTCTATAATCTTTTCAATTCCATCAGCGTTTATCTTCTCATCATCAAAAGTTATTTCAGCTTCGCCGAGATTTATACGCTCAACCATAACACCATGCTGCTCGAGTTCTTGTTTAATAACCCGAATACAGCATTTGCATACCATAAACTTAATATGTAAGGTGTCGCGTATAATCATTGTCTAAATTAAATCGCAAAAGTAATAAATATTCTAATATTAATACTGCTGAACTTCATCATAAACAAAAGAAATAGAAATACCGGCCATCTTAAACATCTCTTCAGATTCAGCACCGGCGTGGTATTTGCGTTCGCAAACAACTCTTTTAATACCACAATTAATAATAAGCATAGCACATGTACGGCAAGGTGTCATCCGACAATAAAGAGTTGAATCTAATAAAGATATACCCAGCTTAGCAGCCTGGCATATTGCGTTTTGCTCCGCATGAACAGTACGCATACAATGCTCAGTTATTTTATCATCCTCATGAACTACCTTCTTAAATAAATGTCCTATGTCATCACAATGAGGCATCCCCATTGGGGAGCCAACATATCCTGTAACCAATATTTGCTTGTCGCGAACAATAACACAGCCACTTCTACCTCTATTGCAAGTAGCTCGTTTGGCAACTGTATTTGCTATCTCTACAAAGTATTCATCCCATGAAGGGCGAACATATTTTTCTTGTTCCATTGTATTCTTCTAATTGTTTTTAATAAGATCAAGCACCTTTCCAACTTCTGAATAAAGCTCTTCTATAGAGCCATTGTTGTCAAATTTATAGTCAGCCATCTCAATACATTTTCGAAGGTTCTGCTTGTTTGGATCATTTGAATTCATTTCGCGCAGTTCATTCTCAACAAATGTATCAAAATTAATATTATCCGTCTCCGAATTGCGTTTCACTATCCTTTCATAACGCTTTTCGGGAGTAGCATCAATTGCAAACAGGACAAAATTATCCTTTTCTCTCAATGAATCAATCTCTCCGGGGGTTCTTATGCTTTCAATCACACAATTCTTTTCACTTTCTTTAGCTTTGTAATAAAGCTGATCTGTAACATAGGAAGGTGTGTACTTAGCACGCAATTCATTTGCTATAACAACCATACTATCACGGTTAACAGTCATGTTTCTTGCCTCAATAAGTTCGATAAGATAAGACCTTACTGAGAAGTGTCCAAAATTATTTTTCTCTGTCAAGTATTCAACGATAGTTCCTTTTCCTGCACCTATAGTGCCTGTTATTCCAATTATAAGCATCGTATTTATTAGCTTTGTTAAGTTGACTTATTTGTTAACAAAAGTAATTAAATAAAGTTAGAACAAGAAATTTATTTTAATTTTGCAGAATAATTTAATATCGAAAACATGAATGATATATATCCATTAAAGTTTGAACCCATTTTTAAAGACAAGATCTGGGGTGGTGATAAAATTAAAACAAAATTAGGACTTGATTTTGATCCATTACCCAACTGTGGGGAGGTTTGGGTGTTATCAGGTGTTGAAGATAATGCATCTACTGTTACAAATGGTTTCCTCGAAGGCAATGAATTGAATGAACTCGTTGAGGTATTTATGGGAGACCTTGTCGGTGATAATGTTTACAATAAGTTTGGAAACGAATTCCCTATTCTTATAAAATTTATTGATGCCAATGATTATCTTTCAATTCAGGTGCATCCTGATGATGAACTTGCAGCTAAACGACATTCAGGCTTTGGCAAGAGTGAGATGTGGTATATAATAGATGCTGACAAAGATGCCGAACTTATTACAGGTTTCAAACATAAATCTAATAAAGAAGAATACTTAAAGCATTTAGAAGATAAGACTTTAAAGAATATCTTAAATTCAGAAAAGGTTACCAATGGAGATGTCTTTTATATTCCTGCAGGAAGGGTTCATGCATTAGGGCCGGGCTTACTTTTAGCAGAGATTCAACAATCCTCTGACACAACTTACCGTATTTACGATTGGGATAGGGTAGATGATAAAGGAAATCATCGTGAACTTCATACAGAACTAGCTTTAGATGCAATTGATTTCGATTTTCATGATGATTATAAAACTATATATTCCGATAAGGTAAATAAGACTGTTACACTTGTTAATACTCCTTTTTTTAATACTAATATTATTCATCTCACAGCTATGATTGAAAAAGATTATGAAGAACTCGATTCTTTTGTAATTTACACTTGTACTGAAGGAACTTTTGAATTAATATATGATAATAAAATAATGAGTGTTTCTAAAGGAGAAGTTGTTTTAATCCCTAATATTATAAATAAAATAAAGTTAAAACCTTTAACACCATCAAAGATTCTGGAAACATTTATTATCTGTTAACATTAAAATAACATTAGCTAAGAAGCCTGAAAACACATTGTTTGCTGTAGTATTAAATTTAATAATAATATAATAATTAATTAAAAATATTTTGGTTTGATTTAATTTGTATATTTGCAAAAGATATGGAAACAAAAATAACAAGAATCATTTACTTAACAAACATTTCGTGTTTGTTGATACAAAGGGAATTGTTGGAGAATAGACTTGAGATGGCTAAGCTACTAACCAATAAAATTGTTGTAGTTCTTACCACTGCATACAGAAAAGGCTATGTAGAATACAACGATACGTTTAATGACAAGAATATTACTAAGCTTATTGACTTAGGTTTTATTTTTATTAAAGAAGTTGATAATGATAAGCTCGAACAAATAAAAGCTGATAATCTAAAACACTACGAACATAACCCACTGCACTTTACTGAAACTCTTAATTTCGAACTTACTTACGAATGTAATTCAAAATGTCCACATTGTCTGTTGAAAACTCAAAGACAATCTTTTGAAGGTCAAGAATTATCTTTTGAAGAAATAAAGAAATGTATTGCTGATTCATACTTTGCAGGCATTATTCGTAATGGTATTAACTTTACAGGTGGTGAAGCTCTTCTAAGTAAAACTAATATCTTTGAACTTATTGAATATGCATCATCTTATGGTATCCCTACACGTCTTTATACTAATACTTTCTGGGGAAATAAAGTTGTGTTTACTGCTGGCACCAAAAGATTTTCTACTCCTTTAGCTTTAGTAAGAGCTCTAAAAAGTTATGGATTATCTCATCTAGCCATAAGTTTCGATTCGCGTTTAGATAAAGAGAAAGAAGGTGTTAAGCAATTGGCTTCTGTTGTTCATGCTTGCGAAACGGTAGGTTTAAGGTATGAGTTAGTGGCTACTCGTGATACTAAAGAAAAATTAGATTCTTTTATAAGTTATCTGAAAAAGACAGATACGCAAGAACTTAAATATATGACAACAGTTGTGAATGATCTTATTGATATGGGTGGTGTTAATGATATCATTCACAAGAAAGAATTTACGGCTTCTTTAACTGAACTAGTTCATCAAAGTCATTGTAAGATTAAAGGTTATTATAGCCCAACTACTTTAACTGTTAATCCTGAAGGTGGAGTTCGCTCATGCTTATATGGTTTGGGGCTTGATAATTTAGGAAGTATAAGGAAAAGCAGTTTTATTAATATTATTAATAGAATTCATGATAATGATGTTTCAAAAGCTTTTTCGCAAGATAATATTAAAGAATATTCTGATAAGCTCTTTGAGCCATTTAAACATTTATACATCCCTTTTGAGCATCCTTGCACTGCATGTGTTTTGATTGCAAGACTTATACAGGAGTATCACCGCTCAAATGACCCGGAAAAACTTACTGCTGATGATCTTCTAAATATAAATATGAAGATAGCAAAAGAACTTAATCTGCTTAAGGTCGATTTACCGATCAATTAGTTTAAAATTATCTCTTTTTTTAGCTTCTTTTTAATCATTTAAACTTTACTGCAATGTCAGTATCTTATTGTGATGATCTTTTTGCTTTTAATCGTTTCCTTACAAGAGAAGTAAACATTGGCAATATTCCTATGGGAGGAGCTAATCCTATTCGTATCCAGTCGATGACTAATACAGATACTATGGATACTGAAGCTACGGTTTTGCAATCTGTCCAAATGATTAAAGCAGGTTCTGAATACGTTCGCATCACTGCTCAGGGAATTAAAGAAGCGAATAATCTAGCCGAAATAAAGAATCAATTACTTCAAAAAGGATATTCAACTCCGCTTATCGCAGATATTCATTTCAATCCTAAAGCCGCCGAAGTAGCTGCTGCAATTGTTGAGAAAGTTCGCATCAATCCCGGCAACTATGTTGATAGAAACATAGGAAAGTTTCATTTTACTGACTTGGAATATAATGATGAACTTAAGCGTATTGCCGATCGTTTATTTCCATTGATAGCTATTTGTAAACAACATCATACAGCTATTAGAATTGGAACCAATCATGGTTCGTTATCCGAAAGGATAATGAGTCGTTATGGTGATACTCCAAAAGGGATGGTCGAAAGTGCTATGGAGTTCATTACTATTTGTAAAGGTTTTGATTTCAATGATATTATTTTGTCGATGAAATCGAGTAATATTAAAGTAATGGTTCAGTCAACAAGACTGCTTGTAGCCAGAATGAAAGAAGAGGGGATGAATTATCCCATTCATTTGGGCGTTACCGAAGCAGGTGATGGTGAAGATGGCAGGATAAAATCAGCAGGTGGGATTGGTGCTTTACTTCAAGATGGGATTGGTGATACTATTAGAGTTTCGCTTACCGAAGATCCTGAATTAGAATTGCCTGTTGCTCGCAAGATAGTTGATTTTACTAAATGCAATTCATCAAATCAAAATTTAAGCACTGAGCCTTATCTTATAGATCCTTTTAATTATAATAAGAGAAATTCAATATCAATTAATAACATAGGTGGTAATAATCCGGTTCAGATTTATCTTTTAGAAGATTTAAATAAGGAGACTACTTCTAAAAACTATTTAATTGTAACTAAGTCGTCATTGCGAGGAGGAACTCCGAAGCAATCTAATGATAGTAATCAGAAAATAGATTGCTTCACTTCGTTCGCAATGACGAAAATAGCTTCTCAAAGTAAGCTAAATTCTATTAATCCAAATGATATTATTGTCTTTGATTTTAAAGATGAAGGAATAAAGAGTGAACGTCTATTCTTTTCTATTTTAATAAATAAAAAGCTTAACAATCCTGTTATCGTTAAGAAAATATATTCTTTTAATAAAATTGAAGACTTGCAAATTAAAGCAGCTATTGATTTCTCTTCCTTATTAGTTGATGGACTTTGTGATGGCATTTGCATTGAGAATCCATATATTGACAAAGATCAATTAAAAGACATTATGCTTGCTGTTTTACAAGCTACAGGTGTAAGAATAACTAAAACAGAATATATATCCTGCCCTTCTTGTGGGCGTACACAGTTTAAGATACAAGATGGATTAAAAGATATCCGAAAAAGAACTTCTCATCTTAAGGGATTAAAGATTGCTGTGATGGGGTGCATTGTTAATGGCCCCGGTGAGATGGCAGATGCTCATTATGGATATGTTGGAGCCGGTAATGGTAAGATTAATCTCTATAAAGGAAAAGAAGTAATTGAAAAGAACATTGACGAAGCTCTTGCTGTGGATGCTCTTATTAATCTTATCAAACAAAACGGCGACTGGAAAGAATCTTAATCAAAAAACTTTTCATTTAAAACATCTATTGATTTTCATAATAGATATTCTGTCTTATAATAAGCGTATTAATCCGCTTAATGATTTCTATTTAGCACAAAATATCATTATTAATTTTTATATTTTTACTGTTTATACCAACAGTCTCTTTATTATTAGATAGAATTGTTTTCTTGTATTTATAATAACTTTAATTACGAAATACAATATTTGTATTTGTAAACTTTAAAATTACAATTAGTTTTAGTATCAGTACAATAATATTTATCCCTGCTTAAATATTATTTAAAATCTTTATAAATATTAAAACATTTTATTAATTTAATTTAATGATTATTTGTTTATAATATCTTGATATGTAAATATAATTATTCATTTATTAAAATAATATTCGTATTATTTAAACTAATTATGTCATTATTTTTTAATAATGACATAATTAGTTATAATAACATCATAATATTTTATAATAATAGGATAAATAGTTATAATAATTAGATTATATATTATAGAAATGCGATAAATATTTCTAGAATTGCGATTATAATTTATATTAATACGATAAGAATTTAAAAAAATGAAATAAATAATTAAAAGAGTGCAATATTTAATCGTGAATATTGATTATTGAAATCCAATTATTGATTATTAAAATGTGATTATTGATAATAATAAACTATTTACTACTAATGTATAGAAAGTATATCCTTATTAATATAATAAATATATTTAGTGTGATTATGAATTTAATGGTCTTCATATATCCATTTAATATATGTGTCTGTTGATTGCTATTAATAATGTAATTTATAAAGCCATCAAGTGAAAGATTGCTCGTGAAGATAGAATATAGATGTGGTTATCTAAATATAAATAAAAAAAACAGCTTACAATCATAAAAACAATTGTATTTAAAAGCACTTTCTATTACAATTAATCAATGTGAATTGGAAGAATTACAGTAGTGATTCCGCGTTTGTATAACTTTCTTTGAATAGTAAAGATTGAATGATTATGAAGTACTTTAGATAAATAATAAGCTTCGGAGAAGACTAACTGTCCGCCAAATACAGTTGCATTAGGAAAACGTTTGATAATACGTGGAACAATACGCTCTAGTTCGCTGACAACTTCGGTGCCTACTGACCAGTAACCACGTGCGTAATAACCAAGCTCATTAGCCAGATCAACATATTTATTTACTTCTTCGTCAACATGTATTTTTACTTTTACTAAATGATCGAAACCTTTAAAATTGCCGGCATTAATATTGCCTACTTCAAGGAAAACGAAGTTATTATAAACGCCTGAGAACTTATCCAACACATTGAAAAAAGTATGCAAACCGGTAGCATTATAACCACTAATTAAAATGATAGCCGTTTTATCTTCAAGAATAGGATTCTTTAGATGGTCGGGGTCAATATTCTTTAGTTTATACTGTTCAATTTTTTCTTTAAGATGAGAAGAAATAGTACCCTGTAACCAATGAAGTTTTTTAGTAATACTATAATAGTGCATCCTTATGCGGAAAGCAATGAAAACAAGTGCTCCGGTTATCACTAATGTAGCCCAGCCACCTTCAGTGAATTTAATAATTACGACAGATACAAGGATAAATGTAGTAAGTACTAAGCCAATACCATTTATCATTAATTTATGTTTCCATTTGCGTTCTGTTTTCCTAACCTGCCACCAATGTTTTACCATTCCAAGCTGCGATAAACAGAAAGTTATAAACACATTTATACTATATAATACAACTAATAATTTAACCGAACCTTTTGACACAATCAATAAAATAATAGCTGCTACACCCATAAGCAAAACTCCATTCTTTGTAACAAGTCTGTCACTTAGGGATGCAAATCTTTTAGGGAACCACATGTCAATAGCCATATTTGCCATGATTCGAGGGCCATCGAGGAAGCCTGTTTGAGCAGCAACAAATAAAAGCGTTGCTTCAGATATTAGAGTTACAAATACAAAAATAGTTCCCAACTGACCATACCATGAAGCAGTCATCTTTTCAAATAGAATAGCATTTAGGGTTTTATCACCTTCGAAATGAAGATCAAATATTGCATAAGAAAACATTAAACCCAATACAAGAAATGATAAAGAGATAGCCATTAAACGCATAGTTTTGTGGGCTGTTTTAACTCTGGGTTCTCTTAATACAGGCAAGCCGTTGCTTACTGCTTCTATCCCTGTAAAGGTACCAGCACCCATACTATACGCCCTGAGAATAAGGAATATTGTGCCAAATACGCCAACTTCACTAAAGCTACTATGCAAGTCGGCAGAAGTATCATGAGCTACAACTGCTAAATTAGCGC
This sequence comes from Bacteroidota bacterium, assembly GCA_037134755.1. Classification (GTDB taxonomy): domain Bacteria; phylum Bacteroidota; class Bacteroidia; order Bacteroidales; family JACABE01; genus JBAXLO01. The sequence goes on along the minus strand of JBAXLO010000023.1, from coordinate 16,125 downwards.
CATGGGTTATGATTATATAGAAGATTGCAAATACATGCGTAAGGATAAATATAGCAAAAATAGGAGTAAGTGAAAGTACTGATTCTTTTACTCCACGAAGATTCATAATTATCAATAAGAGCAGCACCGCCAATGCCGAGGCAAGTTTATAAGAGTGAAAAGCCGGTGGTACAAAACTATATATTGCGTCAGCACCACTTGAAATAGAAAGAGTGATAGTTAAAACATAATCAATAAGTAATGAGCAGCCTGCAATCATACCAACAGTTGGCGAAAGGAGTTTACTAGCAACCAGATAGCCGCCTCCACCGTGAGGGAATAATTCAATGATTTGAGAATAACTGGAACTTACTATAAAAATGGTAAATACAGTACCCAAAGCAACGAAGATGGCAAGATAATGATGCCCACTTAAATTTCGGAACGCTTCTTCAGGTCCGTAACAAGATGAACTTATCCCATCAGAGCCTAACCCAATCCAAGCAAAAAAAGCTACCAATGATATCTTATGCAATAACTTGGAGTCGTTCATATCTCTTGCCTTACCGATAAAGATATTCTTTAACTTGGCAAAGAAATTAATCGTTTGTTCAATATTGTGTTTTTCAGACATTGATTTGATAAATAAATAATCTCTACATTAATCCCACTTAAAAAGCATTTATAAAACAAAAACTTATGAATAAAGTTCGCATTTCAAATAATAGTTTTTTAAGGGCTGCAAAAGTATAAATAAATAGTGTCATAACCTATATCTTAAAACAAAATTATTATAGAAATATTATAAACTAAATATAATTTAAAAGTATTTATTTATAATAAGTTACTAAACCATTTTTAAATGATGTGTTTTTATTTAGTCTTATCTCAACAATTATGACTAATTTTGGAAACTAAATTAAATATTTATAAAGAAACAATAAATGAAAATTAAAGATCATGTTCCTAATTCAATAACTCTATTAAATCTACTATGTGGATGCTTGGCAATAGTAGCAGCATTTAAATATGATCTTGCATTAGCCTCAATATTAATATTTATTGGAGGCTTTTTTGATTATGTTGATGGAACTGTTGCCCGATTATTAGATGCCAGATCTGACCTTGGCAAACAATTGGACTCCCTAGCTGACGTAGTAACTTTTGGAGTAGTGCCCGGTATTATCGTATATCAATTATTAAACGAGCCTTCTTTAACAGCTAACTATCCGTTCATAGCTAATAATATAGCATACATAAGTGGAATTCCATTTTTACTTACATTGTTTTCTGCTGTCAGATTAGCTAAATTTAATATTGACGAACGACAAACAATTTCATTCCTTGGACTTCCTACACCGGCAAATGCTATTTTCTGGGCTTCGATACCTTTAATATTCAAGAGTATTGATGCTGCAAATATCCCTCATGGAATCATTGAACATATTGAATCTTTAATATATTTATGTTTTAGAAATCCTTATGTTTTGCTTTCTTTAAGTGTTATAATGTCTTTTTGTTTAGTTTTAGAGATTCCTTTGTTTTCACTTAAGTTTAAGAGTCTTAAATGGGCTGATAATAAGACGAGGTATTTGTTTATATTAACATCTATATTATTAATTGTGTTTTTTAATGTGTTTGCATTGCCAATTATTATAATTTTGTACATTGTGTTTTCAGTAGTAAATAATATTTTTTTATAAATAATATCAATAATTAAAAATGAAATTTAGAGCAGAGATTGACGTAATGCCATTAAGAGCATTACTTGACCCACAAGGGAAAGCAGTAACTTCAAGTTTAAAAAACATTAATTTGTCAGAGATAAGTAATGTTCGTATCGGCAAACATATCAGTATGGAAGTGGATGCTGCTTCTAAAGAATTAGCTTCAGAATTAGTTGACAAAGCTTGTAAGCTTTTGCTCCATAATCCAATTATGGAAAACTACGAGTTTCATATAAGCGAGATTTAATAATACTTTTAATCTTTAACTTTTTATTAACTACTATCCTTTTAATAAGTTGGTAGTAATTTATACTTTTGAAACAATTTAATTTAATACATTATGCAACAATTAAAAAGTATTAAGAAAGCAGCCATAGCCCTTATGATTGTTTTTGTTTCCATTATGTCATTTAATGGTTATTCTCAAATGATAACCCCTGTTAAATGGGCTTATTCAGTTAAACAGACAAATGCTGATGAAGCCGATTTAGTTTTTACAGCTAAAATTGATAAAGGCTGGCATTTATATTCACAGTTTTTAAAGTCGGGAGGACCTTTACCAACTCTATTTGTTTTTGATAAGGATAATTCATATAAGCTTATAGGTAAAGCTACTGAGCCCAAACCTAAAGTTGAACATGACGATATGTTTAATATGGATGTTCAGTACTTTGATGTTAAGGCTGTATTTGTTCAGAAAGTAAAAGTTTTATCTAAGAAAGATTTTATTATTAAAGTTAAAGTTGATGCACAATCATGCAATGATGAAACTTGTGTGCCGGTTAAAGATGATGGTGAGTTTAAAATAAAAGGTAATCCAAAAGGAGATGAAGTTGCTGTAAAAGAGGAAAAGAAAGATACTAATAAAACAGTTTCTAAAACTAACGATACATCTAAAGCTGTTGCAAATGCTAACGATACAAGTAAAAACAATAATCAGAAGGTGTCTAAACCAGAAGAGAAAAAAGAAAAGAGTTCTTTATGGTTATTCTTCTGGGCTAGCTTTGGAAGCGGTTTATTAGGCTTGTTAATGCCTTGTGTTTTTCCAATGATCCCAATGACAGTTTCTTTCTTTATGAAAAGTGGTTCGAAAGGGAAAATTCAGGCTCTTATTTTTGGCACCTCAATCGTTGTATTATTTATAATATTTGGCACCATATTAGCTCTTGCTTTTGGACCAAACTTTGCCAATATGATGAGTACCCATTGGCTCCCTAACTTGTTATTTGCATTGATATTTATAATCTTTGCCATCTCATTATTTGGTTATTTTGAGATTGTTTTACCAAGTTGGTTAATTAATAAATCTGTTGAGAATGAAGAAAAGGGTGATTATGTAGGGCCAATATTTATGGCTATCACTTTAGTACTCGTTTCTTTTTCTTGCACACTTCCAATCGTAAGTAATGTTGCTATTAGTTCAATAGGTGGGGAGTTCATCAGACCAATTGTAAGTATGTTTGGTTTTTCATTAGCCTTTGCTATTCCATTTACTATGTTTGCATTCTTCCCTAGTTGGTTAAAGAGTATGCCAAAATCGGGTGGTTGGTTAAACTCAGTTAAGGTTGTATTAGCATTTGTGGAACTTGCTTTTGCATTAAAGTTTATAAACGTACCTGATCAAACATATCATTGGAGATTATTAGATAGAGAAATATATTTGGCAGCATGGATTGTTATAGCATCAATGTTAGGCTTTTATTTATTAGGAAAGCTTAAATTCCCTCACGATGATGACATGCCGGTACAGAAAAGTTGGTTTAGATTGTTTCTTGCAATCGTAACATTTACCTTTGTAGTGTATATGATACCAGGTATGTGGGGAGCTCCTCTAAGTAAGTTGTCAGGTTGGCTACCTCCTGAAAGCACACAGGATTTTGAGTTGGATGATCAGATTAGAGATATTTCATCTAATTCAACTACTACTGTAAATCTATGTAGTGATGCCAGATATGGTGAAGAATTAAAACTTCCCCAAGGCTTGCATGGTTATTTTGATTACGATCAGGCATTAGCTAGTTCAAAAAAGCAGAATAAACCTGTATTTGTTGATTTTACAGGACATGGTTGTACTAATTGTCGTAAAATGGAAGCTCAAGTATGGTCTGATCCTAGAGTACTGAAAAAATTGAAAGAAGACTTTGTGGTAGTTGCTCTTTATGTTGACGATAAGGTTATTGCGTTAGATAAACAGGATTATATTAAAGATAAAGATGGCAAGGATATTACTATGTTAGGCGAAAAGAATGCTTATATACAAACTACTAAATTTGCATCTAATGCACAGCCTTGGTATCAGATATTAAATAGCGATGGCACTCCTTTGGTTGAGCCAAGAGCAGCCAATTACGATTTAGAAGCTTTTGTAAAATTCCTCGATGATGGTATAGCGGGTTATAAGAAAAGTAACTCAAAATAAAATATCGTAGAGACATTCTATGGAATGTATTTATAAGACAAAAAAAGAGGGACATGATATTTCATATCCCTCTTTTTTTTAATAATGATATTGATTATAACTTAAACGAAACTCCAAATTGTCCTCCACTTGCGGTATTGCCACCACCGAATTCAAGATTAACACCCCATTTACTATTAAAATAATATCTGCCTCCAATTTGAACACCCAATCCCAAACCGGAAAAATATGTATTAAAGAATCCTAAATTTAAACCTGCATAAAAATCCCAATTATTTGGTATCTCCATTATTCTGTTGAAGTGATAGTTTCCATTGGCCGAGAGCCCAAATATCGATGAATTAGTGCCATCATGACTATATGAATGAAAAGATAGTTCACCACCGATAGTAAAATCCTGAGCTATTCCATAATCTAAGCCTACATAAACAGGTACTCCCCATGACGAAAACCCTAATCCGGCATCTAATTGTGTTTGCCCTTTGGCTATTGGGCATTGTGCAAACATTGCACTCGTTAAGATTAATAATACAATTGTTAAAAAATATTTTTTCATTGTTGATTTTATTAGACTTCCTACTCTTATGGCTTTTCGGTTTCTCCCCGTTTTGCTAGTGGTATCTGGTCTCCACTTTTATAATATTCTTAAATTTTTTATCAGTATTAGGTTTCTTCAATCAATTTAACATACAACGCAAATAGTGTAGTATTGTTTTACAATATTACCTTAAATCAGCAAGCTTTCAATTAAAGTAAAGATTATCATAAGACAAAACATAACAGGTTTAAAAAATTGTTATATTTAATATCATAAAATTAACAAGTTACTTGCAGATTTAAGGATAAATAAAAAGAAATTTTTCTTTAAAAAGACATTAACTAATAAAATAAGCAAATTAATAGCTTTTAAATTACAAAATTCTTTAATTATCTACAAAAACTTATTATTTGGGTGCAGAAGTATATCTGAGCCTGCAACTATATAGTTGCAGGCCGAAACAATATAGTTGTGGGATTAAGGTAGGTTTTCTTATTAATACACTCTTAAGTAGTATAACCTTAAATCTATAGATGTCCATAAAACTTATTGAAGTTAATAGATTATTTGCATATTTAAGGTATTAATAAATTTAAGTTCTTATTGTTTGCTAATAATTATTTATAATAAATATAATTTGCTTACGTTTTATTATAAATAGCACCTTTATGAAAACAAAAACATCTCTTATTATTGTCATTCTTTTTGCAATTAGTTTAAATGCGCTTTCGCAGATCAAAATTAAGATTATGAAAGAATTAAAAGACTTTGCTCTTATCCCCGAAGGTATAGTAAGATTAGATACTAATAAGATAAATATGAAGGCTTTTTACATATCTATTTTTGAAGTATCCAATAAACAATATCGTGAGTTTCTTGATTCTCTTAAAAAGAATAATAATATTGATAAATTTAAGACTGCTCAGATTGACTCTACTCTATGGTCAAAAATAGGGCCCAATAACTTTAATCAACCTATGGTAGATTATTATGGCAGACATCCTGCTTATAATAATTATCCTGTAGTTAATATTTCGTATGAAGGAGCACTGCTTTATTGCGAATGGCTTACTAAAAAATATAATGCTATGAATAAGGATAAAAGTATTGAATATAATTTTACATTACCAACAAAACTACAATGGATAAGGGCAGCAAGAGGAAGTTCTACTTTTGAATATTCATGGATGAAGATGGGGAAGAACAGAGAAGCAATCCAGGGTAATTTTAAACTACTCAACTATGAGAATATTCACTATAATCCTGTGACTTTGAAATATGAAATCGTTGAGACCGAATTAAGCACAGCAAGAAACAATGACATCACTGCTCCTGTATATTCCTATTGGCCTAATGTGTTTGGCGTTTATAATATGAGTGGCAATGTTGCCGAAATGCTGTTTGAAAAAGGATTTGCTATTGGTGGCAGTTATAAAGATAGCGGTTATGATGTAAGAGTAGAGTCCATACAAAGTTATCAAGGAGCGGCTCCTTATATCGGCTTCCGTCCTATTATGACTGTTGTTAAAAAGTAAAAAAACTTTATTAGAAGAATTCTGATAGTTTTACATCCTGAAAGATTTAACAGTCTTTTTAGTATTAGGCAGATGTATTTAAAATATTAAAAACTCTCTATAGTTTTATTAATATTCTATTTGTTGATGTTGAGTTGCTAAAGGTAACTTTGCAAATATAACTTCCTTTGGTAAGAGAAGAAATGTTGATGGTAAGATTGTTTTTGTTGATATTATCAGATTTTAAGACATACCTTCCGGTGATATCCATTATTTCTACAGTAGTAATCTGGGTGTTATCAAAACTTTTGTAATTTAAATGGATGATATCTTTGGCAGGATTGGGATATACAGATAGCTTGTTGTTAGTAATGACAGCATTAGCAGCTATGCCTGTATTTAAAGCAACACCTTTGTAGAACACGATGCCACCTGCCTGATTTCCTACCATAATATCAGGATAACCATCGTTATTAATATCGGCAACAGCCACCCCTGATCGATTGCCTTCTTTAATACAATATTTTGTGGTGTTGTCAATAAAAGAAAGTGTGTCGGCAATGGTAAAATTTCCGTTAAGGTTATTGTCTATGTTCTTGTAGTAAATGACTTTACCTTCGTTGTTGCCAACAAACAAGCGGGTTTCGTTGGTTGCAGTCCTAAAGAAACAAGGTGTGCTGTAACCATAGTTGGACACATTGAAGTTGGTGACGTCAATACCTCCCAGACTATCAGCAGCTAAAGTAAATATTGGATTGGTAGCAGTGCCTGTATTCTTATAGTAAAAAAGATTGCCTTTCATTGCAGTGATATTGCCTAAGTTATCTTTCCAGATAGTGCCTCTGTTGCCTATGATAAGATCAGTCAAACCGTCTTTATTTAAATCAAACAATTGAGGAGCAGCATAAGAGCCCACATTTATACCCTGATAATTACTCTGACTTAACACAAAGTTTGGAGTGCTGCCCGTAGCTGCCGTATTGACATAGAGATAAAGCGTTCCTGCAGCATTTCCTACTATCATTTCGGCCTTGCCATCACCATTAATATCCGCGAAAGCAGGATAAGCACCCAAAATATGAAGGGTGGAAATATTGGCAAAATCTCTTGTAATTAACTTAAATTGAGGATTGCTTGCGGTGCCTGTATTCCTAAACAAAGCAATACGCGAACTGAACTTGGAGGTAAGATAACCAGACTGAATGAAGGAGGTGTCGCGATACCCAATGTTACCTATAAACAAGTCTTTAAGACCATCATTATCATAATCATAAAATACAGGATAAGCACCCGTGCCAACATCAATCATTTCATCCTGAAGAAAGTCTTCTTTAACAAAGTCAAAAACAGGGGCGGTATTGGTAGTTGTATTCCTGTAATACCAAGCACTTTTGTAAGATTCAGCAGTAAGATCACCCGGATCGAAAGGCGAGACCAACAGATCTTTCTTCCCATCGTTGTTTACATCAACATAGCAAGGCAAGGGAAAGGAAACCAACTTAACAGGGTGGATGTTGGAAGGAAATAAAGTGTCCTCACTGGTCATGTGTGCAGAAGTCAGTGAACCTCCATTGGTAAGTTTTATTAGGTTTGAATAATCTACATCACCTACAACAAGGTCTTTAATGCCATCATTATTAAGATCATTGCACCACAGTGTAGAACCGGAATGCTTGGGTGGCGAATCAGATTTAATGACAAGAGATTTAGTAGGCAAACAAGTGTCAAGTCTCAATACGTTAGAACTTTCGCCTTCTGCAAAACAACCCCAACTGTTATCAACCATCTGAAAGTCCAGTGAGTCGGGGACACCATAATGTTCCATCGAAAGATTCTTATGATAATTAACATACTCACCCAATACCCAGAAGTTAAGGATATCTATATCACCATCATTATCAATGTCGGCAAACACAGGGTAATCCTCAGTAAGTGCAAAAAGATTAGTATGAGTAGTGCCGTAAAGAGATAAAATAGGGTCTTTTACAAGCTGAAACTGTAACGAACCATTGGAAATATTCTTAAATACCTTGATGCCTCCGGAAGTATAAGTGAAGATATCCTCTTTGCCATCGTTGTTATAATCAACAAGCGTAGCCCATGCGTGCATAGGAGGAAAGGCAAGTGCATACTGTGGAGCATATACATAATCAACTGAATCGGGAGTGCCGTTATTGATAAAGGTAAGCACACGGTCACCATGCTTATCAAATACAAATAAGTCTTTAATACCATCATTATTAAGATCAATAGCTGAGAACTGGCATGCATTCATACCACCTGTAAGAGGATACAGATATTGCTTGCCGGTAGTATCTTTAAAAACAATAGAATTGTTCTTAACAAAGCTATAATCATGAATCTGACTAACACAAATATTAGTCAGTAAAAGAAGAGTAACACAAACTAAATAGAGTTTTCTCAATTATAATAGATATTACATGCTGTTTAACATTGCTTTTACTATGTTCTCAGCATCTGTTGCTACTTCTGAAATGGATGCTTTAATATTATAACAAGGTGTAGAAAAGACTTTTAATACCTTATCTTTAACAACATCACCATGTACAGCATTGATATGACGTGCACCCATCTTCTTAATTTCCTCAGCTTCATCAGCATTAGAACCGATAGTTACATCCACATCATGCAGTATCTTAGCGATAACCGCAGGAGAAATACATAAGGCACCCACAGGTTTGTTGCGCTCAACCATCGAAAGAACAGCATTCTTTACGTCTTCTAAGACAAGACAGTTAGCACCTTTAAAAGCAAAGGTTGAGAGGTTCTTGGCTGCACCAAAACCACCCGGAAATATCAATCCATCGTAGTCGCATTCATCAAAATTGTCAAGAGATTTGATATTACCTCTTGCAATACGAGCTGACTCAACCAATACATTACGAGTTTCATTGGCCTCTTGACCTGTAAGATGATTAATGGTGTGATGTTGATCAATATCAGGAGCAAAACAATCATAAGTTGCTCCATTCTTATCAATAGCCAACATCGTTAGCACGGCTTCATGTATCTCAGTACCATCATAAACACCGCATCCGGATAAAATAATCGCAAACTTCTTCATAATATTATTATTTGTATGTTATAAGATCCTCTTCTCATTCTCTTTTGGATAATCCAGAGAGAAATGCAAGCCGCGGCTTTCCTTACGTTCCATCGCCATCTTAATGATGAGATAAGCATTATTAATAAGATTCCTCAACTCACATATCTTAACCGTTAAAATAGATCGGTCGTACAATTCTTCGGTCTCTTTATATAAGATATCCAAACGATCTAAAGCTCTTTTTAATCTAAGATTAGAACGAACTATACCAACATAATTTGACATGATAAGCTGCACTTCTTTAAGAGACTGCGTAATTAATACCATCTCTTCGTTAAGTACCATGCCTTCAGCATTCCAATCCGGTATGTCGTCGCAGATAGCAATTGAATCTAAGGCATTAACAGAAGTTATGCTAGCGCGATGAGAGAATACCAAGGACTCCAACAATGAATTAGAAGCAAGCCTGTTTGCACCGTGAAGACCTGTTGAAGCACACTCTCCTGAAGCATATAGATTTACTATTGAACTTCTACCCCATTCATCCACCTTAATACCACCGCAATTATAATGCGCCGTAGGGACAACAGGTATCATGTCTTTTGTAATATCAACACCTATGCTCAGACACTTAGCATAAATAGTAGGAAAATGATCGATGATGTCGTTCTTATTAAGATGACGACAGTCAAGGTACACATAATCATCACCTCTTAACTTCAACTCATTGTCAATAGCTCTTGCAACGATGTCTCTTGGAGCAAGCTCACCACGAGTATCATATTTATGCATAAACTCTTTGCCATCCATCGTCTTGAGCTTACCTCCAAAGCCTCTAACTGCTTCAGAGATTAGGAAGGAAGGCTTTTCGTGAGGGTTATATAAAGCAGTTGGATGAAACTGTATAAACTCCATCTTTTCAATTCTTCCTTTGGCACGGTAAACCATAGCTATGCCATCTCCTGTTGCAATAGTTGGATTAGTTGTAGTATTGTAAACATTGCCATTGCCACCTGTTGCTATCATGGTAACCTTCGATAGATACGTATCTATACTGTTGTTAGCAGGGTTGAGAACATAGGCTCCAAAACATTGAATATCCTTCGTCTTTTTATTAACTTCAACACCTAAATGATGTTGGGTAATAATATCTACAGTAAAATGATTTTCGATTAACTCGATGTTGGGATGCTTCTTTACATTCTCCAGTAAAGCCCTCTCTATTTCATTACCTGTGTTGTCTTTGTGATGAAGTACTCTGTATTCGGAATGACCGCCCTCTTTAGCAAGATCAAACCTTCCTGAAGCAGTTTTATCGAATTTAGTACCCCATTCTATCAGTTCTTTAATTCGTTCGGTAGATTCGGTAATTGTTATTCTTACTATCTCTGCATTCGACAACTGGTCGCCGGCTACTAGGGTGTCTTTGATGTGTTTTTCATAAGAGTCAGGGGTGTACATTACAGCTGCAATGCCTCCCTGCGCATATTTGGTGGAACTTTCTTCGGCAGCAGCTTTGGTAATAATACATACTTTACCATGATCTGCTACCTTTAATGCAAAGCTTAGCCCTGCAATTCCTGATCCTATTATAAGGAAATCAACTTTTTTACGCATTAGCAATATTTAGTTTATTGTTGTTTTGAGAGTACAAAATTACAAAAATGATGGGGATAATTGTATTATATTTTTTAATAATAAATAATGTGATGCGTGAAATAGCATCTGCGAAAGCAATCTATAATAAAAAGCCTTGCCAAAATTAATTGACAAGGCTTTAAGTTTTGCAACAATTTTATTGTCTTATTCTACAATAAACTTATTGGTAACATTCCCTGTTTCATTATCTATCTTAATAAAATAGATACCCGGGTTTAGATTGTTTACATTGATTACTTTGTTGTAATTATCAGTAGTTATCAGCGTTTCTTCTGTATAAAGTTTAGCTCCCTGAATATTATAAATAGTAAAGTTAGTTATACCTTTTTGGAAGTTTCCACAATTAATGTTCAGTTTGTCGCGAACAGGATTTGGGGAAATCTTAACTGTGTTAACAGCACTGTTTTCATTTATCCCAACACCATGTAAAGTTAAGGTAACACATAGCTGATCATTTGCTGTATCAACATCAGATGTTAACTTAGATGAGGCACATAATGTAAATGAAGTTCCCGTATTAGGTGCAGTAAATGGAGTAGTAAAGGTATAATTTGCAGAATCGCCGGGAGCTAAATTGCCCGTCCATGTAGCAAGTACAGGGGTTAAGGCGTTTACATGATAAGTTAAAGGAATAGATGTTTCGGCAACAGTACCTTCGTTCTTAAACCTTATACTAACTGTTTGAGATGTATTTGCTTCAATAACACCTGAAGGGTTAGTTATAGCGGTAACATAGATATCATGAATTACTGTTCTAGTAGTATCATTAAGCGGTGAGACTGTTAAATATGCAGGGCCGTTAGAGCAGTTTGAGGAATTAGCAGCAAACACAAAGTAGTGATAAAGAGTTCCCGGAGTAAGTGGGCCGTTATCAGTAAAAGAAACAGCTGTTTGGTAAGCTACAATTGTACCACCTCCAAAAGAAGTGCCTGCTGTATAAGCAGTACCATTAATAGGAGTAGTAGTTAAAGTTGAAGCTAAGCTGCGAACTACCAAATAATGATCAGCACCGGGTGCACCTGAAGAAGCTGTAAATGTACCTGATACACTAGTACCTGACGGAACAAATGTTAAAGCTGTTGGTTGTGCTACAGGAGCTGCGCAGTTAGTAGCTGCGTTACCTGTTAGAGGTGCGGTAGTTAAGTAAGCTACTCCACCCGGACATAGTGAGTTAACTGCAAAGATATAGTAATAATAGGTTGTGCCTGCATTTAAGCCATTATCTGTAAATGTAACACCTGTTTGATAAGCTATTACAGTACCATTTCCCAGAGGGTCATTTACATTATAAATTGTTCCTCCTACAGGTGAAGCGCTAAGTGTAGCTGTTGTAGTTCTAACAATAAGATAATGATCAGCAGCTGGTGAACCGGTTGAAGCTACAAAAGTACCTGCAATAGTAGTAAGACCTGGAACAAGAGCTAATACTGTAGGCTGATTGGTAGGTGCTACACAAGTGGTAGTTGTAGTTCCTGTTAAAGGGATTGTAGTTAAATAAGCAGGTCCATTAGTACAGTTTGAAGAGTTAGCAGCAAATATAAAATAATAGTATTGAGTACCTGAAGTTAGAGGACCGTTATCAGTAAATGTTGTGACTGTTTGATACGCAACAATAGTTCCACCACCTAGTGTGTCGCCTGCAACATAAATAGTATCATGAAGAGGGTCGGCTGTTAGGGTAGTATTCAATGTGCGGATAATCAAATAATGATCAGCAGCCGGAGTGCCTACTGTAGCTGTAAATGTCCCGGCAATTGTAGTAGGTGCGGGAGTAAGTATTAAAGCAGTTGGTTGATTGGCAGGTGTACCACAATTTGTGATAGCATTTCCTGTTAAAGGAGCTACATTTAAATATGTTGGGCCACCATAACATCCAATAGAATTAGCTGCGAAAATAAAATAGTAATACTTTGTTCCGGTATTTAGATTGATATCAGTAAATGTTAAGCCTGATTGATAAGCAATAACTGTGCCTCCACCTAATGTCGTCCCTACTGTATAGTTAGTTCCATTAACAGGGTTTGCATTTAGGGTAGCAGTTGTTGATCTTATAATAAGATAATTATCAGCACTTGCTGAAGCAGTAAAAGAACCATCAACTGAAGTTAAACTTGGTACTAATACTAAAACAGTTGGCTGTGCTAAAGGAATAGCACATGTAGTTGTAGCATTTCCCGTAAGGGGAGAAACTGCAAGATAATTAGGACCGTTACTACATATTGAGTTAGCAGAATATATGAAATAATAGTATTTAGTATTGCTTACCAAACCGGTATCTACAAAAGAAGTCCCTGTTTGATATGCAACAACAGTGCCTCCTGCAAAAGCTGTAGAACTACCTACAGTATAGGTAGCACCATCACCGGGAGTAGCAGTGAAAGTACTTAGCGTAGATCTTAATATCAAATAATGATCGACAGCAGGATAATCTACTGAAGGAGTAAAACTAGCTGAAATGCTGTTATAACTAGGTGTTAAGTTTAATACTGTAGGTTGATTGGTAGGAGTAACACATGGAGGCATAGGTATTATTATAGTAACAGCACCTCTTGCTCCAGGCCCGCCGGCTCTTGTGTTTGAGCTGGTTCTATAACCACCTGCTCCACCACCACCATTTGTTGTTCCTGTTGCTCCGGTTCCTTGAGTTGTTCTGCCTGTAGCTCCATTGCCACCGCCAGTAGTTGTGCCTAAACCTGCTGTTAAGCCTGATCCGTTGCCACCTGCACCTAAAGTACCTGCGCCGCCGCCGCCGCCGCCGCTATTTACTCCATAAGCTCCATTTCCGCCATTTCCACCTGCGAATACTATTGAGCCGTTACATGCTGATATTGCACCGCCTGCTGCCCCTAGGCTGTCGTTGGCTAATCCGCCTTTTCCGCCTGCTGCTACAATTGAGTCAGTGGCTGTTTTGAAAGCTGAACGTACTCCGGCAACTGTTGATGCACCACCTGTGCCAACGGTTACAGGATAAGTGGTTCCAGGTACAACTGCTATGGTTCCGGAAGCAAAAGCGCCACCGCCTCCGCCTCCTGCTCCACCGTTAACTGAGCGGCTTCCACCGCCTCCGCCTCCTCCCCAGCATTGTACGGTTACTGAGGTGATGCCTGCCGGGCATACCCAGGTTCCTGATGCTGTATAGGCTGTTTGTCCATTGGTTGTTACGTTGCCAGATAGGGGAGTGGTTGTAAAGTAAAGAGGTCCTAATGCGCAGTTGGCATTGGCTGAAAATATGAAATAATAATATTGTGTAAGTTTTAATAAAGCAGTATCAGCAAAAGATGTTCCTGTCTGAAATGCAACTACTTTACCATTTCCAAGAGTACTTCCCGGAGCGTAAGTTGTTCCGTTTACAGGATTGGCGCCAAGTGTTGTGGTTGTGCTTCTTACTATCAAGTAATGGTCGGTGCTTGGTGTGCCGGTAGCTGCTACAAATGTACCTGCTACTGTGGTGTATCCGGGTGTTAATGATAAAGCGGTTCCTTGGCGTTGAGGTGTCAGACAAGCTGTTAATGTAGTGCCACCTACTGCAAAAACGTTAAGTATTGGATTGGGTGTTTGAGTAGTGGTTGTGTTGGTAAATGATATGGATGTTATCTTTTTGTTTTGGTTTAAAGCACTTATTGCTAAGGCAGTTTCGTACATGTATGTACAGGTGTCGGCTGTTGAGCAGTCTATAGCTGTTTGAGGTATTCTGTATAGTCTTGCTGTGGCAGGTGACAAACCGCTGCACCAATCCTTTAGATTTACATTGGTAAATACTTGAGTGGTGGTGTCGGCAAAAGTAACCGTCACGGTGAAGGTGCCTGAGTTGCCTCCTCCCAAATTTAATACATATAAGTTAGTTGCGTAAACTGAAGTAGTTAAAGTTAATGTAGCAGTTGAATCGGGTGCAACCTGCAATACATTATTAACTGTTGGCAACTGTAAAGTGTAAGTAAGTCCTGAGCCACCACTTGTAGGCATGCTGGTCTTCCAGAAGTTACTTGTGATACAAGAAGAAGTACCACCGGCAGTAAAAGTACTGTCCATAAAAACAAAACTTTGCCCGTCGAGTTGTGAATTAGTAGTGGTTAGAGCACTTGCTGTGCCATAAGCTACCACCTGTTTGTTAAACCCGGTACATGACAGGTTTTGTAACACTTGTGCTTTCGCAAACTGTGAAGTAAGCAGGAGTAACATTGTTACGCTTAATAAATAGAAAATTTTCTTCATACGAAATAGATTTAGTAATGATTTAATTAATTAATATAATTTCTAATATAATAATAATTGAATAGATGTAAAAGTAATTTTATCTTCCTAATAGGATGACGCACAACTAAGGGGGCAATTCAAATATTGTTGTTTTCATACAGTTACGTTTTTATATATTTGTTATTGATTTAACCTAAGTATGCCTTTATTAATGGCTTGTAAAGATACTAATTATTTCGTTATGATTTACAATCACACAAAAAATAATTTGTTTTTATTTTATAATATATGATGAAATAAAGCATCTTATTCAGTGTTTATTGATGTTTAAATCATATCTAAATAAAATTCTTATTCACGCAAAGTGATAATAATTTAGATTGATAAAGACGTAGCGTGGATACTATGTATTACGAAAAGAAAAAACCTAACAGGTTTTCAAAACCTGTTAGGTTTAGTATGTAATTGAGTTTAATAAAGCTCAATTGTTAAGTCGATGGTTGCCTATTTTTATTCTAGTTTCTTTAGTTTAAATATATCTATAAACTTATAATAAGTTGGTGGAGGTTTAAGCAATTTATCAGTTAATAGCCCGGTTATATTCATTCCTAATATAATTGCTGAGACAGTTAATGGAAAAATTGCTTTTTGATTAAAACTTATAATTGTTAGAAACAAAAAAAGAATAAATCCACATAATTTTGCAAGAAATTGTTTCATAGCTTTTAAATTGTTAATTATTAATTGTTAATTATTAATTGAACTTTAATAAAGTTCAACAGCCAGTTTAACGGGTTCTATATTACCATCTGTTACGGCTGTTAAGAAGGTATTAGTAGTTAAGTCAACTTTAAATTCAGTAGCCGGGAACTTAAGTTCTGCATTGTTTAGGATTGTGATGCCTGTACTATCTATACCACCCAAAGTACTTCCTAAATAAAGAGTAACACCATCAGTAGCAGTTGCAACCTTACTAACTTTTCCTCTTATCTCATCAGTGTCGGTGAATGTATTTTTAGTTAACGGGC
>JBAXLO010000022.1:0-33151 GCA_037134755.1 Bacteroidota bacterium | reverse complement strand
AATGTGTTTTTAGGCGTAAAACATTAATACCAAAAAAAGGAAATGACTCAGAACTTTTTTTAAAAATGATTTTAAATTATTTATCGTAAATAATATAATTGTAGAGATTAAATAATATAGATGTATATATAATTTAAGAAGCGATTAAATACTTTTTCGAAAAGTACTTAATCGCTTCTTAATATTTGAAATTGATTAATAGCTTACCTCTTTGTATAAACAAAAAGGAAACTCTTATTTAATCATAAGTTTCTTATTAATACTATTATTTTGAGTAGTAACATTAACTATATAAATTCCTTTTGCTAATGTAGAACAATCAAAAGTTGTAGTTGTAATTGAATTAGCATTCATTACTTTTTCAAAAACTGTTTTACCTGTAACGTCAATTAATTTAATAGTATAATCAACATTGTTTTTGCAATTGATATTGAAAGTTACGATGTCATTAGCAGGGTTAGGATATACATTAACATCATTAACACTAATTGTTTCGGCTTGTGGAATACCAACAGTTGAAGCTGGATTGTAATATTTAAGAATACTATTAACAGTTCCATAATAACCCATCCAACCTATCTGAGGGCTATAGAAATTAACACCTAAGCATTGAATATTTGTTCCTGCAGTTGGTTGTAATAAAGCATCTGTAAAATCGCTCCATGTCATACCATTATCATTGCTGTAACTTACACCCATAGTAGTGGTTGTACTAGGCGATGTAGATACAAACATATTAGATGAATAAGGAACATAGCACATTCCATAACTATAGAAAGAACCGGTTGGAGCATAAGCATTCCAGGTAGTGCCACCATCTGTTGTATATTTCCAATCCCAAGTAGTAGAAGTAGTAGTAGCTAAAGTAGCTACGATAATATAGTTTGCACTTGAAGCATAAATTTTCGCACCGGCATCAGTTGTAAAAGGTGCTGTAGGAGTAACCATCCAGGTTGCACCAAAATCAGTTGTTTTGTAAACACGCCCTTTATTAGTAATAAACATTGCTATACCACCAGCTATTTTACATGCGCAATCAGCTCCGTTATAACCATATTCTCCTGACAAAGGTGCTGAAATACTTCCAGTAGGAACACTATTCCATGTAGTTCCTCCATCAGTAGTATTATAAATATCAAACTTGCTGCTTACAGGATCTCCATAACAAAATCCTTTAGAGCCATCCCAAAACATAACACCATCAGCAAAGGTGGTTGAACCTGTGTTCATAACTCCGGTAACAAGTGCCCAATTAGTACCATCTGTTGTTTTCCAGAAGGAGGCTAAAGAGGTAGCTGTATCATAAGCAATACAAAAAGCAGTATTATAACTTGATGCTGCTAATACTTGAGGATAAGTATTTCCGGTCATACCTGCATAAGCTCCGGCTGTCCATGTTGTGCCTCCATTATTGGTGCGGGCATGAGCTCTAACATGAAGTCCACTACCGTCGCCAAGGAAACCATTAATCCAAACTGTATTGCTATCAACTATTGAAATTTGATCAACAGCAGTAGTTGCAGTTGGGAAATTAGTAGTCTGTGAAGACCATAACTGAGCATTTAATGTAATGCTTACAAATAATAATGCGATAAATAGTAATTTCTTTTTCATACTAAAATTTTTATTAATTTTTACGACAAAAGTACAATAATATTTAGTATAATGTATAAAAAAGAATATTTTTTAACATTTATATTGAAAAAGAAGCAAGCAAATGCTAAAAAGCTAGAATCTTTTTACATATTTATGACAATAAGGAGTAGACCCTTTATGTGAATAATATTGTTGATGATAATCTTCGGCCTTCCAGAAAGTAGTTGCTTTTGTTAGTTTTGTTGCAATCTTATATCCTTTTTGATTTAAAATATCTATAAGATATTCTGCAGTTCCTTTTTGGTCATCATTTAGATAAAATATCTCCGAACGATATTGATCTCCAATATCAGGACCTTGTCTATCTGTTTGAGTGGGATCATGTATTTCGAGAAACAATTTAGTGATGTCTTCATAAGATATTATTGAAGGATCAAATATTATTCGTGCAGCTTCAGCATGGCCGGTTGTATGCGAACAAACATCTTCGTAAGTAGGATTGTTCTTATGGCCACCAATGTATCCAACTTCAGTTGAGATAACTCCTTTTGATTTCATCATATAATATTCAACACCCCAAAAACAACCACCTGCCAATATTGCAGTATCAGTTTTATGTTCTTCATTTGATGCTGGTATAAACTCAAGAGAAATAGAGTTTACACAATGTCTGGTATTTTTTTGTGTTAGATGTTCCCCAATGAATACATGCCCCAGATGTGCTCCGCAATTATTGCAAATTATCTCAGTACGACTACCATCTGCGTCCATTTTTCTTGTTACTGCTCCTTTTATTTCGTCGTCGAAACTTGGCCAACCACATTCAGATGCAAATTTATCTGATGAATTATACAATGGTTTTCTACATCGTTTGCAGACATATACGCCTTTGTCAAAAGTTTTATAGTATTTGCCGGTGAAGGGTCTTTCGGTGCCTTTATTTATTATTACATTTTCTTCTTCAGGTGTTAATTTAGTATAGTTCATAGTATTTGATTTATTTGTGTTGTTTTGAGTACATGCTGACATTGTTATTAATATCATTATTAATATTCCGATTATTTTTTTCATTTGTATTTAAATTATAATTAATACATAACAAACTATCCATTTAAAAGTTATTAATAATAATTAATTATACCTCATCAAATAATTAGTCAGCATATATGAATATTTTATCGTAATATTGCAAAATAATATGACAATAATAAAAAATATGGCTAGATACCCGGGATATGATATTTTTGATGGCAACTCTGATAAAAGATTAAAAGAATTATCCGAAGTTTTAAATAATTCCTCCTTTATAACAGGCGAAGTTTTAAGTGCAAACAATGGCGGCTTTGTTATTGATTACAAAGGATTCCCTTGTTTCCTTCCCTTGTCGGAAGCAACACATAAATTTGAACCTGATTTAAATTTTAGTAGTTTCTTAAATTCTTTTCAAAAGTTTAAGATAAAAGATATAAGGAACAAAACAGTAATTCTTTCCAGAAAAGCATATTTGGGTGAATTATATGATAAATTGGAAGCAGAAGAACTTAAAAACATTAAGATTGGCGATAAATTTAAAGGTAAAGTTAAAAAGGTTGACGGTTATGGGGTTTATTTCTTTAAAGAGTATTCAATAGGTTTGTTGCATATAAGTAATATTTTTGATTTAGATTTTGAATCCGAAAAAGTTATTAATAGAAAACTAACTAAACATCTGTTAAATGAAGTTTTTCCAAAAAATGCTATGATAAATCTTATAGTTGAGAAAGTATTTGATGGTAAATATGGTGTAATAATTGATGAAAGCAGTGTTGAATCGAGATTATATATTACTAAAATAAAAGAAATCGTTCAATCAAATCCTGATTATATATCTATAAAACAGGAATTAGAAAGAAATTAAAAAAAGTGAAATAATAATAAACTTATTTTGTCTGTAACTTAAAAACATTTCATATATTTACACCCTAAATATTATAACATCATGTTTACGCAAGACGATTTAAAACAGTTTGATTACTTAGGTATTACTAAAGAAAACATACAACTTCAAATTGATAATTTTATCACAGGTTTTCCTTTTGTACGTCTCGAAAAGCCTGCTTTAGTTAATGAGGGCATAAAATTATTTGATAAGAACAACGTAAATGAATTGGAAACTATTTATGCAGAAGCTTCCAAAAACAGAGAAGTTGTAAAGTTTGTACCTGCTTCGGGTGCAGCAAGCAGGATGTTTAAAAACTTATTTACTTTTAAAGATACCTATACCGGTTCTGAGAAGGATTATCAAACATTTTTGAATGATAAAAGCTTTAATTCTGTATATAAATTTATTTTAGATCTCAAAAAATTTGCTTTTTATCAGGATCTAAAAGAAATAATGAGAAGAAATAAAATTGATATCGATAAATGTGTTGATGAAAAAGACTATGCTACCATCGTTAGTTATCTGCTTGATGAAAAAGGGCTAAACTATGGCAACTTACCAAAGGGCTTACTTAAATTCCACAACTATTTAGATTATTCAAGAACTTCTGTAGAAGAACATTTGGTAGAAGGAGCTAATTATGCAAAAGATATAAATGGTAATGTAAAGATTCATTTTACCATTTCGCCTGAGCATAAAGAAAAGTTTATTGAATGTATTCAGGCTGTTAAGGAGAAATATGAGCAGATGTTTACTGTTAAGTATGATATTACATTCTCAATTCAAAAACCTTCAACTGATACCATTGCAGTTGAAACTGACAATTCTATTTTCAGGGAAAAGGATGGAAAGATATTATTCAGACCCGGTGGACATGGTGCTTTGATTGAAAATCTGAATGATTTAAAAGGTGATATTATCTTTATAAAGAATATTGATAATGTTGTTCCTGATGATCTTAAACGTATCACACATTTATATAAAAAGGTAATTGGAGGTTATTTAATCGAGCTGCAACAAAAGACTTTTGATTATTTAAAGTTGCTGGAAAAAGAAAATATTAGCGAATCACAAATTAATGAGATCATTGAATTTGCGTGCAATGACTTGTTTATAGATCTTAAAGAAGCAATCGCTCCTTTGGCTTATCATGATAAAATAAATTTGTTAAAAACTAAGCTCAACAGACCAATGCGTGTTTGTGGAATGGTTAGAAATGAAGGCGAACCGGGCGGTGGACCTTTCTGGGTAAGGAATCAAAAGGAAGAAGTTTCATTGCAAATAATTGAGTCTTCTCAAATAAATATTAATAACAAGGATCAAAATAAGATTTTTAATGCTTCCACGCATTTTAATCCTGTTGATTTGGTTTGCGGAGTAAGAAATTACAAAGGAGAACCCTTTAATTTAAAACAATACATTGATCCATCTACCGGTTTTATTTCCTCAAAATCTAAGGATGGACGAACCTTAAAAGCACAGGAACTTCCGGGTTTGTGGAATGGTGCTATGGCCGACTGGATAAGTGTTTTTGTAGAGGTGCCGATTACTACATTCAATCCTGTAAAGACTGTAAATGATCTGTTAAGAGGAGAGCATCAATAAAATCTATTAGGAAAGGAAGAGTGCCTAAGGCACTCTTCCTTTCCTAATAGTCTAATTACCTAAAATCCTCAAATTACCTTGTTCCTCCATTTGCCAAAGCGGAGGTAAAGTACCGAAAATATCCCTATAAATATGTAGTAAATGTACTCGGCACACCATATTATTTCTATTGAATGACTGAAAAAGTTGGCAAGTAGCAATGCTGCAATTAAATAAAGAAAGATAGTTGTGGTTTCGATAAATAATGCAATGTTCGTATTAGCTGTGCCCGACACTCCGCTAAACGGTATCATCATAATCGAGAACACAATGGTGGCTCCTGCAATAACGTAGAGTGTAGGAATGCTGTCTTTTATAAACATCAAATTGTTGGTATAAAGACCTAATACTTGCGAAGGGAAGATTACAATTATCAACACAAGTATAAAGGCTGTTATCAAGCTCATTAAAGTTATTTTTTTGATGATAGATATCACCGTTCGGGTTTCGTCGCTTCCAATTGCATTGCTTACCAAGGAACTTGCAGTAGAGCAATATCCCCACACGGGTATCATCAGCACCATATAAATACTTCGGATTATATTTGAGATTGCTAATGGTCGTTCTCCGCATTTTTCGATTATCAAAAAGAAAGCAAACCATCCGCTTAGCGAAATAAAATATTGGAACATGATAAACACAGAGATATTCAGGGTCTTTCTGATTAACGAAAACTCTGGTTTGCGAAATTTAAAGAGGTTGTATCTTTCGAGTTCGCGATGTGTAAAGGTGATGTAGAAAAAGAAAATAGTAGCAATAGCTTCGGAGATAACGTTAGCAATAGCAGCACCTTTAAGACCCATTGCAGGCATCCCCCAATGCCCGAAAATTAAAGCGTAATCCAGAAAAACATTTACAATCGCCATTATCGCAGCACTAATCGACAGGTATTTTGTGTTGGTGATGCCGATGTAAA
Organism: Bacteroidota bacterium; assembly: GCA_037134755.1. Classification (GTDB taxonomy): domain Bacteria; phylum Bacteroidota; class Bacteroidia; order Bacteroidales; family JACABE01; genus JBAXLO01. Next base: position 27,074 of record JBAXLO010000022.1, on the reverse strand, counting down.
AAGAACGGAACAATGTGCCGATAAAAGAGAAGAGCAATCCCCATATCCGATAGCTTAAAAACCCGACAGATGCGGTATAAATTTCTTTTGAATGTATAGTTACTTTAAAAAAATATGGAGCAAATATATTAGATATCAGTATCAAAGCTGCTGCCAGAAAAACCAGAAAATAGAAACCATTGTCGAAGGTACTGCCTATCTCTGCATAGTTTTTTTCACCGTTTCTACGTGCAATAAGTATCTGCAATCCCGAACCAAAACCGAAGCCTATCATGTAAAGCGACACATAAAATATTCCGGCTATTGCCGAAGCACCAAGTTCTACCTCACCAACTCTTCCTAAGAAAGCAGTATCTGTAACATTTATGACATTCTGAGCTATAAGAGCGAGCATTATAGGTGCCGATACATTCCAGATGTTTTTATAAGTGAGTTTGGTCTCCAATTTGTGAGCAGTTTTCGTTTTTATTAATGCAAATTATTTTGCAAAGATAAACAAACCCCAAATCTTTCTGTTGAAAAATTTGGGGTTTGTGAATTTTGTTATTTATTCCTGTCAGATTTATTTCTAAATGGCTGTTATATTGACAGGATGAATCTGACAGGAAAGATTGTTTTCCTAATAGCTTAAACATCTAAAAGCCTTTCTTGTCTTATAACTTTAGGCATTCCAAACTTCAAACTTTAGGCACTATTGTTTTCCTAATAGTCTAACAGCCTAAACACCTAAAAGCCTCTCTTAAAACTTTAGTCACTCCAAACTTTAGGCATTTTAGGCACTTCTTCTTACTCTACAACCACTCTTATCCCTTCGGAATGTGCCCCGAATTCAGGAGCATACATACATTGAATACTTGTAATGCCATTGGAGAAATCACCCTTTTGCGAAGCTACCAAAGTGTATTCAAACACATAAGTACCTTTGTTAAGATAAGAGATAAAGAAGTTAGTGGAAGCATCTCTGGTGCTTTCGTAATAACCCAGACCTCCCTGATATTTATAAGAAGACAGCACATTAACAGGTTCGAAAGCCGAAGCACGCATATCCTTAAGGTGAACATATTCCATATCACGATCCACACGCAATTCAATACGGACTTTTATCTTATCGCCAACCTTTAAATGAGTGGCAGTTGTGATAGGCTCTATCACCGGACCGGAAGCTGTAGGACGCTCAACAAACAATTTCTTTTCGAGCTTCAGAGGAGTTTCGGCAGGAGTTATCTTATCCAACTGCTCAAAGTATTGCCAATAGACAGCTCCCCATGCAACACCGTCGTCAGATTTAGTTACCGTTATATTCCCCTGTTCCGGCTTTATCTCATTGCCATTCCACGAAGTAGTAAAGTAACCCGTACCTGCTTCAACACCTTTCTCAGAAGCATAAGGATCAACTTTTACACCACCTACCGTTACCTCAACCAACTTATCACTAGCCAACAAGTCAGTTCCTTTTAAAAGCAACGCATAGATAGCCTCGGAAGTAGCTTTGGTAGTCTTCCAGTCCTGAGTTTGCTTCTGTTTGAGCAGCCATATCTTCATCTTCTCCACACTCTCCTTATCCTTTGCCACCTCATCAAAAGCCTCAATCAACAAAGCCATGCTCTCAACAGGAGCCTGATACCAACAATAACCGCCATACATTTCGCGCCAGTACATTCCCATTTCTTCACTGTAAAGAGCATTTTCTTTTAATGATTTGATAATGTCAGCAGGCGTTCTGGTGTCATTATATCTATATAAAGACAGGGCAATCATACCTTGCAGATATTTATTACGAGAAGTCCAGTACGTCTGAGCCTGCTCTTTGAAATAATTAAAGGCTTCCTTATTCTTCGAAGCTATCTCATACTCTTTATTAAAGAAACTCCTTGCATAAAGATATTGTACCTCGGTGTAGCCTAAATGATCCTTGTCAATATCCTTTGGATACCATTTCTTAATATAATTATAATCTTCACGCATACGATCATCCAGATAGTAAACAGCCTTCTTAATCATATTCTTCAACTCATTGTCATTCTTATAAACATCAACACCTAAATGCTGCAAATGAGCAAAGCCCGTAACTATGTATTGCGTTATGTAACGATCGTCAATGCCGCCATCAAACCAAGCCCATGCACCATTAGACAGTTGTTTCTTCATAAGCTTTTTCTTAGCTGCTGCTAATTCGGTTGACATCTTATTAAGATCAAACAAAAGACCTATCTGTTTCTTGCGTTCGGTTTCATTCTTAGCCTGAACCAACCATGGAGTTTCTTCTAATAACAGTGCTTTTAACGACTGATTCTTCTCCAGATTAGAAAGCAAAGCTTCTTTAGAAATGTTCTTCCAATCTTCAAATACTCTTCTGATCTTAGGATTTGAATTAGCTATGAAAGAGGCAAGACTGTTAGCGTAAAACCTGCTGAAAGTCTGCTCAGAACATTCGTAAGGATACTCCATAATGTAAGGCAAAGCCTGCACAGCATACCATGCCGGATTGGAAGTAAACTCAAGCGTAAGTTTATGATTCCTTAAAGTAGTTGAAGACTTTGAATCAAGAAGCTTGGTAAGCTTAAACTCTTTAGTCTGCTTGCCATTGATAGGTAAAGGCATTGACTCGGTAACCAACATGCGATTGGTGAGAATGGGGATAGCCATCTCCTCACCATCAGAGAAGTTGCCTGCCTTAGCTAATACATTATAAGTGATAGCACCCAGTCCTTCGGGGATAGTAATGTTCCAACTCACCGACTGACTTTGTCCTGCTTTAATTGAGAAAGGCTTTTCATTAGCTTCTAATAGAATCCCCTCAACAGGTTGCATAGTAATAGCATTGAAGAATTGCAGACGAGTGCTTCCTTCTAAATCTTTATCAGAGATGTTAGATATCTTTACATTGAAAGCCATCTTATCGCTTTCGCGGAAGAAGCGTGGAGCATTGGGAACAACCATAATGTCTTTCTGAGTAACTAGTACCTTTATGGTTTGCCCGATCTTTAAGTCTTTAGTGTAAGCCATCCCCATCATCTTCCATTTAGTTAATGATTCGGGAACGGTAAAGGCAACCACTACATCACCACTATCATTGGTTTGCAGTTGAGGATAAAAGAATGCAGTTTCGTTGAAGTTAGTTCGTGCTTTTACATCAGAGAAATCGGTGGGCTTATTTCTTGATGGCCCTTGCTTTTCTCCACTTGTTTCTCTTGCATTAGCATCAAGATAGCCATCTTTATCACCACCCATCTTTCCTGTCTCTGCATTCTTACTAATACATCCATTAACAGTTGTAATTGTTGTTTCAGCCAAATCAAAAGCTCCTGCTGAAGGAGCATAACCTCCATCCTCCAAGTTTTTTTCTTCACTCTTCCAAGCATAAGTATTAGCCTTAGATTTACGCATTCCTCTATAGCTATAGTTTCTGCGAAAGCTACTATTAAGTTGATCGTATCTTCTTTCGTAAGGGCTTTTATATTTCTGTGCAAACTCAGCGCAAAGGCCACTACTTGAATTGTTAAATGAACTACTTACAGTCCATAATAAATTGGAATAATTAGAATTATAAATACTAAAATACCAGTTATGATCTTGCAAAGCATCCAGAGAAGCATCATACATGGAAGCAAGCATTTCGGCAGCAAACCTTTCTCCTTTAATGCCTTTAATGGTTATCTTCCATTCTTCCTTCTGCCCGGGAGCTAACTTATTACGGAAGCTTTGGAAACTTAAGTTAAGTTTCTTATTTGTAAAAGGAACAATGATGGTTTCGTTATAACTAAAGCTACGGTTATTTTTAATTGCTACCAAATGTATTGTGAAGTTACCGCGATGTTCTTCTGTAATCTGTATCTCAATAAGCTTCTGTTCATCATTCAGATTAATCCATTGCTTTGAGATTATCTTATTCTTAAGTTCTATTTCATAAAGAACACTTACATTCTTATCTTTACTGCCTATTAAGAATGAGGCTTTATCACCCGGTTCTCCTTTATCTTTTAACATTTTAAACCAAATAATATCATTCTTAGCTACTGCCTTTTCTTCAGTTGAGAAGACAGTAAAATACTTCTTAACTACTACCTCTGTACCGTACTTATCTTTTGTTTTTAGCTCCAGATAATACATTCCCTGTTGCCATTGTTTTATATCTTCAAGCTTAAGTGTTGAATCAGCCGGAGTAATAAAATGTGTTAGTTGGACTTGTTTGTCTTTTTCCCAGGTGGTGATGTTGTTTTCATCCTTATAGATATCATAAGGGAAATTCTTTTCGAATTCTGCTTTACTCATGCCCATCAAATCAGGTCTTTCCCACTTCCTATCCCTGTATACTTTGTCAGATTGTTTAAGTTTGTAAATAGTAATATCACCAACAGCCGGTTCAACTTGTCCATTTAAGTTAGTTATCTTTAATGGGAAGATATTTTCATCAAGTTTATTAACATCTTCCGGAACATCTACATTTGCTATTAAAGCATTGTACCCAACCGATACAACTTGCGAAGTTGAATGTGTTTCACCATTAATATCTGTTACATCAGCATTAATAGTATATTCAAACACAGGGTTGTCTTTCTTGTCAATACTTAAATCAGGTATAGCTTTAAAGTCAATCTTGAACTCCCCATTGTCATCAGTAGTGCAATTGCCATTGGTAATCTCCATTGAAGTAGATGAATGTACGGGTCTCCACCACCAGCAATAATAAGGGTATCTAGCTTGACGAGTAACACGATATTTCACTTTTGCATTGTCGATATTATTGCCTGCATACGCCTTTGCATTCCCGGTAACACTAACCTTTTCATTCAGCTTATAACTTCCTTTTACAGGATTGATTGTCACATCAAACTTAGGGCGTTTATATTCCTCAACATTAAAGTAGCAACTCCCTGTTTCATTCACGATAGTCATTCTTCCGGTAAGTCCTGTAACAGGAGCTGTAAAGCTTCCGCTGAAAGAACCGTACTCATTAGTTGTAAGCGACAATTCACTTACCTTTTGATAGTTCACATCTTTAAAGATAACTTTGGTAATATGATTCGGCTTTATTTTATGGTCTTCGCCGATGCTTTCAATAACGACACCTTTAAAATAAACAGTCTGACCCGGACGATAAATAGACCTATCTGTAAAGAAATGAGTAGTAACAACAGGCTTTACATCGTAAACATAATAAGCGTTTTGAGAGAAGTAATTGCTCGTAATATATCTATCCTTATTAGTATTAAACTCCATGTAGAAATACTTATAGTCGTTACTATTTGTCATGGGAGGGATCTCAAAATAACCTTCATTATTAGTTGTAAACTCTTTCCAAAGCTTGGTATAATAAGCTCTCGATTTATAATCATAATCTCTGGTAAAAGCCTTTACACTAACTGACTTCATAGGTTGCCCGGTTTCGCGATTAAGGACATAATAATTAAGAGCACCATGAGATTCTCTCCTGTCAACATAACTGATGTCGGTTACCCAGAAACTATTATCGGAAACTACCTGCTCTTTGCAACTAAAATCTTTAGTAGAAGAAGCAAGCAATATATAATAACCATAGGGAAGTGCAGGTATCTTAGTTTCTATCTTATGGCTTTGGAAATCTCCATCATTAGTAACATTAATATCCCATTCTTTGACCGCATCTAATAAAGCATAACTATTTATTAGCTGGGCTGAGGTAAGCTTATTCCTTAAGTTTTTGTCTTTCTCAGGATCGGTCTTTACAATTTTAAAGTAGATTGTCTTTAGATTCTTATAGTTAACCAACGAAAGAATAGGTTTATCAGGAACATTAGCATCATTCATAGTAATTGACACATTGGGCTTGGGAATATCCTGCATGGCTACCTTACACAATCTAGCTCCATAGCTTTGAGGGAAACGTTTGATAGCATTTTCATAATATTCGTAAGCTGTCTTTTTATCCCATTTATTATCCTGCGAAAGCAGTGGATTGTATTTATCAGCTCTCTTTATGTATTGTTGCGCTACATAGTATGAAACCTCTGTTGACATGGAATCATTCACATATTTCTTATCCAGTTTAATCAATGCCTGCAAATAATGTTCGTCTTTATCGGGCAACGTTGCCTTGGAGTTTACAAACTGCAATCTTTTAAGCTCAACATCTATCAAAGCTTCTGGATTCGCATCGTTGAGGTGGAACTCAACTAGATCCTGCAAAAGATTAATAGCATAATAATCTAAAGAAAGACTGTCTTTGATTTTTATATTAAGCTTAGCAAACTGTTGTGATGGTTGAAAGTAATCATCATTGTTAAGTTCGAAATGATCGGCTGGTTGCGTTAGTCCATAATCTTCGTTCATAAAGAAATCAATAGCTCTATGAGCTAGAAAATCATACAGGGTAGGACGAAATCTTCTGGTACCGTTACCTTTTATTATAACTGCATCATATATATTAATATTGGTAGCTTTTAACTCCTGTGGATTGTGCAATGACTTGCGATAATTGGATATAATCTCAGCCAAAAGCTTACGTGCATCCCAAACTTCAATATCCTTTTGATCAAAATCAACGGTTGCAGCCCTGTCGAGGATCGTATACCTGTTGTTTTGATAGTAACCATAGTAAAGATCAGCTAACATGGAATACAAGACGGGTTTTACCGGAAAGGTAGCTGTTTTAATCTCAGCTTCAACTGCATTAATATTCTTAACCTGATAGTTTTCCTCATAATTAGAGTTGAGTTTTATCTTACAAAGCACAGCTTTCACAAACTGAGGTGCATTCTTGCTCTGCTTGGTCTCTTTATAAATCTTATCAACTATCTCCTGAGCCGATTTAGGCAAGCCTTTATTTGTAAATTCATCAATCTTTTTCCACTCGGCAGCGTATTCTTCTTTCCCTGTCAAAGTCTTCTGTTTCTTATTATTATTCTGACAATAAACAGTGTTCATCGAAATAGCCATTATCCCGATAAGGGCTATCAAACAAAACAAATTTCTTTTCATAACATGATTTATTTTAAGTAATGATGTATCAAATTCTGTGCAAATGTTTCCTTAATTACTCTATCGTCATTGCGAACGAAGTGAAGCAATCTCAATATTCATCTATACAGCAGATTGCTTCGTCGTTCCTCCTCGTAATGACGACTTAGAAAGATCTAGTTAAATTAGCCACAACAAAGATACGCTTTATATTATTAAAACGTACCGAATTCAATTATTAATACAAATAAATCAGTTTACGGTAATATTAATTAAGTTAACGGTAAAAGGAGTATAAATCGTGAAGTGAATAATTTGTGTAATCAACATATTACACCATAAATATACTTTAAAAGTAAGTGAAGGTAGTTATATGCGAAGGTAAGGTAGTTCTTTTTTTAAGGATGACCTTCCAAAACTAAAGTTTCCCCATTTTCCTTAGATACTTCCGGTTAACGACACCAAGCTTTCGATCGATGATAACAAGCTTTCGATCGACGATGCAAAGCTTTCGATCGACGATGCAAAGCTTCCGATCGACGATGCAAAGCTTCCGATCGATGATGCAAAGCTTCCGATCGACGATGCAAAGCTTCCGATCGATGATACAAAGCTTCCGATCGATGATACAAAGCTTCCGATTGACGATAACAAGCTTCCGATCGACGATGCAAAGCTTCCGATCGACGATAACAAGCTTAGGAGAGGAAATGGGTCCTTTTGTAATTATCCTGCCAATTTCATTTATTATTATCATTTTAAAACTAATCAAAACAAAAACATTTTTATTTCGTAATAAGCCTTATCTTTGTATTGTTAAATATAAATATTTTGTTAATCATAATTAAGTAGAAACTAAACATTAACACTGAAAATAATCTTAATAATAACTAATTAATGAAGCAGTTTAGATATAAATCAGTTCCGAAAACACCAAATAATATTAAGAAAGGGGCTCCAATAGAGAAAAAGAATCGTAGGAGATTGGTGTTTTATATTGTAATGGTTATAATAATTCCTTTATTGATTTATTTTGTTAAAACCTATTCAGGTAATAGATTGTCAGGCAAAGTAGTTGGTGCAAATACGCAGATAAAATTAAACGAAAAGTGTAAAGTGTTAAAGTATAATATTAAAACAGGTGATGCCATTCATATTGGCGATACATTGTTTAAATATAAGCCTTATATTGATGACGATGCCACATTGCCGGAGTCATTCTTTGTATCATCACATAATGGAATAATAACTAAAATACATAAACCTTTAGGTGATTTGATTTATAATAATCAAATTATTATAAGTTTCTCAGATATTGATTATCTCTATATTGAAGCTGCTATTGATAAGGATATGTATGATAAATATCCTAAAAGAAAGCTTATGACAATATATTTTGCTGATGGGTTTAAGAGCTATGGCAGAATATCTAACCAGAATATAGGATTAGAAGTGAATAAAAACAAAGACGATGAAAGCAAGCAAATAGTACATGTTGAGATAAATCCTGTTAATTCAAAAGATTTAGTTTTATGGAAAAAGTACTTTAATCAAAATGTTGAAATATCTAAATAATAGAAGTTCGGATTATTTTGCTTACTTTTGCTCAAAAATTACATATACGTTAAAACTGATTTATGTCTTCTGATATTATTGGTAAAAGAATAGTTAATTCACTCGACAAAGAGATACATCTTATTTCTGATTTCAGAAATACAGATGTTAAATCTGTTGTTATTTGTGATGCTATTATTCTGGATTATACTGATAAAGAAGGTTGCATTAGTTTTCTTAAAAATATCAGAAGCTCTTTTATTGAGTCTATTTATCTTATCCCCGTTTTTATTTTATCTTACGATGATATTTCGGATCCCTTAATTATTACGCTTTGTGATGCTGTTGTTTCATCAATAATTGAAAGTGAAATTCAAGCTACTTTAATAAAAATTAAAGATATTAAAGATAAGTTTGAACCTGCCGGATTAAACATTACAGAAGAAAGAATCGTTGCTAAGATATTGCGATATATGTACTCGAGGGATATGATATTAAAGCCTCTGGTAAATAAAAATTCACTAATAGGTTACGAATATCCTATTCTTAGTCTGCATTTTTCGGATATAGATATTAAAAAGATGATTACACTTCTTTCGGATTTATGTGCACTTGAATATCTTGAAAAGAAGTTTGTAGATAAACTGCATTTGTGTACCAATTGTTTTTCTTCATTTATTAATTTTAGAGAAACATGTCCTGAATGTGGTGGCTATAATTTAACAAATGAGAATAAAATACATCATTTTGTTTGTAAATATGAAGGTAAGGAGCGCGAGTTTAAGAAAGATGAAGGATTGCGTTGTCCTAAATGTAAGTTAGAATTAAAGAATAATGGTGTTGATTTTGGGATTAGCTCAGTAGTTTATCATTGTTTAGAATGTAAGCATCAATTTACCGAACCTGTTATAAGTGCTTTTTGTTTTAGTTGCGAAAAAATAAATCAAATTGATAAGCTTATCGAAACTAATATCTATAGTTATCAGTTGATGGGCAAAGAAATTATTACAACTAAACAACCCGTAGAAGTTGAAGAAGAAAAGCCACGCCAAACACATTATGGCTTTATCACTTATTCAACTTTTGAAACCTTTTTGAAGTATGAAATCGAAAGAGTTAAACGAAATCAGAAGTATGGAAGTATTGGTAAGCTAGAATTAGTGCTTCCTGAGGCTCAAAAGATAAAACTCGAAATAAGATATGATAAATTATTATCAGAGATTGCAGATTTCCTAAAGAATACAACTTTGCCAACAGATATACTAACGATAACTCCTAATAATATTTTCCTTATTATTTCGCCCGAGAACTCAATGACGAAACTTGATTTTTTGTTATCAAATATTCAGATGTCTATTCAAAAACTATTAAGTACTAACTTCAATGATTATGATATTTCACTTAATGTGAGGTCTAATATTATTGATGGTACTCAAAGCCACGATGAACTTATCAATGATATTGTTTTATAATTACCTTTCGAGATTTTTATTTTAAAACTTAAAGAATAACATCATAATAATATTAACATTATAATTTATATACGTTTATTCGAAAATAATTCGTATATTTGGTAAAGATTTCGAACAAGAACTGAAGTGTTCTTAATGCTTCATAATACACACATTAATGAAAAATAATAGTATCACACCGTTTAAAAGTAACAATGCTTTTGTCAATAATGTATTGATGGTGTTTATAAATGATCCCTTTTCTGCTATGAATTATAAGCAGGTGTCGGCAAAGTTAGGGATAGATGATAAAGCAAGTAAACAGTTAATTATAAATATACTCTATGAACTACTTCTTTCAGAAGCTTTAATTGAAGATAGCCGTGGGAAATACAAACTCAATCCTTTATATGTCAACGAAACGCTTATAAGTAAGTCGTATGTAAACGGTATTGTTGATATGAAACAAACCGGTAAAGCATATATTATTACCGAAGACGGAGGTGAAGATATTTTTATTGCATCTACTGATACCCATCATGCCCTTAACGGGGATAAAGTTAAGGTACATTTATTTCCGGCCCGAAAAGGTAGAAAAAAAGAAGGACAGATAGTTGAGATCCTCGAAAGAGTTAAGAAAGATTTTGTAGGAATTGTTCAGATATCAAAGAAGTTTGCTTTCCTTGTGCCTGATAATAATAATGTTCCTGTTGATATTTTTATTCCTTTAGATCATCTAAATGGTGCACAAAATGGAGATAAAGCATTGGCAAGAATTACTGACTGGCCCGAGCGTGCCAACAATCCTTTTGGCGAAATAATACATGTGTTAGGCAAACCCGGTGAGAATAATGTAGAGATGCAAAGTATTCTTATTGAGTATGGATTCCCTCTTGCATTTCCTGATAATGTAGAAAAGGAAGCTAATAAAATACCTGAACAGATTCCTGAAAGTGAAATAAAACATAGGAGAGATTTCCGCGATGTTATTACTTTTACTATTGACCCGGAAGATGCTAAGGACTTTGATGATGCTTTATCTATTCGCAAACTCGACAATGGTAAATGGGAAGTCGGTGTTCATATTGCAGATGTTTCTTATTATGTAACTCCCGGTTCGTTGATTGATGGTGAAGCTTACGAAAGAGGCACTTCAATATATCTTGTTGATAGGGTTATACCTATGTTGCCTGAGAAATTATCTAATGGTGTTTGTTCTTTAAAACCTAATGAAGATAAGCTTTGTTATTCGGCAGTGTTCGAAATGGATGACGATGCAAAGATAACAAAAGAATGGTTTGGTAAAACTGTTATTCATTCTGATCGCAGGTTTAATTATGGTGAAGTGCAACAGATAATTGATGCAAAGGATGGTGAGTTTGTTGATGAGATATTAGTATTGCATAATCTTGCACTTAAGTTAAGGGAAGAAAGGTTTAAAGTAGGAGCTATAAACTTTAAATCTACGGAAGTAAAATTTAAACTTGATGACGAAGGCAAACCTTTAGGAGTTTTTGTTAAAGAAGTAATGGATTCAAATAGATTGATTGAGGACTTTATGTTGTTAGCAAACAAGAAGGTTGCCGAATTGATAGGCAAAAAGAAAAACAGTAGCAACGAAGCTAAGACTTTTGTGTATCGTATCCATGATGAACCTAATCCTGAAAAGTTAGAGACTTTTATACAGTTTCTTACTAAGCTAGGTTATAAAATGAAGATAGGTAATCGTAAGAATCTTGCTAATTCTTTTAATACTCTCTTTACAGCTATTGAAGGAAAAGGAGAGGAGAACATGATTGAAACCATTGCTATACGAACTATGGCTAAGGCTTTTTATTCAACTGAGAATATTGGTCATTATGGTTTGGCTTTCCCATATTACACTCATTTTACTTCGCCTATCCGCCGTTATCCTGACTTGATGGTGCATCGTTTGCTTTCTCTATATCTCGCCAATAAACCTTCTGTTAGTAAGGGAGAGTATGAAGAAAAGTGTAAGCATTCATCTGATATGGAGAAGAAAGCTGCTGATGCCGAACGTGCTTCTATTAAATACAAACAAGCAGAATATTTATCAGATAAGATTGGACAGACTTTTTATGGTTTGATTTCAGGTGTAAGTAAATGGGGTTTGTTTGTAGAGATTGAAGGCAATAAATGCGAGGGTATGGTTTCGTTAAAGACAATGGCTGATGATTATTACTATCTTGATGAAGATAATTATCAAGTAATCGGGCAGAGGTATGGGCATAAATATAAACTTGGTGATAGGGTTAAGATTAAGATTATAAGAGTTGATATTGCCAAAAAGCAAATGGATTTTGCTTTTGTTGAAGAAGACAAAGCTCTAGGGAAACCGGTTTATTGGGATATGACCGACTTAGAAAGACCTAAAGAAAAGCGTAATGATGGCAAAAAGAGAAGGAAATAAAATAGCTCCATAATATTTCATAATAAGTTCACGAAAATTAAACTATATCTATTTTCGCATGTTTATACTTGTTCTTATTACTACTCAAGCTATATATCAAACTGATTTAATATCATACATATTTAAAAGATATTAATATAATTAATGTTTTATTAATTTAAAATTAACCTGAAAGTTAAGTTATTTATATAATTTTGCCAGCTATATTATTTCGTTTTTTAATGAAAAAAATAAAATTTATAATTATTATATTCCTTCTCTCTGCTAATTTTGCAATGGGGCAGCTATTGATTAACTCATCAGTTACAGCAAATCAAATGGTGCAAAATTTTGTTGGAACTGGCGTTACAATCTCTAACATAACATATACCGGTGGTGTAAATTCAAAAGGCACTTTTAGCAATGGCAATACTACTAATCTAAGTCTAAGCAATGGTATTATTCTATGTACCGGAACAGCATCGCAGATAGCTAATCCTGCAAGTTATTTTATGTCGACAAATCTTGGTTTAGTAGGCGATGCAAATCTAAATGCTATAAATAATAGTTGCTTAACGTATGATGCATGTAAACTTGAGTTTGATTTTGTGCCAATCTCTGATACTATTAAGTTTAAATATGTTTTTGGTTCCGAAGAATATCCTAATTTTATATGTTCACAGTATCAGGATATCTTTGCTTTTTTCGTAACCGGTGCAAATCCCGCAGGTGGTAATTATACCAATTATAATATAGCTTTAATACCGGGTACAAATATACCTGTGTCAGTCAATAGTGTTAATTCGGGTACACCCGGAGGCAGTTATTCAGCAAGTGGATGTTTGTCTTTAGCGTATTCAAGTCTTTTTGTTAACAATGCTGCTATTAATGGAACTACAATTGCTTTTGGTGGGTTTACAAAACCTTTGATAGCTTCTTGCAAAGTGGTTCCTTGCCAGACTTATCATTTAAAGATGGCTGTTGCTGACGGATACAATGGACTATATGATTCAGGTGTGTTTCTTGAAGCAAGTAGTTTTTCTACAAATGCGTTTCTTGTAAGTAATATATATTCAGATACTGCATTAGGACATAATGCTATAAAAGGTTGTTCGGATGGTAAAATAGTAATTAAGACAACTTATCCTGCTACTTCGCCTCTGGTTATCAATTATACAATTGGCGGAACTGCTGTTAATGGTACTGATTATACTGCTATACCTGATAGCGTTACAATTCCTACAGGACAAGATTCAACTGCATTAATTATTCATCCTTTTGATAATGGATCTACAGGTAATAAGACTGTTATTTTGACTATTACCAATGGTTGTACTACTATTAAGGATACAATTTATATTATTGATAAAGTTAATATTAATCTTAACCCAAGCAATGACACAACAATATGTATTGGCAACAATGTTGTGCTTCATGCAAATGCAAGTGGGGGAGTTTCTCCTATTATTTATAATTGGAGTCCACTAAGTAGTACAGGATCTACTATTAATACTTCTCCTACAGGCACAACAACTTATTTTATAAACGTTACAGACCATTGCTTAAGCACAATGACCGATAGTATTTTAGTGACTGTTTTACCTATGCCCGTTGTTAATCTTGGGAATGACACTACGATATGTCAAGGTGATCCTCTTACTTTAAATGCAGGCAATCCTAGCTTAATATATACCTGGAGTACTGGAGCTACTACACAACAAATTAATATCACTAATACAGGTACTTATTGGGTTAAAGTTTCTAATGGCAGCTGTTTTGCAACGGATACTATTCACGTAAATGTAATCCCTTTTATTATAGTTAATCTTGGTAATGATACTACTATTTGTCAGGGGGCTACTACTACTTTAAATGCAAACAATCCCGGAGCTATCTATCTTTGGAATACAGGCGCTACAACTCAACAAATCCCAGTTAATAGTGTCGGTAGTTATTGGGTAAAGGTTAATATTGGTAATTGTTCTAATTCGGATACTATTAGTATAAATATTTCTCCAATACCAATAGTTAATCTAGGTAATGACACTACTTTATGTTTGGGTGATCCTTTTGTTTTAGATGCAAATAATGCAGGCGCTACTTATCTTTGGAGTACCGGAGCTACAACTCAGCAGATAAATATTACCACACAAGGTATTTATTCTGTTAAAGTTATTAATTATAGTGGCTGTGTAGGTATGGATACCGTTCAATTATTGTTTATTCCTTTAAGTGTAAATTTAGGTATTGATACCTCTTTTTGTATTGGTGATACTATAAATTTGAATGCCGCAAATACAGGCAGTATTTATTTATGGAATACAGGTGCAACAACTCAGACTATTAAAGTGTGGAATGCCGGTAGTTATTGGGTTAATGTTGTTGATGGTACTTGTCATAATTCTGATACTATTAACATTACTTTCTTTCAAAAACCTACAGTATATATAGGTAGAGACACTGTGATGTGTCCCGGAGATTTAATTATTCTTAATGCAGACGTCGGATATACAGCTTACTTATGGTCTAATGGAAGTACTCAAGCGTTTCTAAATGTAAACAATCCGGGTAATTATTGGGTTAGTGTTTCCAATGGTGGTTGTTATGCTATTGATTCAATTCATATTGCTGAATGCAATTCCGAGATATGGATGCCTAATTGTTTTACACCTAATGATGATGGTATAAACGATACTTTTTATCCTGTTTACACTAATGTTCAGAATATTTCGATGTACATCTATAATAGATGGGGCAATTTAATATTCGAAGGCTCAGGCAAGAATACTATATGGGATGGCAGATACCAAGGTAAGATGTGTCCGGATGGTGTTTATTATTGCCTTATCAATTATAGTATTAATAATGATCGCATTCAAAGGCAGCTGCACGGTTCGATTACCCTTTTAAAGTAATTTCCTATTGCATTTATTTCTTATATTTAAATCCAGAGCTAGGGTTTATTATAAGAAAGGATAAAAATCACATTCAGGGTGCACCTCGACCCCACTCCTTTTCCAAATTCTAATGTCAGTTGTTATTCTAATTTTAAGTCTTCTAATTCGTAATTAGCATTTCGTCCCCTTTCGTTTGTTTGTTTCAAAATGCCTTTTTCTATCAAGTCTTTTATATCCCGTAAGGCTGTGTCAGTAGAAGTTTTGGTAATTTTAGCCCATTTAGAGGTTTGTAATTTTCCTTCAAAATCGTCAAAAAGTTTGTTGAGTATTAAACGTTGACGCTCGTTGATAGGAGTATGTTCGTGTAGTTTCCAAAATTCAGCTTTGTACAGTATTTTCTTTGTTATGTTTTCGGTGGCGAGCATAGCATTTTTTAGACAATGCAAAAACCAGTCTAACCATTCAGTAATGTCTCTTGAACTATGTTGCACTTTTTGTAAAACTTCGTAATAGCGTTTGCGGTCAGTTAATATTTGACTCGACATACTATAAAAGCGTTCTCCACTACCTTCGGCACGGGCAAGCAACATATCAGTTATGGCTCTTGCAATTCTGCCTTTTCCGTCTTCGAATGGATGAATGATAATAAACCAAAAGTGTGCTATGGCGGCTTTTAAAACAGGATCAAGACTGTTTTCGCTATTGAACCAATTCAAAAACTTGTCCATTTCCATCTTTACCAATTCAGGCTTTACGGCTTCGTAATGCACTTTTTCTTTACCCATTGCTCCCGAAACCACTTGCATTTCTCCTGTACGGTATTGGCCTACTTCTATTTCGTAAGGTCCGCTGTATTTTGTTGGGAAAAGTGCAGCATGCCAACCAAACAAACGTTTTTCGGTTAATGATAATGTGTAACGTTGGGTAGCATCAAGCATCATTTCTACTACGCCTTCTATGTGGCGGCTACTTGGCACAAGACCTGCTGTATTAATGCCCAAACGCCTGGCAATTGACGAACGAACTTGGTTATAATTGAGCAATTCGCCTTCTATTTCTGATGATTTTACAACATCTAAGGTTAAGGCAGTAAGAGTTGCTTCTTCTTTAGCAGAAAAGCCTAAAGCATTCATTTGCCCTATTATTTTACCTTGTATAAGCCGTACCTCGCCAAATATAGAATTAATGGCTTTGTCGTGCCACGAAAAATCTGTCCAGTTTTTATGTTCATAAATGTATTTTGCCATTATTTAAATTATTTTGCGGCAAATATACAAATTGTTTACCGCAATTATGCGGTGATTATTTAGTTTTTTTACCGCAAGGCAACAATTTGTTAAAACATGTAATTAAAGATTTGATAAAATTTTGATATTTCTCATTCGTAAAACATCATTTTTACGTAAGCTTGCTAAGTAAAATCACAATGAATGTAAGGTTAATAATAAAATTTTACAGTGTATTGGTTATATTGTGAATTGTATTGAAAGTAAAGCTTCCTATTATTAGATGTGAAGACTATAAATTTTAATTCCGCTTATGCGGCATGAAGTGATTGTAGTTAAAAACTACAATTTATTGATGCGAAGTTCGGAAACTTCGAACAACGACTTCAAACTACAACCAACTAGTATAATTCTCTATTGTTAAATTCAATCGAAATACTCTACTTTTCCGTTTTTATCCTTTACAATCACCATATCTTCTTTTTTAAGTGCATTACTCAACTGAATCTCTTCTTTTGTAGTAAGTCTATTAACAAGATCAATAATAATAACATCAGTTTTGATCTTGATGTCATCTTTCTCACTATCCTCTTCAGTAATTACTATATCTTTTATATTATCTTTAGTAATTGTTTTGCGAATATATATTTTCATTGTTTTATTGTTTTAATTTATTTTATTATTATTTTTTGTTTCTAAACCTTATTCCCAGTTAACAACCTTAGTAGCACTTGTAACATACGAATCTTTTTAACCTTATTAATGTTTTGAAATAATGTAATAAGGTTTGGTGTTGTGGTTGTATTCATTGCTACTAAGGTATATAATTTGAAATAAGGTTACTTTTAATTATTAATTATCAATTATTTCTTCCCCTTCCTCTATCTTAATCTTCTCCTTACTCAACCCACAAAGCCGGCAAACCAAGTGGTCGATTATTTCTTTTAGAGTTATCTTATAATTGGAGTCTTTTAATATTTCGGCTAAAGTCATATTGATACTATTTTTATAGGTTTTAATATTGCATACAAAAGTAAGGTTTTATTTTAGATAAAATAATAATAAATAAATCACCAAATCGCGAAATCACTAAATCACAAATTCACAAATTGCTAATTCGCCAATTTGCCAAATCACAAAATCAATTGTCCCATCAGTCACAATTGTCCCATCATTAAAAGTCTTTGCATCCTTTGCGAAATTCCTTTGCGTTCTTAGCGTGAAATTCTCCACCGTTAAAAAAAGAAAACAACCGATAAAAATAATCTGCAATTATCAGCGTTTGAAAATCCGCTTCATCAGCGTTCTATATACCTTTTAGAGAATATACGATATAAACTTCCTTCTATAACCATTGTCCTATTTTAAAACTTCTTTGTATCCTTTGTTAATACCTTAGTGTGAAATTTTAATTTTCAATTTCAGGCATTAATTTTTTCATAATTCGTAATTGTGCCTTTCATAAGCATAATTAGTAATTTTAATTAAAATTTTATTAAATTTCCATTTGTGCACTTAAATTTACCGTTTGTGCAATAAAAAAACCTATTTGTGCAATAATTTCTTCAATAAATCTCAATAAACTTCCTAATGGAACGAATAAATCTTTAAATGGAACGAATAATTTTCCTTTTGAACTCAATAAATAACTTCATAATGTCTTTAGAATTTCTGGCAACTTCAGTAAATAACTTCACAATGTCTTTAGAATTCCCGATAACCTCAATAAATGTCTTTTTAACCACTATAAATTTCCTGATGAACTCTATAAATATCTTTTCAATATCAATAAATCGCTTTTTAATCCTAGTAAATCGCTTTTGATTATCTTTAGAAAAGTTTACAACCTCAATTTATTTTCTATTCAAGTCAATAAATAAAGTACAAGTCTCTATAGAATTCTAGTTACTCCCTGTAAATATATCACCACTCTCCATTCCTAACTCCAACACCTCATCGAATCTATACAAATGTCAATAAACAACTCAATACAACGAATAAATTAAAACAAAAAGTCCATTAATTTTCTTTATAAGTCCATCCTTTTAGTGATAAATTAGATCAATTGTAAATTAATATATATCATATCAGCAGCTTATAATAAACACTTATTTATATCAATCAATTTTTAAACGCTCTTTTTATATAAGTTTCTAAATATATCTAATATTAACCCAAATGAATATCATGAAGATTTTATTTTTGTTTTAGTTTGATAAAACAATTCATTAAACCCACCTCAACCTTCCACTATGTTCGGATACAACTCCACTTAGTCACCGAACTTAAAAAAAGAGGAAGAAAGATACAAATATCTGTAGTGTTTAAAGTTATAAGAGTGTAACTTTGGATACTTTTTGTTTTAAACTTCAATTACTTAAATTTATTAGAAGAATAAAATAGATTTAATAAAGTGATTTAAATCCTTTCCTTTCAAGTAATATTTTTGAAAAGGAGGGATTTTTTTTATTGGTATTGATTTGTTTTTGACAAGACCCTTCCCGAAAGTGACAAGACCCATCCTGCAAATGTTTTTGAGCTGAAGTACTATCTTAAAAGTGAAACATAAAGTCAATTATCTTTATGATTTACAGAGATATTGTAACTTTATTCATGCATATATGCAGTAATTTGGGAGTAATTGCTTATAATTTTAAGTAAGCAAATTTAATGTAATAATCAAATAAACTCTATTTATTATAGACTACTTTTTGTGAAACAGAAGTATTGTCAGTTTTAAGTGTAATAAAATAAACCCCTTCTTTAACGCCTTTAGGTTGCCATAGTAATTGGTAAGTACCTGCAAGTTTTTTGCCTGTAAACAGCATTTCTACTTTATTACCTTTAATATCTTTTACATCTAAACTAATATTATCATTATTATTTAATAAAGTATATTCAATTTTAATTGAATTAATAAAAGGATTGGGTGTACAGTGTAGCTTTATTTTTGATGGGTTGTTAAGCTGTTGAACAGACTGGGGAGTCATCGAAGGGCTTCCGGCAGTAACCCATGCAGTGTAAAGCAATTCGGCAAGCGCATGGGATGCATTTTTGAATAACATTGTTGTAAAACCTTTTGATTTATCCCACAAAGCATTGGTGTAAGCAGTAGAATATGTATTGCCGGCAAGCTGTTTGGCATAAACATCAGCCTGTAAAACAGAATCTACATAAGTGTGATTAATATAAATATAATTAAAGATATATTGCGAAACATTGGTAATAAACGAAATAGTATCACCTGTATAAATAATATCATTTACATGCGCATCAATCATAGTAGATTCATAACGCGAATGAACTCCATTTTGATTGGTTAAAGAACCATCATAATTATTGGTAATATGCAATGGCATGTGCCCATCACCAACATAATGACCAAGATCAGAGGTTGTGAGCATTGCTTTACGCCAATCCAAACGTTGAAAACAAGCTACTAAAGTGTCAAAAGTAGTTTTGGTAGCATAAGGAAGAATACCTTGTTGTATCACATAACTAAGCCCGTGTAACGCTACTAAAGAATCATAGTTTTGAGAGATATGATGATATAAATTAAATTCTGAATAATTGTCAATATCAATATAATGCTTAGGCGCTTCATTAGGATCCGTTGACTTGCGATCATCGGCATCCGAAGAATGGATTTGCAAAGAATCGCCCCATACTAAAAACTGATTCATTGCTTGATTGAATGAAAGTGTGCAGTTCAAGCTAATCTTTTTATGACCGGTAGCACCCCAACTTATAAATAGTATCGATAAACCTATTGCGCTAACTATAAGGAATAAACTCTTTCTCATTTATTTGTTTTAAAATATAGATTATAAATTTAATTTATAAATCGATTAATCATAATTCTCATAAAAGTCGTGATAATCATTGTTGTCATTCATTTCAATAGAAGAATCATTATCATTATTAGATTCTCTATCATCAAAATAGATATTGCCAAATATAACAGGGATTTTAAGCATTGTGTTAACAACACCAGTATTAGTTTTGGGGATTTCAATTTTAATATCATTTATACAATACTTATCCAAAGATGCAATAATCTTTGCTTGAATCTTTTTGCGAATACGTTCAACCCTTTTCTTACTACTTATCTTGTCATATTTTGTTGTCTCTCTAAAGAAATCAGCTTCCACTTTCTTATCAAATATCTTTCCTTCATTATTAATAAATAAATCAATAAATACTTTACCTTCCAGTTTATTAAGATCCATATAGAAAGGATATTTCACATTATTATTAATACATTTCTGAAGTTCGTCACGTTTTTGAGAAGAAATAATAGCATTCGTCAAATCATTAGGAGAAGTTATCTTAATAGTTTTACCAAGATCAAATACTTTATTATCAATCATTAATTCTTGCTTAGAGACAAGTAATCTTGTTGAGATGTAATTAGGATTCTCAATAGTTAGTCCGGTTAAAATACCATTAAATGGATTGATAACATAAGTAAATGACATGTCGTTACCAGAGTTTGGAATAGAACCCTTAAGTATATAAAAAGTGTAAGTAGTACTTCCTTTTTTGCTCTGGTAAACTTCACAATTATTATTACCTAATACCGAATAATTGTTAGTTTTAACTGCACGTTCAGATATATCTTTACCGAAACTCTCAATAAAACTATAGTTATCACCTTTCAAGTGTGAACATTTCATACTATCAGTAGCATTATAAATCAAAGTCCCTATAGTATCGTTTTTATATTTCCTTATTGATTTATAGAAGCCCTTCTTAATAAAAACAACATCACTATCCCCTTGAGCAATTGCCAACTGTTTAAGGTTTGCTTCTTTTGTTTTAGCTTTATAAATGATAGAATATGTAAGCATACCTTCGAAGTTCTGAGCACATATCTTTAGATTGCTAATCAAAGCAAATGTAATGATCAGGCAATAGTATAAAAGAGTTTTGTAGTTATTCATACACTGTTTTTCATTATTAGGTAAGGATTTAAAAGGCTCTTACTTTTGTTTAACAAGAAAGATGTAAACAGGGAAATGATCACTGTAACCACCTTGCCATGTAGTGCCTACATAAGTTCTGAAAGGATAGCCTTTAAATGCACCTTCTTTAGTAGCTAAGAAAGATTTGTTACATACCTTTGCTTTAAAGAACTTATAGCTGGTTTTATCATTACCTAATAAGGGATAAGAAACAATTATTTGATCAAACAAATTCCATTCATCGCGATAAGCTAAAGATCCAATACCTTCTTTAAATAATTTATACATCGGGTTGTAGAAGTTTCCCGGTTTAGTGTCTTCAATAGTACTATTAGCAGCAAAAGCTTTCGTTAAACTTTCATTAATAGGATCATCATTAAGGTCGCCCATTATAATTACTTTGGTGTTCTGATCTGCTCTCATCATCGAGTCAGCTATCGAACGGCATAATTTAGCAGCAGCTATTCTTAATGGTTCGCTTACTGACTGTCCTCTACTTCTACTAGGCCAATGATTAACTATAATATTTAATGGTTCTCCATCAAACAAGCCTTTTACTACCAACTGATCTCTTGTCTTAAACTCTTCCATTTCAGGAATGTTTAATGGCACAGGATAGCTATTAATAACTTTAAAATGATCTTTCTGATAAATAAGTGCAACATCAATACCTCTTTTATCAGGAGAATCATAATGAACAATACCATAATTAGAAGGCTTTAATGCTGGTGCATTAATTAAATCCTGAACAACACTTCTGTTTTCAACCTCAGAAAGCCCCATTAATATCGGTCCGCCTTTAACTAATTCGTCACCTATCTGAGCAATAACTTCCGAAAGATGTATTATCTTTAAATTATAACGTTCCGATGTCCAATGACTCTTTCCATCAGGAGTAAATTCTTCATCACTAATGCCTTCTTGATGGATTGTGTCATATAAGTTCTCTAAATTATAAAACCCTATACAACCAACTTTATATTGTTTTTCTTGGGCATTTATCGGTTTTAAAATTAATACAAGTAGTATAATAAATAGGGAGGTAAGAATGTTTTTAAGTTTCATGCAATTAATATTTTTTAATTTGTAGATCTACTAAAATATGTTATTTATTTTTTTGCAAAGATACTTTAGTTAATATAATTATAATGTTAATTTTTTAAAATTAATTCCTTTTTTAATTTTTCTTAGTTTAATTTATTGTTAAAATGTAAAAGGTATCGAAATTTTCCTTTACTTTGCAGATTCAAATTTTATAAATATTACTAATATAAACTAAAAAAAGAAATTAAAAATCAACATATAACAAAATGAAACAAATTTTACTTTTATTGTTTCTTCTGTTTAGTTCAATTTATCTGAATGCTCAGCAGGGCAAAGTGTCAGGTATTATTATTGATCCATCAACAGAAAAAGCAATTCCTCAAGTAGTAGTTCAACTTAATGAACTTAAAACTACAACTGATGCAAATGGTTATTTCGAAATAAGTAATGTGCCTTATGGTGAAAGAACTTTATTAGTTAATGCTATTGGGTTCGAAACTTATACTTTAATAATTAAAGTTAATTCAGCAAGTAACAATCTTAAAATCTCTTTAACTCCTGTTGCTTCGGAAGAAGGAGAAAGAAAGGGTATTTCGGAAGTTAATTTATCAACGCTCGATCTGGAAGATGATAATAAAGGTCAGAGCGTGTCAGGACTTTTACATTCATCAGGTGATGTGTTTACATCTACTGCTAGTTATGTTTTCGGACAGGAATATTTTAGAACTCGTGGTTATGACTCCGATAATTCCTCTGTGTACATGAGTGGTATTAATGTAAATGATGCTGAAAATGGTCGCCCTTCTTTCTCTGAATGGGGAGGATTGAATGATGCTACAAGTAATAAAGAAATTATCAGCGGTATCAATCCTTCACGTTTTTCGTTTGGAGCTGTTGGTGGTGCAACAAACATTTCTACAAGAGCATCTTTGCAAAGAAAACAATTTAAAGTTAGTTATTCTTTATCAGATAAAACGTACACAAACCGTGTTTCTCTTACTTATTCTACTGGTTTAATGAAGAACAACTGGGCATTTACCGTTAGTGCTTCACGCAGATGGGGTAGCGAAGGTTATGTGCAGGGTATCTTTTATGATGCTAATTCTTATTTTGTATCTATCGAAAAGAAATTTAACAACTCCCATAGTATTGGCTTAACTGCTTATGGTGCTCCTACTAAAAGAGGTATGCAAGCAGGTGCCGTTCAGGAAGCTTATGATCTTACTAATAATAAGTATTATAATCCTAACTGGGGTTATCAAAATGGTGAAGTTAGAAATGCAAGAGTAAAAGACTCTCATGAGCCAATGATTATTTTAAGCGATTATCTTGTGTTAGATAGCAAAACTAAACTTACTACATCTCTTGGTTATTCATTTGGCTATAGTGGTAATACTGCTTTAAACTGGTATAATGCCAGTGATCCTCGTCCTGATTATTATCGTTACTTGCCAAGTTGGCAAACCGATGCTAATGCTATTGCTGTCAGTACAAATGCTTGGCAAACTAATCAATCAATTTCACAGTTAAATTGGAACAAACTATATCAGATAAACTATCTTGCTAACTATATGGGAACTCAAGCTAATTATATAGTTGAAGAACGCAGAAACGATCAGAATCAATTTAGTTTTTCTACCTTATTAAATAAAGAGGTTAATAAAAATGTACGTATTGATGGTGGATTAGAAGTAAAATCATTGGTTAGTCATAACTTTAAAGTACTTAATGATTTGTTAGGTGGTAACTATTGGGTAGATATTGACCAATTTGCTCAACAAGATTTTATTGGTGATACTAATAAAC
The DNA here is from genome assembly GCA_037134755.1 of Bacteroidota bacterium. Taxonomy (GTDB): domain Bacteria; phylum Bacteroidota; class Bacteroidia; order Bacteroidales; family JACABE01; genus JBAXLO01. Next base: position 2,786 of record JBAXLO010000022.1, on the reverse strand, counting down.
TTCAAAATGATTTAAACAATCCTAATCGTAAGATTAATGTTGGTGATAAATTCGGATATGATTACGATATGCATGTAAACAGTGGTTTACTTTGGGCTCAAACAGAATTAACTTCTAACAAGCTTGACTATTTCTTTGCAGGTAATTTATCTGCTACCAGTTTCTGGCGTCATGGTAATATGATGAACGGACGTTATCCAACCAATTCTTATGGAGATTCTAAAGTTAGTAACTTTATTGATGGTGGTTTAAAAGGTGGTGCTACTTATAAGATTAATGGAAGAAACTTTATTGTAGCTAATGCAGATTGGTCTACACGTGCTCCTTATGAGGCTAATTCATTCGTGTCTCCACGTACTAAGAACGAACTTACTCCTGATATTAAGAGTGAAAAGATAGAAGCTGGTGACATTAGTTATATTGCCCGTTTTCCTGCATTTAAACTAAGACTTACTGTGTTCCAGACAATGTTTCAAGATCAAAGTGAGATCAGATACTTTTATGATGATGATTTAGCAACATTCGTTAATTATGTGATGACAGGTGTAAGTAAAACACATCAAGGCATTGAATTTGGTGCTGAGATTAAGGCTTCTCAAAGAATTTCGATAACTACTGTAGCTTCTTTAGGCAACTATCGTTATACTTCACGCCCTACTGCAACTATTAGTTATGATAATGGTTCGCAGGCTGATGTTACCAAGACTGTTTATATGAAGAACTTCTACGTAGCTGGAACACCTCAGTCGGCTATGACATTAGGTCTTAATTATCGTCATCCTAAAAATTATTTCGTTAATCTAAATCTTAACTATTATGCAGGGATGTACTTAGATTTCAATCCTGACAGACGTACTTCAGCAGCAGTTGCCAATATGGACCCAAGTGATCCTCTTATTGCAAGTATTGTTAATCAACAAAAACTTCCTAACGGTTCAACTGTTGATGCTTCTGTAGGTAAATCCTGGACTATTAAAGGGATTTATTACAGTATTAATTTAAGTGTTAGTAATGTTTTAGATAATAAAGACATAGTTACAGGGGGATACGAACAAATGAGATTTGATTATACAAATAAGGATCTTAACAAATTTCCTCCCAAGTATTTTTATGGTTTTGGTCGTACTTATTTCCTAAACCTTAGTGTTCGTTTTTAGTTAATGATTTAAATAATTTAATAAAGAAATAATAATAATTACATATATATGAAAACTTTTAAAACAAACTTTATAAGCTTTTTCCTTATAGTTTTAGTACTTGGTTTAAGCAGCTGTATTAAAGATAATAATTTTGATCAGCCACCGGTAATTGTTCCTCATGTAAACTTTGCAGCTACAACTACTATTGCTCAGTTGCGTGCAATGCACACTATTGGTGCTTTAGATACAATCAAAAGCGATACTGTAATAATAAAAGGTATAGTAGTTGCTAACGATGCTTCGGGTAATTTATATAAAAAGATGATGATAGAAGATGCTACTGCAGGTCTCGAATTAGAACTTGATAGAGCTAGCCTTTATACTTCATTTAAAGTTGGACAAACCGTATATGTTAAATGTAAAGGTTTGATGATGGGCGAATATAAAGGACAGTTTGAATTAGGTTATGTATCTGCTGGAGCTATCGGTAGAATTCCTGATCCTATAATCGATCTTCACTTATTTTTAGATGGACGGCCTGAAGCTTGTCCTGCAGCTGATACTATCACATTAGCAGCAGTTCCTACTAATGCTAACAGTCGTTTGGTATGTTTTAAGAATGTTCATTTTCTTGAAGCTGGTCAAGTATTTGCTGATGTAACTGCAACTTCAGGTACAAGCCGTACAGTAGTTGATGATGCTGGCAATCAAATTACATTATATACAAGTAACTATGCTAGTTTTGCAGCTAATCTTATGCCTACAGGCAAAGGTAATATCGTTGGTGTACTTGGGCAATATAATACTACACTTCAGTTCTATATTAGAGACATGAATGATCTTAACTGGGTTGTTGACAACTCTCAAAAGCTTATCGAAGAAAAGTTTGTAACAGGCCTAGGTGCATTTACTTCATTCAGTGTGCAAGGTACTGAGGTATGGGGGCAATATACTACTCCGGGTGCTGTTACCTGTGCTAAAATATCAGGTTATGTAAGTGCTACGCAAAGCGATACTAATCAAGATTGGTTAATCTCTCCTCCTTTAGACTTTAGTCAATATTCAAGTACTAAATTTAACTTCCAGTCAGCAATGAAATTTGGAACTACTGGTGATGGTTCATTAAAGACTTATTATTCGACCAATTATAGCGGAACTGGTGACCCAACAGTAGCTACATGGACAGAGATTACTGGAGCTGCTTTACCTGCCGGAGCCGATTGGAATTTTGTTGGTTCAGGCGATCTCGATCTATCGTTTGTACATGCTACCAATGTATATGTGGCATTCAAGTACACATGCGGCTCGGTAAATGTTCCTACATGGGAGATTGCCGATGTGATAGTTAAAGGAGTGCACCTCAAGAAATAATTCTATATTGCTATAATATAAATAGAGCCGCTATCATTAATTTGATAGCGGCTTTTTTTGATTAATTACGAATTACTGTTTACGGATTGATATACTAAGTATTTCCTACCGGCAACAAGGCGTAATTAGTAATTTTCTTCCAACTTTAAGTAATTTAGCTCACTACAAACTTTAGGCATTTCTTCCTGTAATTCGTTATTAAGCATTTTATAATAGTATTATTGGCGTAATAGACAAAATAGTTGGTCGTGCCTATCTAAAACCATTATTATATCT